>NZ_JQKE01000011.1 GCF_000745895.1 Stenoxybacter acetivorans DSM 19021 | reverse complement strand
ATCCCAGCGTTGTTTACAGTATTTATAGGAAAATACTGCAATGAACATTCATAAAAGAACCCGTTTACTGCCCTATCAGCGTCAAGAAATTTGGCGGCTTTATACAGAAGAAAATGTCCGCGTTTCTGATTTGGCGGCTACCTATTGCGTCAGCAGACCCACCATCTATAAAGTCTTGAAAGAAGCGCGGTTACAGGTATTCGTGCCTAAAAACAGCACTAATCGCCGCTTCAAGCAAGTTCGTTACGGCATGAAGCGTTTGGCAAAAGTAGAAAAAGCCATTCAAGACAAACTCAAAGCGCAGGCGCAGCGGTACAATAAGACTTATCCCGGTGAAATGCTGCATGTGGACACCAAACGGCTACCCGTATTGGCAGGTCAAACCCGAGCGAATCGCCATGAGTATTTATTTGTGAGTATTGATGATTTTTCTCGTGAACTATATGCGGGCATTTATCCTGATAAAAGCCAATTCAGTGCAGCAGATTTTTTAAAGAACAATGTGTTGCAACAATGTCCTTATCAGATTGATTGCGTATACTCGGATAACGGGACAGAATACAAGGGAACGTTGGAACACGCTTTCAGGGCGGTCTGTACGGAACATCGCATCAATCAAAAATTTACCCGAGTTGCCCGACCACAGACCAATGGTAAGGCAGAGCGGGTTATCAGGACGTTGATGCAGATGTGGCACGATAAAACACGCTTTCAGAACAGTGAGCATCGAAAGCTGGAGCTAAATCGCTTCATCAACTACTACAATACGGTGAAGCCTCATAAATCACTTAACGGAGCGACACCATACGAGGTACTAGAGAAATATTTTTATTTTGATGAAAAGTGTAAACAACACGGGTAATTCTTACAGTTAAATTCTTCAGGTAGCCTGAAAGAGTGAATTTACTGAATATTGAGTCTGTGCCGGCATTAAGCCATGTGCTTGATGAGAACAACCAAGCGGCGGTTCTCAGTGCACGCAGTGAAAAGGACAAAACGAATGAGTCAAATTGCAGAAATTAAAGTACCCGACATCGGCTCAGATAATGAAGTTGATGTGATTGATGTGGCGGTAAAAGTGGGCGACGTGGTTGCCGCAAACGACACGTTAATCACCTTAGAGAGCGAAAAAGCCACCATGGATGTGCCGTCGGACAAAAGCGGAAAAATCACCGAAATTTTGGTGAAAGCGGGTGATAAAGTGGCGCAAGGGCGCGTGATTGTTAAATTGGAAACCACCGAGCAAATTGCAGCAACACCCAACACAAGCACCAAACAAGCCGCCGTTTTGCCCGACAATGAGCGATTCGCATTTAATTTAATAGACGACACCAGCACCAAACAGGTTGCCGTGCCGCCGCCCGCTGCTGCCGTTGGTGTGCTCGCTGAAATCAAAGTGCCTGACATCGGCGGTGAAAAAGCGGTTGATGTGATTGATGTGGCAGTAAAAGTCGGTGATGTGGTGGCGGTGAACGATACCCTGATTACTTTGGAGAGCGAAAAAGCCACTATGGACGTGCCCGCAGATAAAGGCGGGAAAATCACTGAAGTTTTGGTGAAAGCGGGCGATAAAGTTATTGAAGGCAATGTAATTGTCAGATTAATCAGTAGCGCAGCGGCTGCTAAATCAGATGTTAAATCGGAACAGAGCGTTCCGCCGTCCGCAGTCGTATCGGCTTTGCCGCAATCGGCAAGTACCGTGCTTGCCAAACCGACAATAGCTTCTGCCGCCGCTGTTGTACCTGCTGTGCCGCAAGGTCAAGCCCATGCAGGTCCTGCTGTGCGTAAATTGGCGCGGGAGCTGGGCGTGGATTTGCGTTTGGTTAAAGGCAGTGCACGGCAGGGGCGGGTTGTGGCAGACGATGTTAAAAACTATGTCAAAAACGCATTGCAGCAACGCGAATCTGCACCGTCAAGTTTGGGCGGCGGTTTGGATTTATTACCGTGGCCGAAAGTGGATTTTGCCAAATTCGGCGAAATTGAAGTCAAGCCGTTAAGCCGCATCAAAAAAATCTCAGGGCAAAATCTGGCACGCAATTGGGTGATGATTCCGCACGTTACCCACCAAGCCGAAGCCGATATGACCGACTTGGAATCTTTCCGCCGGCAGCTGAACAAAGAATGGGAGCGCGACGGGCTGAAAATCTCTGCTTTGGCGTTCATCATCAAAGCGAGTGTCAAAGCCTTGCAGGAATTTCCCGATTTCAATGCTTCGCTTGACGGCGACAATTTAATTTTGAAAAAATATTGCCACATCGGCTTTGCCGCCGATACGCCCAATGGCTTGGTGGTGCCGGTGATTAAAGATGCCGATAAAAAAGGCTTGAAAGAAATGACTCAAGAGCTCACCAATTTGAGCAAAAAAGCACGTGAAGGCAAATTGATGCCACAGGAAATGCAAGGCGCGTGTTTCACTGTTTCCAGCTTGGGCGGCATCGGCGGTACAGGATTTTCTCCGATTATCAATGCGCCTGAAGTGGCTATTTTGGGCGTATGCCAATCGCAAATGAAACCGGTGTGGAACGGCAATGAGTTTACGCCGCGCTTGATGTGTCCTTTATCGTTGTCATTTGATCATCGGGTGATTGACGGCGCATCTGGTATGCGTTTCTTGGTCTATTTAGCAGATTTGCTGGCGGATTTTCGGCGTGTGTTGCTGTGATTTTCAGGCAGCCTGTTGCTGTTTAGGCTGCCTGAAAATAATCGATTGTTATTCATAATATTTTCGGTTGTTATTCATAACGTTTGCTTATAAGCGGTTGTGCTTTTTTGGGTTATAATTGCCGTTACATGGTTTTAATTGACAGTTTAAAACCTGTATTCACATCTGCCGACTTCGGATTTTGAATACAGGTTTTTTTGATATTCTCATTGACAAAGGTATTCTATGCACACATTCCACTTATCCGGCTACCCGCGCATCGGCGCGAAACGTGAGCTGAAATTTGCTGTTGAAGCGTTTTGGAAAGGCACAAAAGCCGAAGCAGAGCTGCAACAAATCGCCTCTGCCATTCGCCAAGCCAATTGGGCGGCACAAAAAGCAGCCGGAGCAGATCTGGTGCCGGTGGGCGATTTTTCATTTTATGACCACGTGTTAGACACATTGTGCGCACTGGGTGCAATCCCCGCACGTTTTGGTTTTGATGCTGCCAAACTCACGCTGCCTGAATACTTTCAATTGGCTCGCGGCAATGCCACCCAAATGGCAATGGAAATGACCAAATGGTTTGATACCAATTATCACTATATCGTTCCCGAATGGCATACGGACACCCGTTTTAAAACCAACAGCCAAAACCTGATTGCACAAATCCGTGAAGCCAAATCATTGGGTTATGACATCAAGCCGACTTTGGTTGGCCCCATCACCTTATTGTGGCTGGGCAAAGAAAAAGACGCGGGTTTAAACCGCTTGGATTTGCTACCGAAATTGCTGCCTGAATATCAAAAATTATTGCGTGAATTGGCAAATGAAGGCGTGGATTGGATTCAAATCGACGAACCGATTTTGGCAGTGGATACCGAACAAGCATGGCTGAACGCATTTGCACCCACTTATAAAGAGCTGGCAATCACCGGAACGCGCATTATTCTCGGCACTTATTTTGCCTCTGTTGCCGAACACGTGAATCTGCTCAAAGGCTTACCCGTGCATGGTGTTCATATTGACGCTGTTCGCGCACCCGAACAATTGGCGGTATTCGCCGAAGCATGGCCGGAAAATAAAATCTTGTCTGTCGGCGCAATTGACGGGCGCAATGTATGGCGCGCTGATTTAACCGCCGTTATCAACACGCTCACCTCCGTTGCCGCTAAATTGGGCAATAATTTATGGCTGGCACCGAGCTGTTCTTTGCTGCACAGCCCGCAAGACCTGGGCGTGGAAGAAAAACTGAATCCCGAAATCAAAACATGGCTGGCATTTGCTGCACAAAAATTAACTGAATTGGGTGTGGTGAAGCAGGCACTGGAACACGGCAAAGCGGCTGTTGCCGATGCCGTTGCCGCTTCTGATGCCGCCGCCGCCGCCCGTAAAACCAGCAAATTAATTCACCGCGATGCAGTGAAAAACCGCCTTGCCAACTTGCGCCCCAATGCCGATCAACGCAAAAGTCCGTTTGAAACCCGCATTGCCGCACAATTGGATTGGCTGAAATTACCCTTGCTGCCCACCACCACCATTGGCTCATTCCCGCAAACCACTGAAATCCGCCAAGCCCGTGCTGCCTTTAAAAAGGGCGAATTGAGTGCCGCCGATTATGAAGCCGCGATGAAAAAAGAAATCGCCTATTGTGTGGACGTTCAAGAAAAATTAGACATTGATATTCCTGTGCATGGCGAAGCCGAACGCAACGACATGGTGGAATATTTCGGCGAGCAAATGGAAGGCTATTGCTTTACTCAATTTGGCTGGGTGCAAAGTTATGGTTCACGCTGCGTAAAACCGCCGATTATTTTCGGTGATGTTGCCCGCCCGACACCGATGACGGTGGCGTGGTCGTCTTATGCGCAAACGTTAACCAAACGTCCGATGAAAGGCATGCTGACCGGTCCTGTTACCATGCTGAAATGGAGTTTCGTGCGCAATGATATTCCGTTGAGCCAAGTATGCAAACAAATTGCGCTGGCATTGAATGACGAAGTGTTGGATTTGGAAAAAGCCGGCATTAAAGTGATTCAAATTGACGAACCTGCTATTCGTGAAGGCTTGCCGCTGAAACGCGCCGGCTGGGAAGAATATCTGGCATGGGCGTGTGAATCTTTCCGCCTCACGTCCACCGATGCGGCAGACACCACCCAAATTCACACCCACATGTGTTATTCGGAATTCAACGACATTCTTCCCGCCATTGCCGCGATGGATGCCGATGTAATTACCATTGAAACATCACGGTCTGATATGGAATTGCTGGATGCCTTTGTGCAATTCAAATACCCGAATGACATCGGTCCGGGTGTGTATGACATTCACAGCCCCCGCGTACCGACCGAAGCAGAAATTGAACATTTGCTGCGCAAAGCCTTAAAAGTGATTCCTGCCCGCCGATTGTGGGTAAACCCCGACTGCGGTTTAAAAACGCGTGCGTGGCCGGAAACCATTGCCGCTCTGGAAGTCATGATGACGGTAACGAAAAAATTACGCACCGAATTGAGCGCGTAACACGCAGTACATCATTGATTGCGATAAAAAAACCACTTGAGCATGAAACATGCCGAGTGGTTTTTTAGGTTATAGCAAATATACTAGCAACCCACACGGCAAGCCAACATGTAGTTCACATCTAAACGGTCAGTAAAACGATATTGGCGGGTAATGGGGTTGTAGGTTAAACCTTTGCTGTCTGCCGTGATTAAACCGGCGGTGCGGCACATGCGAGCCAATTCGGCGGGTGTAATGAAGCGTTTGTGGTCATGCGTGCCTTTGGGAACAAGGCGGAGCAGGTGTTCAGCGGCAACAATGGCTTGTAAATAGGATTTGATGTTGCGGTTGAGGGTGGATAAGAACACCCAGCCGCCGGGCTTAACCAGTTTGGCACAGGCGCGGATAACCGTAGCGGGATCGGGAACGTGTTCCAACATTTCCATACAAGTCAGCACATCAAAAGCGGCAGGCATTTCTGCCGCCAAGTCCTCCACGCTGATTAAGCGGTAATTCACATTGTTTGTTTGCGTTTCTAAAGCATGTAATTTGGCAATTTTCAGCGACTTTTCCGCCATATCAATGCCCATTGTCTGTTTTGTGCCGTAGTGCGCCATGGCTTCGGTGAGAATGCCGCCGCCGCAGCCCACGTCCAACACCGTTTTGTTTTTCAGCGAAGCGTGGCGGTTGATAAAAAACAGACGCAGCGGATTGATGTCATGCAACGGTTTGAATTCACTGTCTTTGTCCCACCACTTGTGTGCCAGCGCGCTGAATTTATCAATTTCCGCATGATCCACATTGGCGTTGATTTGGGTTTGATCGATACCACTCATGGTTTTTGCTCCGTGGTTAAATTGGGTGCGGCATCAATACGCTGCCACAATGCCCAAATGTGTTGTTTTTCCCGCGGGCGCGCACCCGCAATGATTTCACGCCAGCCCGAATCGGCGGTTTGGTTTGGGCTGCGGTTGACCAAACGATAGTTGCAATAGGTGTTGTCTGTATCTAATTTCAGCCAGCCGTATTGCCGCCAAGCAATACGAATGGGGTAGTCCGTGCGGTTTATGCTAACGCATTCGCTGCCTTGTTGCAGCAAAGCCACTTCATCGGAATTGAAAACTTGCTGAATGTGCTGCACCACCGGCCGCTGGCTTTTTGCGGCATCAAGCCACGGCAAAAATAAAGTGAGCAGTAAAGTCCAAACCAAAGTTATCCCTGCCGCCCAGTTCGTAACGGCTTGACGCGCACGAATGTGTTTACGCGTCATTGCCCACAGCCACAGTATCATGCCGGCCAACGCAACCAACAGCGGAAAATAATCAATATCCACCCGATAATATGGGCTGAAATAAGCGGAACGTTCCGCTAATTTTGTCGGCCAACCGTAGTTCATCGCAAAAAAGCCCAGCCACAAAAACACCGCCAGCAAGCTGAATGTCATCACGCCGAACCAATTTAAAAAAGCCGCCGCGCCGCGCCGTAGCGCATCAAGTTTGGCGGCACCAATTAATGCCAAGGGCGGTAGCAGCAATACCAATAAATCCTGAAATTGCAGCGGCAATAAGGCAAAAAACACCCCAAACAAGGCAAGCCAATACACGCAAAACACGCCCCAATCACAGCGCATCAACGGCAAACGCCATGCCGTCCATATCGCCAACGGCCATGCCGGAAAAGCAAACCACAGTAAATTTTTGAGGTAATAGCCCAAACTGAAACGCATTTGCCACTCACCCAAACCGCCAAACGGCTCAAATAAATGAAAACGCAGCCATTGATGAAATAAAGCCGCATCGGTTTGCCACAAAGCCAGCGGCCAAATCAGCATCAACGGCACCGACCACAACAAAGCAATGCCGAAAACCAAGCCCAAACGGCGGTGATACACCGTTTCGGACAAAGGCGTTAAAAACAAAGCAATGCCCAAAACCAAGCCAAAACGGCGGTAACGCCAAAACGGGTGAAACCACAGCAAGCCCACCGACAACATCATCAACAAAGGCAAAAGCAGGCTGCCTGAAACCGACAGCACCACCCAGCCGCCGCCCAGCATTAAACACGCCATCATCACGCGGGTGCGTGCCAGCGATAAGCCGTATAAACACATTGCGCAACCGGCAAGCAGCGGCGGCAGAGTGCTCATAAAATGAGCCGGCGTTAGTAAACCCGGGCAGCCGATTAAAATCAATACCGCAAACCGCCCCGAGCCGCGGCCGATAAATGATCGCGCTGCGCCGCCGATACATGCCAGCGATAAGACCGTTAATAACACATTCACCATGCGAACTGCCGCAAAAGCATCTTTCAGCCAAGGGGTCAGTACGGATTGGCTCAATACCCCGAGCCAAACATACAACGGCGAGCTTGTCCAATCCGCTTGCCCGAAAAACGTGGGTATCGCCCAGCGATCGGCTTGCCATTGCTCAATAACCGTAAAAAGATGCGCTTCGTCTATTGACCACAAATCATGCGCAAATACACCCGGCCACAGCCACACAAACACCAGCAACCACAACAAATAAGGTTTGCGGTGGTTTGAAGTACTTGAAACATTGCTGGGCGGCGTGTAAGTGAGCATATTGGTTTGATTACCGTTGTCTCAGAATGGTGTTTTTAAGAAATAACAATTACTTTTGTTTAAGAATATCGGTTTATCTATTTCAGGTTGCCTGAAAATACCTTACTGCGGCAGAATTCCTTTCATGCCCTGTGCCATTTTCAACAATTTACCCATACCGCCTTTGGTGAACGATTTCATCATTTTCTGTGATTGTTCAAATTGTTTGAGCATTTGATTGACTTCCTGCACCGAAACACCCGCACCCAAAGCAATGCGGCGCTTGCGGCTGGCTTTGATGAGCGCGGGGTGAGTGCGTTCTTTCGCGGTCATGGAATTGATAATGGCTTCTGTGCGGCGAATGGCGGTTTCTGCCGTGCCTTCGGGTACTTTTTGTGCCAGCTGCCCCATTTCGCCCGGCAGTTTCGACATAATCGATTCAATACCGCCCATTTTGCGCATTTGTTGGATTTGTGCTTTAAAGTCGTTTAAATCAAATCCTTTGCCCTTGTGCAGTTTTTTTGCCATTTCCTGAGCGGTTTTTTCATCAATGCCTTTTTGCACGTCTTCAATTAAAGACAAGACATCGCCCATACCCAGAATTCTGCCCGCCAAGCGGTCAGGGTAAAACGGCTCTAAACCGGTAATTTTTTCACCCACGCCGATAAATTTAATCGGTTTACCGGTTACGTGGCGCACCGACAATGCCGCACCGCCGCGGGCATCGCCGTCCATCTTGGTGAGGATCACACCGGTGAGTGCCAAGGCTTCGTTGAAGGCTTGCGCTGTGTTCACCGCGTCTTGACCCTGCATCGCGTCCACCACAAACAGCGTTTCCACGGGATTAATCGCAGCATGAATGGCTTTGATTTCATTCATCATCACTTCGTCAATCGCCAATCGGCCCGCTGTATCCACCAGTAAAACATCATAAAAATGTTTTTTGGCGTAGTCCAAAGCGGTTTGTACAATCACCACCGGCTGCTGATCGGCTTCTGACGGGAAAAAATCCACACCCACTTGATCAGCGAGCAAACGCAATTGCTCAATGGCGGCAGGGCGGTACACGTCGGCAGACACGACCAATATTTTTTTCTTGTGTTCGGTTTTAAGTAATCGTGCCAGCTTGCCCGTTGTGGTGGTTTTACCCGCGCCCTGCAAACCCGCCATCAGCACCACAGCAGGCGGCACAGCCGCCAAATTCAGGCTGCTGTTTTCTTTGCCCATGAGGTTTGTGAGGGCTTGATTGACCACACCGATAAAGGCTTGACCGGGCGTTAAGCTGCCCACTACTTCTTGTCCGACGGCTTTTTCTTTTACATCAGCAATAAATTGTTTCACCACCGGCAAAGCCACATCGGCTTCCAAAAGTGCCATGCGCACATCGCGCAGTGCATCTTTGATATTGTCTTCACTCAAGCGCGCCATACCGCGCAGGTTTTTACTGATTTGCCCTAAACGACCGGATAAGTTGTCTAACATAAATATCCCCGTCCGCCATAAGCGGCGGCTTTTTGTTACAATGAAAAATCCAAATGGTTTTTATTCGCACAAATAAATTAAGTGCGGTGGAAACCAATTTGTTTTCAGGCTGCCTGAAAACATGGCGTGTGTGCCATCAGCGGAAACACCGCAAAATGGCGGGTATTTTACACCACCTTGCCGCCGCCGGCGGGAAGTTTCGGGATTTCGGAAAGTTTTAAAATATGAATTTACTGCTGCTGGCCTTGGCTTTGCTCTATATCGGCTTATCCGTATTTGTGTGGCGGTTTTGGCTGCGGCAAAGCGGTGCGTCCTATCCCATACACACGGAATTAGCCGTGCTGGCCTTGGTGTTATTGCTGCACACCAGCGTGATTTGGCTGCCGCTTTTGCATGACCGCCAATTGATTATCGGTTTTGGACACGCATTGAGTTTGGTGGCGTGGTTGATGGTGCTGTTGTATTGGTGCGGCAATTTTTTCTATCCGCTCAAAGGTTTACAATTGCTTCTGTATCCATGCGCGGCGGTATCCATGCTGCTGGCGGCATTCCTGCCGGGCGGACAGGCTGCTTATCATCTGCAAAATCTGCCGTTTATGCTGCACATCAGCTCTGCGTTGCTGGCATATGGTTTATTCGGCATCACCGCGTTACTGGCAATATTATTATTGGTTCTGAACCGCCAATTACACCGCCGCGCCATGTCGCCGATGCTGCAAGCCCTGCCGCCGCTGTTGAGTATTGAAAAGCTGATGTTTCAAGGCATTTGGGCGGGCTTTATCTTATTAACCATTGCTGTTATCAGCGGTACGGTATTTGCTGAAGCCGTGTTCGGCGCACCTGCCGCGTTTACCCACAAAACCGTATTCGGCGTGCTGTCGTGGCTGATTTATGCCGGCATTTTATTAAAACACTATTTTCAGGCATGGCGCGGTAAAAAAGCGGCGTGGTGGGTGATTGTGGCATTTATTTGTTTGATGCTGGCGTATATTGGTAGCAAGTTTGTGCTGGAAATTATTTTACACCGCATGTAAATTGCTTTTGCGGCAATTAACTTAAGCCATAAAGCAATTCGTTTTTGCTTGACAATCCGCAGTCAGCTTGATTAAAATAATCGAATAATATTTTTTAACGGATTTGTTTAAAAAATACGGCGAATTAGCTCAGTCGGTTAGAGCAGAGGAATCATAATCCTTGTGTCCGGGGTTCGAATCCCTGATTCGCCACCATTTATTTTAAAAGTCGGCTTGCTGTGCAAGTCGGCTTTTTTATTGCTTTTTAACCATTTAGAGTATCAATCTGATTTGGTATCGTTGTATGATGCCATCTTTAAAAGAAGTACTTGCAGAATATTTTTGTGAACTGACAAAACAGCAGCGGAATAAAAAATGGCGCAGAATTTTGGTAAAGTAGCGGTGTTAATGGGCGGTTTTTCCAGTGAACGGGAAGTGTCGCTCAACAGCGGACGGGCAATTGTGGCAGCCTTGCAAAGCAAAGGCGTGGATGCACACCCTTTCGACCCGCAAGAAAAATCATTGTTTGATTTGGTGTCTGACGGCTACAATCGTGCGTTTAATATTTTACACGGCACTTTCGGCGAGGACGGCGTGGTGCAAGGTGTGCTGGAATTTTTGGGCATGCCCTACACCGGCTGCGGCGTGGCTGCCAGTGCCATTGGTATGGATAAACTGCGCAGCCGTTTGTTGTTTGCCGGCTGCGGCTTGCCGAATGTGCCTTATGAGGTTTTACACGACAACACCAATTTTACCGTAGCTGAACAGCGTTTGGGTTTGCCTTTATTTGTCAAACCGGCGGCAGAAGGCAGCAGTGTTGGTGTCCACAAAATTAAGGAAGCGGGGCAATTGGCAGCGATTTACCCTGAATTAAAACGCTATCATGGTGCTGTTTTGGCAGAAAAAGCCATCATGGGCGGTGAATATGCGTGTTCGGTATTGGGCAATCGCGCATTGCCAAGTATTCGCATTATTCCTGCCAACGAGTTTTACGATTACGAAGCCAAATACCAGCGCGATGACACTGTTTATTTGTGTCCGTCTGATTTATCGGCAGCAGAAGAAGCCGAAGTAAACGCTTTGGCACTCAAAGCCTTTGAAGCAGTCGGCGGGCGCGGCTGGGGGCGTGTGGATTTTTTGCGTGATGACAGCAGCAATTGGTATGTTTTGGAAATCAACACCGTGCCGGGCATGACACAACACAGTTTAGTACCGCAAGCTGCCCGTGCGGCAGGCTTGAGTTTTGCGGATTTGTGTGTTGAAATTTTAGACCATGCGGCTGTGGGATAACGCCGCTGCGCTGCGCCGCTTGTATCGTGGCTTGTATGCAATCGGATTGGTGTGTATTTTGGCATCCGTTGCTGTGTGGGCAGTAAATTCACCGTACTTCCCCATTAAGCGCGTTGAAGTGGCGGGCAGGCTGGTTCGTGTGAATGCCGATGATGTGGCTGCTGTTGCCAAGCAATATTTGCACGGCAATATTTTCAAAGCAGACGTGAATGATACGCAAAAGGCTTTGGCAAAATTGCCGTGGGTGGCAAACGTTCAAGTAAAACGCTTGTGGCCGGATGCGGTTGAAATTACCATTGAAGAACGCGTCCCGGTGGCACGTCTTTCAGGCAGCCCGAAATTGGTGGATAAAGAGGGTAATTCATTCATTGCGCCAAGTGATGAGGTTTTCCCTGTGCTCTCGGTTGATCGGACAGACTTAATCAAAAACATGGTGCCGCAACTGAGTGTATTCAGGCAAATATTAGAACCAACAGGCTTGAACATCAGCCAATTACATTGCAGTGATCGTTTGGCGTGGCAAATTGTGCTGGATAACGGCATAATCCTGCATCTGGGTAAAGATGATGCGGAACTGCGTTTACGCCGCTTCATATTGGCGTGGCATCGCGTGTTAAAAGACAATGCAGCTGCTGTTCGTTATGTTGATTTGCGTTACCGCGACGGATTTGCGGTACGCTATAAAGAAAACAACGCCCATATTGCAAAAACAGCTGCAATGGTTCGATAAACAAGAGTCGCCGAGAAACAACTCATATCAAAACGGATTAGAGATTTATGGTTAAAGGAAAAAAGCACGTTTGCGCCCTGGACATCGGCACATCTAAAGTCGTGGCTTTAATCGGTGAAATACAAGCCAATAATGAAATCCACGTTGTCGGTATCGGGGAGGCGAAATCGCATGGCTTGAAAGCGGGCATGGTTACCAATATTGAAACCACTGCCGCCGCCATCAGGCAAGCGATGGAAGAAGCACGCACCATGGCTGATGCGCATATGGAATTTGTAACCACCGGTATTGCCGGGAATCATATCCGCAGTTTAAACTCACAAGGCGTGGTGAAAATCAAAGACGGTGAAGTAACCCAAGCCGACATTGACCGTGCCGTTGAAACCGCCAAAGCCGTCAATATTCCGGCAGAACATGAAATTTTGCACACGGTGGTGCAGGAATTCATCATTGACAACCAGCCCGGTGTAAAAGACCCAATCGGCATGAGCGGTGTGCGTTTGGATACGCGTATCCACATCATCACAGGCGCAGTAACCGCAATGCAAAATGTGCAAAAGTGCATCAACCGCTGCGGCTTGCACATTGATTCCGTGATTCTGCAGCCGCTTGCCAGCGCGCAAGCCGTTTTAACCGAAGACGAAAAAGAATTGGGCGTGTGCGTGATAGACATCGGACACGGCACCACAGACATCGCGGTTTACACCAATGGTGCCATTCGCCATACTGCCGTGATTCCGGTCGCAGGCGATTCCATCACCAAAGATTTGACTCAGGCTTTGCGTACACCGTATAAAGACGCGGAAGAGATCAAAATTCATCACGGCGTGGTACTCGGCAACATGGACGGCTTAGATGAAATGATTGAAGTGCCGAGTGTTGCCGATCATCGCCCGCGCCAAATTTCACGCCGCACTTTGGCAAGCGTGATCGGTCCGCGCGTAGAAGAAATTTTGGAAGTAACCCGCAATGAACTGCGCCGTGCCGGTTTTCCGGAAGAGGTATTGACTTCCGGCATCGTATTAACCGGCGGTGCATCTTTATTGCCCGGCATGGTTGATTTGGCAGAAGATGTATTTAACTTGCCTGTACGCATTGGTGTGCCGTCTGAATTGGGTGGTGTATCTGAACGGGTGCGTAATCCGCGTTTCGCCACAGCCGTCGGTTTGCTTCAGGCAGCCAGCGGTGATTTTCACTACTGGGGCAGTATGTCGAAACACAATGATGAAACAGGATCGTTTTTTGTGAAATTGCGTGATTGGCTTAAAAATACATTTTATTAAATTGATGCTAAATCACAGAATATATCTCACGAAACAAAACAAATACTTTATAAATACTTTTGCAGGATTTAATAAATGCTTTTGCAGGATTTACCGAAGTATCGTTATAATGAATCGAAATTTATTCATCAAATTTTAATAACTCGTTTTCTGCAAACAACATGTCCGAGGGGATGCGCTCATGCAATTGGTCTATGATGTGGTTGACACAGCCACCGGTCCGGCATTGATTAAAGTAATCGGTATTGGCGGCGGCGGTTGTAATGCCATCAACAATATGATTGTGAATGCCGTACAAGGCGTAGAATTCATCAGTGCCAATACCGATGCACAGTCTTTGCAAAACAATCGTGCACCCAAACGCGTGCAGCTGGGTACTAATCTCACCAAAGGCTTGGGTGCGGGTGCCAACCCCGAAATCGGACGCAATGCCGCGATGGAAGACCGCGAATCAATCGCCGATGCCATTCGTGATGCCAATATGCTGTTTATCACCACAGGCATGGGCGGCGGCACAGGCACAGGCGCAGCACCGGTCGTCGCAGAATTGGCAAAAGAAATGGGTATTCTTACCGTAGCGGTGGTTACCCGCCCGTTTGAGCATGAAGGTAAACGCATTCAAATCGCCAAAGACGGCTTGGAAGCCTTGAAAAAAAGTGTCGATTCACTGATTGTTATTCCCAATGATAAACTCATGAGTGCTTTGGGTGAAGATGTTACTGTGCGTGATGCTTTTCTTGCCGCAGACAATGTGCTGCGCAACGCAGTGGCAGGCATTTCCGAAGTCATCACCAGCCCCGGCATCATCAACTTAGACTTTGCCGATGTGCGCAATGTCATGGGCATCACCGGCATGGCAATGATGGGCTCAGGGCAAGCACACGGCATTGACCGCGCCCGTCTTGCTACTGAGCAAGCCATTTCCAGTCCGCTGCTTGATAATGTCAGCCTGGATGGCGCGCGCGGCGTGTTGGTGAATATCTCCACAGCTCCGGGTTGCCTGAAAATGTCGGAATACAATGAAATCATGCGTATGATCGGCGAGTATGCGCACCCCGATGCCGAATTGAAATACGGCACGGCAGAAGACGAAACCATGGAAGAAAGTGAAATCCGCGTTACCATTATCGCCACCGGTTTACACGAAAACAAAGCGACGCAATCCGGTAATTTGCGTATGGTTAAAGCGGTGCAAGCCACAGGAACCGACGGCTTGCCCGACATTGGCAGCGTGATTCGTTCTGGTCGCAGTGCGCGCAATATGAATTTAACGGCAGCAGACTTTGCCAATCAATCGGTGCTCGATGACTTTGAAATTCCGGCAGTGATGCGCCGTCAGGCTGATTGAAGCCTGTTCTAATAAATAGACCATTAAACGATTGTTTTTATTGGTAAATAATCAGGGGGCTGAATCCATTTTGTAACGGACAGCCCTTTTTGTTGCACAGGCTGCCTGAAAAGATATTGTTCAATGCAGTGGCTTGTTTTTTACGAATGACAAGAATTTTTTGTTGATGTGTACTTGTTTTATTGCATATCAATATTTAAAGCTCGGTATTTTTGGTATGATACCGCGATTATTTCAGAGGAAGCGGTATGGTTTTGCTTGATGGTTGGCTGGTACAAAAACGGGTGATTTGGTCACTGTTTTTGCGTGAGCTGAAAACCCGTTTCGGTAAATTTCGTTTGGGCTATTTGTGGGCATTGATTGACCCGCTGGCACAAATCGGCTTTTTCTATCTGATTTTCGGCTTCATTATGCACCGTCTGATGCCGGAAATTTCCTTTATCGTGTTTCTCGCCAACGGTATTTTTCCGTTTATGTTGTTTTCGGATATTGCCGCCCGCTCCGTTACCGCCATTGAAGCCAACCAAGGCTTGCTCAGCTACCGCCCGGTACGCCCGATTGATACCCTATTGTCGCGCACCTTTTTGGAAAGCCTGATTATTCTGGTTACCTACGCCATTACAATGATTTTTTTGCATTGGATGGGCGAAATATTTACATTGGTGCGCTTCTTGGAAGTGGCGATGATATTTATTTTGGTTATTTTATTTTCATTTGGTCTTGGCTGTATTTTTATGGTGGTGGGCAATGCCATGCCTGAGAGCCAAAAATTGATTCCCATTTTGTTGCGCCCGTTGTATTTTATGAGCGGCATTATGTATTCCCCGTCCATTGTGCCGCAAGAATACCGTTGGGCAATTATATGGAATCCGCTGATTCATGCGTTTGAGTTGCTGCGCCATTACGAAGTACCCAGCTATCAGTTAATACCGGAAATCAGTTTGACTTATTTGGTTATTTCCTCCGTAGTGGTATTGTCAGTGGGTTTGCTTGTGTATAAAGGCAGAGAACCTGCCATGATGACATCATGATTGAATTGAGCCATTTAACCAAATCATATAAAACACCGAGTGGACGGCACTATTTATTCAAAGACTTGAATGTGCATATTCCCGGCGGTAAAAGCGTTGGCTTGCTCGGGCGCAACGGAGCGGGGAAATCCACCTTGCTGCGCATCATCGGCGGCATAGACCGCGCCGATTCAGGGCAAGTGATTTCTGATCAGCGCATTTCTTGGCCGGTGGGTTTGGCTTCAGGATTCCAAGGCAGCATGACCGGCCGCGATAATGTAAAATTTCTCTGCCGTTTGTATGCAAAACCCGAAGAATTTGCTGATAAAATCCGCTTCGTGGAAGAGTTTGCCGAAATTGGCAAGTATTTCGACATGCCGGTAAAAACCTATTCCTCGGGGATGCGCTCGCGTTTGGGCTTCGGCACTTCGCTGGCGTTTGATTTTGACTACTACCTGATTGATGAAATTACCGCTGTCGGTGATGCGTCTTTCCGTAAAAAAAGCAGTGATTTGATTTTAAAACGCAAAGAAACCAGCCAATTTTTAATGGTGTCGCACGGCATGGGCGACATTAAGAAATTTTGTGATATGGCTTTGCTTTTATCCAAAGACGGTGTACAAGTCTATGACGATGTGGACGAAGGCATCGCGGCATACCAAAAACAATGTTGAGTGGCTTGAATGGCTAAATTAAATTTACCGAAACCAAAGTTTAATGTTCCCGCCAATGTGCGGACATCAACGAAATGGGCAAAAAAAAGACAAGCATCGCTGTGGCGGTGGGTTCGCAAAGATAAACTTTTCTTGTGGCTGGTGTTGATTCCATTTTTACTCAGCACCGTTTATTTTGTGATTTTTGCCAAAGACCGCTATGTGAGTGATTCACTGGTCTTGGTGAAGCGCGCCGATGATTCAGGCGGCATGGATTTAACCTTATCTATGCTGGTGGGCGGCGGCAATGCCACCGTTAAAGAAGACGCTTTATTGCTGGAGCGTTATATTTTGTCGCCCGACATGTTTAAGAAACTCGATGAAAAATTGAATTTTCAGGAAGCCTTTAAAAAATCCGGTGCCGATTTATTTCAGCGTTACCCTCAAGATACAATTTTTGAAGAAAATTTTGCCTATTATTTATCCAAAATTTCAGTGTTGTTTGATGAAAAAACCGGCGTATTAACCATTGCTACGCAAGGTTTTACCCCCACGTTTGCCCGCCAGTTCAACCGCGTTTTATTGCAAGAGAGCGAAGCATTTTTAAACGAATTGTCCAACACCATTACCCGCAACCAAATCACCGAAGCACAAGATGCCGTTCATCGCACTTATGCCGAGTTGCAGAATGCCGAAACATCGCTGCTGCAATTTCAAAATAAAAACAAATTGATTGATCCGCAAATTCAAATCGAATCAACCAGCCGCTTGATTGCTGAATTGGAAGCCAAAAAAGCCCAGCTGGAAACCGATAAAAATAACTTGAGTACTTATCTGAACGACAACACTCCGCAAATTCGGGCGGCACAAAGCGCCATTAACGCCATTAACGCCCAAATCCGCAAAGAGCAGGCACAATTAACTTCAGGCGACAACAATCGTTTGAATGAAAAAATGTTGCAATTTACCGAATTAAAAGGCAAAGTCAGCTTTGCCGCTGATTTGTATAAATTGGCTCTGGGTGCTTTGGAGAAAAGTAAAAATGAAGTTACCCGAAAATCGCGGATTTTAGCGGTGGTGAGTCAGCCGGTGATGGCAGATGAAGCCTTTTACCCGCGTAAAATTTATTCTTTGGCAACCATTCTTCTGATTAGCCTATTGGTTTATGGCTTAGTGAAGGTTGTTGTTTCTATTATTCGTGATCACAGAATGTAATTATGCTGAAAAAATTACTCATCGCGGCGGCTTTGACCTCCCTATTGACCGTGGCACATGCAGATGCTGTTATTTTCAATCAAATTGACGGCAGTATCGACCAACAGGCAAAACAAAATGCCACCGTGAATCAAGCACAGCTGCAAACAGCAGCCGGCAGTGCCGTACAGCAGCCGCCTTTGCCGTCGGCAAACGGTTACGGCGGTGTGCTGGGCAGCCCCAGCCGTATGTATGGTGCGCAATTGTTCAGCGGCATGTTCCGCAACAATATCAACAGCGGCATGAATGTCGGCTATCAAATCAAAGAAGGCGACCAAATCGTCTTGCGTATGTGGGGCGGATATTTGTTTGACGGGCAATTGGTGGTGGACCCGCAAGGCAATATCTTTATCCCCAATGTCGGACCGGTGCGCGTAGCCGGCGTGGCAAACGGCAATTTAAACAGCACCATTAAAAGTGCCATTGCCCGCATTTACCGTGCCAATGTGGAAGTCTATGCCGCCTTGGCAAATGCCCAACCGATAAAAGTGTTTGTTACCGGTTTCGTCTTACAGCCCGGGTTATACGGCGGCACTGCCGGCGATTCTGCCATTTCTTATTTGGATAAAGCCGGCGGCGTTGATCCTAACCGCGGCAGCTATATTGATATTGAAATCAAACGCAATGGTCATATCATCAACCGATTGAATTTGTACGATTTTTTATTGTCCGGTGATATTAAAAACCAAGATTTGCGCGATGGCGATGTCATTATGGTTACCCAGCGCAAACACACGTTTGCCATCAACGGCGATGTTTATAATCCTTATGATTTTGAATTCAACCAAGCCACAATTCCGCTTGTTACCGCACTGCGCTACGCCAAACCTAAGCCGGGGGCATCACACGTCAGCATCGTGCGCCGTCAAGGCTCGGAAAAACGTTCTGAATATTATCCAATCAGCGAAGCGCGCAATATTGAATTGGAAGACGGTGATAATTTAACGGTTACCACCGACCGCTATGACGGCACCATTCAAGTGCGCATTGAAGGCGCACATTCGGGCGAACACGCCATGGTATTGCCCTATGGTTCAACCATGGAAGCGGTGTTGGAAAATATCCGTGCCAATTCCATGTCGCAAATTGATGCCATTCAGCTGTTCCGCCCCAGCGTGGCAAAACGCCAAAAAGAAATGCTGAATTTGGAACTGCAAAAATTACAACAGGCTACCTTAACCACGCCTTCTTCCACATCAGACGAAGCATCGCTGCGGGCAAAAGAAGCGGAAATGGTGCAGGAGTTTGTGAAAAGAGCCTCTGAGATTCAACCCAAAGGACAAGTGGTATTAAATAAAAATACCCTGAAAACCACCCTGCTGGAAGACGGCGATGTGATTGTTATTCCCGAAAAAACCTCGTTGGTCAGTGTACACGGTGCAGTGATGTTTCCCAATGCCGTGGGCTGGGAAAAAGGTTTAGATGTGGACGACTATCTGGAAAAAGTCGGCGGCTTATCGCAAACCAAAGGCAAATCGAACATCATCGTGATACGCCAAAACGGCGAATCGCTGGCGGCTTCAGGCAGCACCCGTTTAAACCCGGGTGATGAGATTATGGTTTTAACTGAGGTGAAAACCAAAAATCTGGAAGTAACCCGCGGCATCACGCAAATCTTGTATCAAATTGCCGTGGCGGCAAAAGTGGTGTTCGGTTTGTAATGCTTTATTTCGTCATTCCCGCCTCAATCGCGGGAATGGCTTTATTTTGCGTATCGGTTTTGTGTGTTTGTTTAATCGCCGATAGGCTGACAAAGTGATTGTTCATGCGGCAATTTGTTACTTTTTCGCGGGGCATTGCCAAGATTCCCCACATTGAAGCATTTTTGCAAGCCAAAGTGTGCTTGGCGACCCTGTCAAACAGTGCATCAGATGCTGATGCCGTTTGCGGCTGGGGCAATAAAGCCAATACCCGCCGTGCGCAAGCCTATGCGGCACAGCATCAATTGCCTTACTATCGCTTAGAAGACGGTTTTTTGCGATCATTTGACTTGGGGGTAAACGGTGCGCCGCCTTTGTCTTTGATTATCGACAAAACCGGCATCTACTACGATTCTCATCAGCCTTCTGATTTGGAACAGTTGATTTTAAAAAACCAATTTTCCAAAAATGAATGGCACACCGCGCACATCGCAATAAGCGAAGTGCGCCAATACCAATTGTGTAAATACAATCGCTATAACGACAGGCTGCCTGAAAATCTTTCAGGCAGCCACGATAATGTTTTGGTGATTGACCAAACCAACGGCGATGTCTCCATTGCCGGCGCACGCGCTGAACAAGAAACCTTTGTGCAAATGCTGGCGGCGGCACGTTTAGAAAATCCGAACGCACGAATTTGGATTAAAGTCCATCCCGATGTATTGGCAGGTAAAAAAAACGGACACTTCTCGGCAGACAGGCTGCCTGAAAACACCTATTTATTGTCGGAAAATATCAATCCGTATGTATTGTTGTCGGCAATGAACAAAGTTTATACCGTGTCATCACAAATGGGTTTTGAAGCCTTGCTGGCAGGCAAACAGGTGGTTACTTTCGGCATTCCGTGGTATGCAGGCTGGGGCTTGAGCGATGACCGTCATTCTGATATTCCCGCTCTTCAGGCAGCCGCTCGGCGTCTGCCGCGCACTTTGATTCAGCTTTTTGCCGCCGCATATCTGCAATATTGCGTGTATGTAAACCCCAACAGCGGGGAAATCAGTGATATTTTGACCACCATTGCTTATCTGCACAAGCAAAAAAGTGATTATGCTTTGCTGAATGTTAATCTTGTAGGCTTTGATTTTTCGCTGTGGCGGCGGTTATTGTTCCGTGAATTTTTACACAGCTTGCGCGTACCCATCACCTTCACCTCATCAATCAAAAGACTACGCCATTTGGCGGATACGAAAACACCGTTTACCGTATTGCTGTGGGGCATGAAACACCCCAATGTTGCGCAATGGGCGCAAGATCGAAATATTCCGCTGATGCGTGTGGAAGATGGTTTTTTGCGCTCAGCAGGTTTGGGTTCAAATCTCACGCCGCCTTTATCCTTGTCTTTCGACGATCAAGGTATTTATTTCAACCCGCAGCAAGCCTCGCGCTTGGAAATCTTGTTGAACGAAACCGTATTTGATGAGCGAACCTTGTGTGAAGCCGAAACGCTAACCCAGCTCATGATTGAACACCACATCAATAAGTACAATGTGGGCGATGAATACGAAACCATTGCCATACCGGTAGCGCAGCGCAGCATTTTGGTGCCAGGGCAAGTGGAAGATGATGCTTCCATTCGGTTCGGTTCGGGTGCAGTGAAGACCAACTTGGCATTGCTGCAAGCCGTGCGTGCGCGCAATCCTGATGCTTTTATTGTGTATAAGCCGCATCCCGATGTATTGAGCGGCAATCGCGTTGGACAAGTTTCACATGAAATTGTGTTAAAATATGCCAATTTACAAATAGTACAAACCAGTATTTCAGTGTGCATCAATGCAGTGGACGAAGTGCATACCATGACATCACTGGCAGGATTTGAAGGACTAATCAGAAACAAAAAAATAGTGTGTTACGGAACACCATTTTATGCGGGTTGGGGTTTAACCGAGGATTTGGGTGATGCCTGTTTGCGGCGCAAGCGGCGGCTGAGGCTGCCTGAATTAACAGCGGCAGCCTTGCTGCTCTATCCCATGTATGTTCACCCGCAGACACGGCAGAGCATGAGCGCGGCAGATGGTTTATTGTGGCTGAAACAAGCCAAGCAAGCCAATATCCGCATTAAAAGCAATTGGTTTTCCCGCAAATATACACAGCTGAATTACTTGGCGCAGCTATTGCTTAAATATTTACAGCATTAGGTTTGCGTGTTGTCTATTAACACAAGTGTGCAATCCATTGTTTATAAAAATAAATTTAAAAAAGCATAGTGGTTGTTCGTATGGCTCGCGGTAATACGGTTTTCTAAAAATTTATTACCACATGGCTTAAAACAATAAGACAGATAGATAAATGCAATCCCATTTTGATGATTTTTTAACCCAATCTTCCCGAATTTTGTTTTTACAAGGTCCTGTGGGTGGTTATTTTTTCAATTTGGGTGAACAATTAACCAAAGAACACAGCAAAGTTGTTTTTAAAATTAATTTTAACGGCGGTGATCGTTATTTTTATCCCGAAACCACGCCGAAAACCGTTTCATTTTCAGGTAGCCCGAGTGAATTCCAAGATTTTTTGATTGACTTTATCCGCCAAAACCACATTGATGCCGTGGTTTGCTTTGGAGACAATCGAATTTATCACCGCATTGCCAAACAAGTATGCAACGATTTTCAGACAGCCGTGAGCTTTTGGGTGTTTGAAGAAGGTTATTTCCGTCCGCATTACATTACATTTGAGCGTAGCGGTGTGAATGACTATTCCACCGAGCCGCGCGATGCCGAGTTTTATCAGCAGCAAACCTATTTATTGAGTGAACCGCGGCCGCCCAAACCCGTTGCCCCCGGATTTCGCCCATTGGCAAAATTGGCGAGTCAATATTATTGGCAAATGTATCGGCAGCGGCATGATTATCCGCATTACCAGCATCATCGAAGTACCCGTCTTTTATGGTATATAAAAGCATGGGGCGAAAGCGGATTGGTAAGATTAAAAGTAAAAGCCAAAGAAAACCACTTGGCAAAGCAGGTTGAACATGGGCAGCTGGGCAATTTTTTTATTGTTCCGCTGCAAGTACACAACGACAGCCAAATAAAAGTACACAGCCCATTTAAATCGGTGGCGGCATTTATCCAGTGTATCGTAAAATCATTTGCTCAGAATGCACCGATAAATACCAAACTGGTTATCAAACACCACCCGATGGATATTGGTTTTGTGGATTACGGCAAATTGATAAAAAAACTAACAAAACATTATCAATTACAAGACAGAATTTATTATGTTTACAATATTCCCCTGCCCATTTTCTTGCGCCGAGCGCGCGGCATGGTTGTGGTAAACAGCACCAGCGCAATTTCAGCCATGATTCATCACTTGCCCGTTAAGATGTTGGGCAAAGCCAATTATGACATTGACGGCTTGGTTGACAGGCAAGATTTGGCTGATTTTTGGCAGAACAGCAAGCCATTGAATTATGCCGTGTTTCATGGATTTTATTGCTATCAGTTACAAAGAACGCAGCTGAATGCTACTTTTTATTGATAGAGTATTGTCAAGCGATTAATGACGAACAGTTGCAAAAATTAAGTATTTATAAAAATATTTTAGGCGAAATTATGAAAAAAATTATAACATATGGGACTTTTGACTTATTTCATATTGGGCATTTAAATTTATTAAAGCGATCAAAATCATTGGGTGATTACTTGATTGTGGGATTGTCTTCTGATGAATTTAATTTAGCTGAAAAAAATAAGCAGACCGTCATTTGTTATGAAGATCGCAAGCAAATTTTAGAGGCATTACGCTGTGTTGATTTGGTTATTCCTGAAAATAATTGGGAACAAAAAATCAGTGACGTACAAGAATTTAAGATTGATACTTTTGTAATGGGGCATGATTGGATGGGGAAATTTGATTTTTTATCTCCCTATTGTGAAGTATGCTATCTACCGCGTACCGAAGCTATTTCTTCTTCAGAAATCAAACGACACATTCACACTACTCCCGGCACCATGTACGGTAGAATTTAAAATTATGCAGACAAGTCAAAGTCAGTTAATCTCGCTGTTGTTGAATAAACAACAGCTTTCTGCTATGTATCGCGACTACAGAATGTTGTTGCGCAACAATCGTTCACTGAAAATATTGTATCTGATTATCCAGTTTGAGTACCGTATACAACAAGGTGTGAATCAATCCTTACTCACACTTGCCAAACAAAGCAAGCCAATCAATCCATGTGTTGCATATTATTTTTCGGCAAAATGTTTGTATTTAAAAGGGAAATACCGCAGGTCAATTATTTTTATTAACACAATTCTGGCACGGTTTCCTGCCCATATGGAATTGATTTATTTAAAAAGTAAATGCTTACATGCCTTGGGAGACATCGCTGCTGCACAACAACTGCTGTATGCAGCCTTAGTTACTAACCCAAAACGTAAAAAAACTTGGCTGTATCTGGCGAGTTTGGTATGCACTAAAGCCGATTTTCACCAATTTGAACAATATTTTCAGCAATACTGCTTGCCGATAAATGAACCATCTGCTTTGGTGTATTTGGACTACTACTCCGAAGCCGCCCTGCGTGCCGAAGCCTATAAGGAAGCCAAGGCCATGTGGCAGCACGGTTTAGTTCTTTTACAGCAACACGGTTGGCAGCAACCCAACAGCAAAAAAGCCTTTAATCCAAAAGCTGCCGAACGTGCTTTATTGGATTTGCATACCGTTCTCACTCACACCCAAATCCCATTTTTCTTGGTCAGCGGCACCTTACTTGGCTGTATCCGAAACGGAGAAATCTTGCCGCACGACAATGATTTAGATGTGGGCGTATGGGAAGAGGTAAATCACAAAGCCCTATATCGTGCCGTCTCCCACAGTGGTTACTTTGATATTTTGCCAGCTTGTGTACCAGAACGCATTCGCTTAAAGCATGTAAACGGCGTATACATTGATGTATTTTACCACATCAAACAACAAAACCGTGTCTGGCACGCCGGCTCGTCCAAACTCAAATGGTTCAATAGTCCGTTTGAATTACGCCCGCACCGCTTCTTAGGTAAAGATTTTCTAATTCCCGCCAATCCCGAACGTTATTTGATAGAAAACTACGGCAAAGATTGGCAAATACCACAAACCCAATTCGATTCCAAATTGGATACTCCGAATTTGGAAATCTTTAATCAAAAAGAAATGCTGATTTTTTCTTATAAAACACTGTTTAAATTGATATTATGCGGTAAGCAAGATGAATATTGTAGGAAGCAGATTATGCGTTATCGACAACTGATTGAAGAACTGGAAAAAATAACACATTAGTAACAAAATGATATAATACTTCTAAAATCAAAATAAATTATTTTTTAATACTCAAGGTTTTTAAAATGAATTCAATTAAAAAAGCTCAGGCATATGTCAATTATTATCGAGGGGTTTTGCATTATCAGAAAGATGAATGGGATAAAGCCAAGCTGTTTTTTGAAAAATCCATACAGCAATTCCCTTTGTTGGCAGAAGCCAATTTTAAATACGGAGTTTTATTATTAAAAACAGGTGAAGCGGTTAAAGCAGAAGAATTTATCAGCAAAGCCATTGAAATTAATCCAGCCCGCACATCATGGAATAAGCAACTACAACAAGCCATTAAGAAAAAAGGCAAACAAAGTGTTGGTATTCATAAATCTGCCCCCAGAAGAACGAGTATCAAAAAAAATATTGATATTTATTTGAAGAAAAAATTACTACTGGTTCCATCTGCCTATAATGAGCGAGTATTGGTTGATATTTTGCCGTTTATTGATACCTATTACCAACAATTTGACATTTATATTATTTTAAAAGAACAACCCTCGCCGATTATTGATTACGGTAGATATACCGTGGTCAATAACGGTACCAGCTATGCGGATTATCTGAAATTTACTGCAGAATATGTGATTGACGCAGGTTCTCTGGATTTTTTCTATAAAATATCTGATAAAAATTATTGGGCATCTGTATGGCACGGTATTCCGTATAAAAAAATGTTTGTTGATTTTGATGTTACAAATATGAACACAGCCGTACGCTATGCACGTGCATACCAAAGTATGGTCTCCATGTCTGATTACTATACCCAATGGATAAAAAAATCCCTGTTGTTTCATGGGGATATTGCACAATTGGGTAGTGCTAAAATTGATTTATTGCTTAATCCACCCAAAGTGTTTTGTAATGAAGGACAAAATAAACTATTGTATTTAAATTTTGACATACAAAACTTCAATAATACTGAAGCCGCCGTCGGTCATATTCGCACCGTTTTGACTGATTTTAATGAAGCAGAAATAGCGATTGATGTCAGCCATGCAAAGTCAGATAAATTAAGTGATTTTATTCGAACCCTTTTGGAAGAGAGTAAAAATATTCAATTGATTACTGATGACTCTCTGTTATGGAATTATATTGCAGCAGCAGATTATGTGTTTAATGCCAACATAGAATTAATTGAAAAATTTAACGCAACTTCCACACCGATATTTTTAAGTTATTTTTATAAAGCCAATCAGATAGAAAATAAAGCAGTATATCGAAAATTAATTTGTGATGAAAATGGTATCAGCAGTGTTAACGAAGTAGATATTGGTGATATCTTAACACAGAAACCCAACAAAAGAACCAAACCTGTTACTGATTATTTCAAAATGTATTACGGAATTCCAACCGAAAAGAAAGTGATTCTTTATGCACCTACTTATCGAGAAACAGGAGACGCCAAATTGCCATTTGATGCTCAACGGTTACTGAATTCCTTGAACAATGAATATGTTTTACTGGTTAAATTACATTATTTAAATCAGTTAGATGAAGCAGATAAAATAAATGGCGTATATGATTTTAGCAATAACAGTAATCTCTATGGTTTAATGAATTGCTCAGACATATTGTTAAGTGATTACTCATCTTTGATTTTTGATTATGCTCTACTCAATAAACCAATTATTTTATTTCAATATGATTTTTTTGATTATTTAAATAACAGGGGTGTGTATTTTGATTTTAAGGAATATCTGCCTGCTGAACAAATTATTTATAACGAAAATAAATTATATGAAGTTTTTACCAAGCCTTTGCAAAGTGATAACCAACAACTGAAACAAACTTTTTATCCGCTAGAGCAAGGCAATTCTACTCAGAAAGTTATTGATTATTTCTGTTTTGATGCCACACCCAGAAAAATAAAAGACATTATTTTTTTGGTAAACGATTTAAATCAAATCGGTGGTATTCATACATTTATGACAAATATGGCAAAATATTATAAAGAGCAATACAATGCCAGAGTACATGTGATTGCCATTAAAGAATTTTCTCACACCAACCAAAATTTTTACAAATTAGACAATAAATTTTTTGATGTAATGATTTCTGCTGAATTTTTAGTTGGTGCTTGTCAAAATATTTTACAGAATACTGATGGTATTGTGATTTCATTGCAGTTTTCAGCACATTTACATTTCCAAAAATTTTTACAGGATGCAAAAGTGGTTTTAATGTTTCACGGCGATACTAAAGATATAGTCAGTCGAAACCTATATGGTCCACATTTAAATTGGTTGAATAGCGGCGAGCTGTTTAACTATGACAAATTTATTTTATTAACCAAGAAAAATGCCGATTTAATCAGCAAACATGTGAATGAAGAAATACAAGAAAAAATTACTTTTATTCCAAATTCTATTACCGAAGCCTATCATGCGCTACCCAGAACAAATAATTATCATGTTGCCTACATCGGGCGGCTTGATGAAGATAAAAATATCTTTGGGTTGATTGAACTTGCTAACGTTGTTTCAGAAAAATACCCTGAAATTGTTGTCCACGTTTATGGCGATGGTCCCAAATACCCCGAGTTGTTAAAATTGGTTGAGAAGCATAAACTACAAAATCATATTATTTTTCATGGTTACGAAGCCGACAAAAGTAAAATTTTCTCACAAGTTTCAGGATTAATTTTATTATCACAATCTGAGGGTTTCTCATTGGTGGTACTGGAGTCCTATGCCCATAACCGCCCTGTAGTGGTATTTAACAGCTATACCGCCGCTTCAGAAGTAGTAGCGCATCAACAATCAGGTTATTTGGTTGAATTTGGTGATTATGAAACATTTGCACAAAATATTTTAAAATTAAATCAATTATCTGAAAACGATATTAGAGCTAAATATCAAGAGTTTTCTAATGAACGTGTATTTGCAAAATGGAACAGCTTATTTACTGAACTTTAACAATAACGCAGTGTGTTGATTCTATTGTAGCAAGCATGATTGAAAGCTGGCTACAATAACATATTAAATGCCATTACAAAATTAGGAATAATTTTTATGAACATCACTCCTTTGGTATCCATTGTGATACCGTGTTATAACTCCAAAGTTACTTTACCTAAAGTCATTGAATCAATACAAAGAAATAAATACAAAAATTATGAAGTTGTTATTGTTGATGATGGTTCTGATGAGCCGGTAGATGATGTAGTGGCCTCATACAAAAATAATAAAATTCGCTTATTTCGTAAAAAAAATGAAGGTTTGGGGCTAACCAGAAATTTTGGTATCCGACAAGCACTCGGCAAATATGTGTTTTTTTTAGATGCCGATGATGAAATTTTTCTGAATGGTTTAACCCGTTTGGTTAGTTTTGCCGAAAGTAAGCAGCTGACTGTGGTTTCAGGCATAACTGTTCGCCATTTGTTAGAAAACGGTAGGCGTGAACAATGGTTTCCCGATATTTATAAGCAAGATACTGTTGATGAGTTAAAACAAAGAAATGCTTTATACAGTGATACCTTATCAACTAATAAATTGTATAAAAAAGACATGCTCTTGCAGCAAAATATTTTGTTTGAAGAGGGTTTGTACGAAGATAAATTATTTACGGCTAAATTATATTCAAGCATTGATAAAATTGGCTTAATTCACGAAGAAGTTTATCTGTGGAAAGTCGCTCCTATTGGACAATCCATTACTCAAAGTAAGACTGTTACCAACTTTGAAGGGAGAATGGATGCCATTCTCCGATTATGGCAATACTTGCCTGAACTGCGTAAAGTCTACCAAATAGCATTTTTTGCTAATCACGATTTATTGATTTATTTACGTGAATTTAAATTTTATACTATTGAAGAACAAAAAAGGATATTTGATTTGGCAAGTGAATTTGTTGTTGAAAATAAAAAATATTTTTATGAACGTCTGGTACCAAATTCAATAAATTTTGTATGCATTAATGCGCTTTTAAAACAAGATTTTGATTTTTTTTCCCAGTGCGGGCTTGTTTTATCATTGGAATATTATAATAAATAATCATTTCTAATAATATGACTCTGGTTTAGATTAATATTTTTATAAATACAGAAAGGAAATTTAAAAATGAAAAAACCTATATTTGATATATTGAAAATTAAATTAGGTATTAATCAGTTACAAGATAAAATAGACCAATTATCATCAACAATCAACAATCAACAATCAACAATCAACAATCAACAATCAACAATCAACAATCAACAATTTATCTTTATCAGGCGAATTGATTAGTGAAAAATGGTTTAAAGAAAAATTAGCATTGATTGATAATAATGAAAGCCGAAAAAAACTAGGTGATGAGGTTTATTTAAAAAACTATTGTGATTTGATTAAGGCTTATTTATTACGTAGTAATTATCAAGAAGCACTGCGTATTTTTCAAAAAATAAACCCAAATAGTGTACGCCATTTTCCAAAAATTTACACACTATATGAGGCATGCGCAACAGAATTATTTCCACAAACCTTGTTAGAACAGTCATTACTGCAGAAAATACAAGCCATCAACCTATGGGGCGGCAGTATTTTTAACTATTTTCAAGAGCGAAAAATTGAGGAAGTTTATGTTGTTGGTAATTGGCATGATCGCAGATTATTGGAGAGTATTTTAATTGACAGTAAATACTCTTGTTTTGATATTAAACAATACTATAGTTTAGATTATGAATGGATACTTTTTCTTAAAACGGGTTCATTGGGCAGTATCCGTTTAACTTCTATCAAAAATATTGAATCAAAAAATAAGAATTCTTATTTTTTGAATGTTCATACATCAAACTTTTCGGATGCTCAGAAAAAATTATCTGATTTGGGTGTGGAAAATATTGTTGATATTGATACTATTTTGAAGGAAGTTTTTGTAAAGAGTATTGTTATCAATCAACTAAATAAAATCAGTAACACATTTAATGTTCCTATTTTAATCTGCATGCAGCCTTGGCATTTAGACATTAAAAATAGAACAGAACATGAACAAAATTTAGCTTCCATCTCTACGATCAGATCTTTATTGGAGAAAGATAAAAATTTTTCTATTCCTGCACTGGCTCGTTTTGGCGTGGATTATGATTATATATGTGCGGTTACTGATATTTGGATTGGTTCGGTTAAACAAGGTGTTCATTATTTACACAATCGAAGTTCTCAATATGTCAATGTTGTCAATCATGCACGTTTAACCACTGACCAACCTGAAAAATACGACCATACTATATATATATTCGGTTCTTCAGTTGCTTATGGTATTGGCTCAGAAGATGCTGATACTATAAGCAGCTATTTACAAAGAATTATCAATTTAAATAATAAAAAATATTTAGTCATGAATTATGCTAATTTTTCTGCACATCAGTATGATTTAGGTATTAATTTTATAAAAGAATTTAAATTCAAACAAGGCGATATTATTTTATGGATATCACACTTGGATATTTATTCATCTTTTCCTGAAACAAAAAATATTAAACTACTGGATAACCGGAGTATTTTTGACAGACCACACGATTTGGGTGAAATTTTTATAGACAAATCGCATCCAAATAAAATCGGCAATGAAGTGATTGCCCAGCATATTTATGAAAAAATGCTGAAAGACAATTTGTTTGCATTCAAAAAGGATCTGGAGTTATTGGAAAACCAGGAGACTAATAGATCAAAAGAAAAGATGCTGATACCCGTATCCGAATATGAAAACCTGGAAAAATACAAAGCATTATTGCGTGAACACAAAGCCGATTGTACGGGTAAAATCGGTTCAATCGTGGTGAACTGCAATCCCTTTACTATGGGGCATAAACACCTGATTAGCTATGCCGCATCAAAAGTGGATTATTTGTATTTGTTTGTGGTGGAAGAAGACAAAAGTTTTTTCCCGTTTACAGACCGCTTTGAATTGGTGAAAAAAGGTGTAGCGGAATTTCCGAACATTACGGTAATCCCCAGCGGCAGGTTTATTATTTCCAGTCTTACCTTTGCGGCTTATTCCAGCAAAGCCGAGTTACAAGATGAGATCATCGATCCATCAGATGACGTGGAAATCTTTGCTACCCACATCGCTCCGACTTTGGGCATTACTCGCCGTTTCGCGGGCGAAGAACCGCTGGATAATGTTACCCGCCAATACAACAATGCCATGCGCCGCATTCTGCCGCAGCATGGTATTGAATTTGAGGTAATCGTGCGAAAAGAAAGCGGCGGTGCGGTGATTTCTGCTTCTCGCGTTCGTGCATTATTGGAAAAGAAACAGTTTGATGAAATCGCTGAAATTGTACCGGAAACAACATTAATCTATTTAAAAGAGCGATTTGGATAAAAAATAAGCAGAAATGTACTCGGTGTTAAGAAGAGGTATTCACCTTTCTCTAACCACACGCTGATTAAAACCCCGCCCTGAAGGGCGAGGTTTTAGACTGGTAAGGAATAGAGATAAAAAACTATCAAAATCATTGTTATAATTTATTTTCAAAAAATTCTGTGGAATTTTATAGGACACTGTTCCATTCAATTTTGAATTCAGTCTGTTTTTTTGTGATTGTTTTGACAAAAACTTTATTGTATGATAGCAATAATTAAAATATCGTTTAAAAGGTGTGCAATATGGCAACTGTACAAACCGGATACAGTCAAGACTTTGCCGCATGGGCAAAGCACCAAGCCGCATTGCTGAAAGCAGGGCGGTGGCAGGAAGCTGATATTGAAAATTTGGTTGAAGAGATTGAATGTATGGGCAAAAGCGAACATCGGGAGTTAAAGAGCCGCATGTTGGTGTTGGTTATGCACTTGCTGAAATGGCACAAGCAGCCCACTCTACAAAGCAACAGCTGGCGGCGCACTATTGTTGAGCAAAGAGCGCAAATTCCCTATATCCTAAAAGATTCGCCCAGCTTAAAAGCAAATTTAAATGCCGCAGAATGGCTGCAAGACGTATGGAATACCGCTGTAACCGCTGCATCAAAAGAAACAGGCATACCGAAAACAGCTTTTCCTGAAAACCCAATCTGGACGGCAGCGCAAATTCTTGATGATGACTTCTATCCTGAGCCCTGAATCCTGAACCGTAAAAGCAAATAAAAGAACAGAACAGATGTTTCAGGTAGCCTGAATCGTTTAAAACCCTAGCTGTAAGAATTAGCAGAGTTATGAAAAAGATACTGTTGATTTTCAGAAAATATTTCCTATAAATACCGTAAGCAACGCTGGTAATTCTTACACACTGCATTGGAGAAACGGTTATTAAGTACCTTGCCGCCGACAAAATTGGCTAAAACACCATACTTATCCGTTTATTGGTTAAAAATCTCAAATAGCGTATTTATTCATTGAAATAAGTACGCTATTTGCTATAATAGTAAGCATGAAAACCATTTACTACAGCAAGCAAGCCGCTAAAATCCTGAAGGGCTTACCCAGAAACACAGCCCAAAAAATCGTTTCTAAAATCAACGAATACGCTGTTGATCCTCAGTCGCAAGCGAACAATGTTATCCAAATGAGCGGCAGCCCCTACTACCGTTTGCGCGTGGGTGATTGGCGCATTATTTTTGACGACGAAGGCAATATACTCACCATCCTGAAAATTGCTTCGCGTGGTGAAATCTACAAAAATTAGGAGTATAAAAATGAATATTCAAACCATAGAACTCAACAACAGTCAATACATCATCTTGCCAAAGGCAGAATTTGACGTATTGTTGGGCAAGCACGAAACCAACGCCGACATCACCGCTGCTGCTGCTGTGCGAGAACGCATCAATGCGGGCGAAGAAACCATTCCTGCTGATGTAATCAATCGCCTTATTTTATCCGAAGAAAATCCCGTTAAAGTATTTCGCAAATGGCGCGGCATGACGGCGGCAGATCTGGCGCACCGTGTTGGCATATCTCTGTCATATCTGTCCGATATCGAAACCGGTAAAAAAGATGGTTCGTTACGCGTCATGAAAACTATTGCTGTTGCCATGAAGGTTGATTTAGATCTGTTGGTTTGAACCGATTGTGAAATTACGGACAGGTTCACTCCTGTTTTAGCGACGGCTTCGGCTTCGGCGTGGGCTTAGAATCTATGTTCAATAACACCTAAGCAAAGTATAGCTATATTATTATTTTCAAAATAAGCAAACATAGTCTATCAGCAGATTTTAGACAATTAGCCGTAATTTTCCCGGCAAGTTGTTTTGAAAAATTTAATAGTTTATCTATATATATCAATAATTTAGTATAGATTATATCAAGATAGAAAAGCAGTTTGAAATGTGAATGAATAAAAAAGGCTGCCCTGATTACTCAGCGCAGCCTTTAGAAAAGTATAAACAATTAAACCGATTTCATCAGCGGAAAACCCAGTTTTTCACGGCTCTCCACGTATTTCTGTGCCACTAAACGGCTTAAAGTGCGTACACGTCCGATATAAGCGGCGCGTTCTGTTACCGAAATGGCACCGCGGGCATCAAGTAAGTTGAAAGTATGTCCTGCTTTTAACACCAGTTCATAAGCGGGTAAGGTTAAAGAGGCGTTATCGGTTTCCAATAAACGCCGTGCTTCTGCTTCGTAGTGGTCAAATTGTGTCAAAAGCCATGCGGCGTTGCTGTATTCAAAGTTGTAGGTGGATTGTTCAACTTCGTTTTGATGAAACACATCGCCGTAGGTAATGGTTTGTCCGTCCATAGTATGCGCCCACACCAAATCAAACACATTTTCCACACCTTGCAAATACATTGCCAAACGTTCAATTCCGTAGGTGATTTCACCCAAAACCGGTGTGCAGTCAATGCCGCCCACCTGTTGAAAATAAGTGAACTGGGTAACTTCCATGCCGTTGAGCCACACTTCCCAGCCCAAGCCCCATGCGCCTAAAGTTGGGTTTTCCCAATCGTCTTCAACAAAGCGAATATCATGCACAGTGGGATCAATTCCCAGTTCACGCAACGAATCCAAATACAATTCTTGAATATTGTCGGGCGCAGGTTTTAAGGCTACCTGAAACTGATAATAGTGTTGCAAACGGTTTGGATTGTCGCCGTAACGCCCGTCTTTGGGACGGCGCGACGGCTGTACATAGGCGGCAAACCACGGCTCAGGTCCCAAGGCACGCAAACACGTGGCGGGGTGGCTTGTACCCGCGCCCACTTCCATGTCAAACGGCTGCAACACCACACAACCGCGCTTTGCCCAGAAGTTTTGCAGGGTAAAAACAATTTCTTGAAAAGTCAGCATGACCTTGTGCTTCCGTGGTTTTCGATAAAGATGTGTATTTTACCGTATTTCCGGCGGAATATTAACGGCTTCAAATCCAATCAATAAAGGCTGCCTGAAAGTTTTCAGGCAGCCTCAAGCATCTGTTGCGCAGCCGATTATGCCGCCGCGCGTTCACCGCCAAACTGTTCATATGCCTGCAAGGCTTCGGCGGCAGTCATTACTGACGGACCGCCGCCCATATACATGGCAATTTCCAGCATTTCGATGAATTCGGCGCGGGTTGCACCCAATAATACCAAGGCTTTGGCATGAAAGCCCAAGCAAACCCGAACAGCGGTTGGCAATACCTATCGCCATGGCAATCAATTCTTTTTGTTTTTGGCTCAATGCGCCGTCGGCGTGCACACTTTTTGCCATTTGGCTGAAACCTTTCATGGTTTCCGCCGCTTCTTTGCGCAAATCCGCTAATTTTGTGTTCAATTCGGCGGTTAATTCAACATAATCATTTTGCATGACATTACCCTTAATTTAATAACAATATTTTGTGATGTTATTTTACTTTGATTTGATTGGCAAGGGTAAATCGGTAATGACGGGTAAAAAACCATTTTTTGCCGACACGTTTGCGGCAGTAAATAGATTACACACGGCAATACATTCATTGTGTTCATTCACCAATATTGGCCACACCCGCCGCAAAAAAGGCGGAATTTTGTATTCTTGCAGTATTTTTTTAACCGATTTTCGCCCGTATTGAAAACGCAGGCTGTCATTGGGTTGTGCTGTACGCAACACGCCTGAGCAATATTTTTCAGGCAGCCCGAAAGGCTGTTGCTGCCAGCTTAAAAAAGAATGGGGGGTATGATTCAATTGCACCGATTTCGGCAATTCAGCCAGCCAGTGCCATTGTTGTGCTGCGCCTTTTTGCTGAAACCACAGTTGATTGCCGTATAAAACAGCCTTGCCTTGGGGCAATGACCATTCGGCAGTGTGGCTGCCTGAACGCAATTGACGGGCAAAAGCATAAACCGATGCGGCAGTTGGTGTGCCTAAAACGTGCTTTTGAGCGAAATAAACCAGCTGCTGATGTTGCCGTGCCGCACTCAATTGCCGCCATTCAGTGATATTTAGGCAGCCGTTTTGGCTCAATTGCGCCCAATCGGCATCGCGGATTTCATTTAAAACCGCCAATTCATCTTGCAAAAGAGCGGCGGCGGCTTCAATGTGGCGGTCTAGATTCGGTACACGCGCACGCCATGCGGGCAAACCTTGTAAACGCAGCCAATTGCGCAGCAGAGTGGTGTCGCGGTTGCTGTCGTCGTCAATATAGGGTAATTGATGTGTTTGCGAGTAATCGGTTAATTGTTGTCGGGAAAACGGCAACAACGGTCGCCACAGCATGATTTTTTCAGACAGCGGTCTTAAAGCGGGCATGGCAGAGAGTGCACGCAAACCGCCGCCGCGCAAAGCCGCCAACATAAAGGTTTCTACTTGATCATCTCGGTGGTGTGCCAGTGCAACAACATCGGCATTGGTTTGCGCGTAAACCGCATAACGTGCTACGCGGGCAGCCGCTTCAATGCCCAGCCCTTTTGCGCTGACTTGAACGCGTTCGGCATGAAACGGAATTTGCCATTGGCGGCAGATTTGGGAACAAAACAGCTGCCAATCATCGGCATAAAAACTCAAGCCGTGATGAATATGCACGGCTTGCAATTGAAACGGTATTTCATCACGCAAACGGCACAGGATATGCAGCAGCACCACAGAATCCAAGCCGCCGGATAAGCCCACCGTCAAAACAGAATGGTCAGCCAAAAAGGCTGACCATTGCTGTTTGATTTGGTCTGCCAAATCACGGGACGAGTTATTTTTCTTGGTATTGCCCATAAGCCATGAGCCTGTCAAAACGGCGGGTGAGCAAATCAGATAAAGGCATGGATTGGGTTTTCTGAAATTGCTGTTCCAAGGTGTTTTTGATCCGAGCCATGATTTCAGGGTAATTGCGCTGCGCTCCGCCCAAAGGCTCTTCAATGATGCTGTCAATCAGCTTTAATTCCAGCAAACGCTTGGCGGTAATGCCCAACGCCGCTGCGGCTTCCGGTGCTTTTGCCGCTGTTTTCCACAAGATAGAAGCACAGCCTTCAGGAGAAATCACCGAATAAGTAGAATATTGCAGCATATTCACGTAATCACCCACCGCAATTGCCAGCGCACCGCCGGAACCGCCTTCGCCGATAATGGTACAAATTACCGGCACCCGAAGGCGCGCCAATTCATACAAATTGCGGCCAATGGCTTCGGATTGTCCACGTTCTTCCGCGCCAATGCCCGGATAAGCGCCCGGTGTGTCCACAAATGTCATTACCGGAATGTGGAATTTTTCAGCGGTTTTCATCAGGCGCAAGGCTTTTCGGTAGCCTTCAGGGCGAGGCATACCGAAGTTACGGCGGATTTTTTCCTTGGTATCTCGTCCTTTTTGATGCCCGATAACCATCACACTTTCGCCGTTAAAACGTGCCAAGCCGCCGATAATGGCTTCATCGTCGGCAAACGCACGATCGCCGTGCAGCTCTTCAAAATCGGTAAAAACAGCATCAATATAGTCTTGCGTATAAGGACGCTGTGCATGACGGGCAACTTGTGAAACCTGAACCGGCGTTAATTTGCTGTAAATGGAACGAGTTAAATCATCACTTTTTTTCTGTAAGCGATTGATTTCTTCGGAAATATCCACCACCGAGTCATCTTGTACGAAACGCAGTTCTTCGATTTTCTGCACCAATTCCGCAATCGGTTGTTCAAAGTCCAAAAAAATTTGTTTCATCTGTTGCATTCTCTTCAGAAATTTGACGAATGATACGCCGAAAAAGGATATTCTGCATCATATAAACGAAAGAGCCGTTTTATCAAGGTAGCTTTTCAATTTTATTTATGCTGAATTGTATTTTTTGAACAGGCAAATAATGTCCACAGGATTCTCGGTTTTGCGCTCATCGCACTCCGGTACACCAAACCATATATAAGGCTTAACTTTCATATAAAATTATGCCCTTCTATATGAGAAAGAGGGCTTAATGCCTATGACAACGGAAAACGAAAAATGATCAAGACTAGAAGAAATCGCGGAGTGCACTCAGGTACACAAAGATACTATTCGGATATGGATTAGGAAAGGCGAAATCCCCGCCCACAAAATCGGGAAGTTATGGTGCTTCAAGGTGTCTGAGGTTGATGAGTGGGTTCGGGAGCGGCAGAAGTGCCGACGTCAACAAAAGTTTTGATTAACGCGTTATACGCACATGGAGTGAGGACATGCAGGTATTCGACAATGTAAATAAGACTGTAAGGGATGACCTTGCGGCTACAATCGCAAAAGGCGACAAGCTGTCAATCGCGGCGGCGTGTTTCTCTATCTATGCCTATCAAACCCTCAAGAATCAGCTTGACGGAGTTGCCGAGCTGCGCTTTATTTTCACTTCACCGACATTTCTGCAAGAAAAAGCCCCGAAAGAAAGACGGGAGTTCTACATACCGCGTCTTAATCGCGAGCGTTCCCTTTACGGCACGGAGTTTGAAGTTAAACTTCGTAACGAGTTGACCCAAAAGGCGATTGCCCACGAGTGTGCCGAATGGATCCGCAAAAAGGTGCGTTTCCGCTCCAATTTCACCAATGGCGTAATAAACACGTTCCTTGATATACAACAAGAGGGCGGGGGCTACTCATACACGCCAATGAACGGTTTTACCACCGCCGACCTCGGTTGTGAACGAGGGAACAATATCGCCGTCCAAACGATTAAGTTTGCCCATTCCGAAAGCCGTCAGTTCCTTGACAGTTTCAATATGGTGTGGGGCGACAAGACCATTCTTTCCGATGTAACCGAGCAGGTCATCAACGGCATCACCGCCGCCTATAATGAGAACTCGCCTGAGTTCATGTATTTCGTTGCTCTGTACAATATCTTCAACGAGTTCTTGGAGAGCATCTCCGAGGATGTATTGCCGAACGAGGCGACGGGCTTTAAGGAAACCAAGATATGGAACAAGCTGTACGACTTCCAAAAAGATGCCACGCTTGCGATTATCAATAAACTCGAAAAATTCAACGGTTGCATACTCGCCGACAGCGTTGGGTTAGGCAAAACTTTCACCGCGTTGTCGGTTATTAAGTATTACGAGCTCCGCAATCGAATGGTTCTTGTGCTTTGCCCGAAAAAACTGGGTGACAACTGGCACACCTTTAAGGAAAACTACCTGAACAACCCGATAGCGGCTGACCGCCTGCGGTATGACGTGCTTTACCATACCGATTTGTCGAGGGAATACGGTTCGTCCGGTGCAATTGACCTTGCAAAGCTGAACTGGGGTAACTACGACCTTGTTGTTATCGATGAAAGCCATAACTTCCGCAACGGCGGCGACTATTCGAGGCGCGGCGACGATAAGCGCGAGAATCGCTACCTCCAACTGCTGAACAAGGTTATCCGCAAAGGTGTAAAGACCAAAGTTCTTATGCTTTCAGCTACGCCCGTGAACAATGGGTTTTCAGACCTGCGGCATCAGCTTGAACTTGCCTACGAGGGTAACCCAACGCTGATAAACGACAAACTTGATACAACGAAGTCGATTGACGTTATCTTCCGCAACGCCCAAACTGCTTTCAACAGGTGGAGCAAGTGTGAGCAGGAAGAGCGCACGACCGAGAATTTGCTCCGCTCTCTCGACTTCGACTTCTTTACGATGCTCGACAGCGTAACGATAGCCCGCTCCCACAAGCACATTGAAAAGTATTACAACACCGCCGAGATTGGCAAATTCCCTGAACGGCTGAAACCCATTACCCTCCGTCCGAGGATGACCAACCTTGAATCGGCGATTGACTACGACGATATTTATGACCGGTTAATGAAGCTGAATCTTGGAATCTATACCCCGACCGATTTTCTTTTGGAGAGCCGCCGTGCGAAGTATGTAGATCCAAGCAAGAACATAGACCGAGCTGGGCGCGAAAGCGGCATCCGCCGCCTGATGTGCATCAATCTCTTGAAACGGCTTGAAAGTTCGGTTTATTCGTTCCGCATCACACTGGAGCGCGTGAGGGCTTTGATAAACGGCACAATTAGCGACATCAACGCTTATGTGAACGGTACACAGCGGATAATCAATACGCAGGAGTTTTCGGAAGACGATTTTGACGGCGATGACCAAAACACCGATTACTTTGAAAACATGGGCAAGAAGCTCGACATTGACCTTGCGGATATGGACTATGTATCGTGGCGAGAAAAACTCACCGAGGACTCCGAAATCCTCGAGCTATTATCCGTGCTGATTGAGGACATCACGCCCGAACACGACACCAAGCTGCAAGAGCTTATAACGCTGATTGACAATAAAATCCATGAGCCAATCAATGATTACAACAAAAAAGTGCTTGTTTTCTCTGCGTTCTCTGATACGGTGGATTATCTCTACGTCAATCTCGCGGGTCGGTTCGGTGTTGACGCGGCAATGATAACCGGCACCACCGACGGCAGGACGACCGTCAAGCTGAAACGCGCCGATATGAACACAATCCTGACGCTGTTCTCGCCGCGCTCCAAAGACAAGGAACTGCTGATGCCGGACAACCCCGCCGAAATTGACATCCTGATTGCCACGGACTGCATCTCGGAGGGACAGAACCTGCAAGATTGCGATTATTGCGTGAACTACGACATACATTGGAATCCCGTGCGGATTATCCAACGGTTCGGGCGTATTGACCGTATCGGCAGCCATAATGACAAGATTCAACTTGTTAATTTCTGGCCGAACATTGACCTTGACAAATACCTTGAACTCAAAGGGCGCGTAGAAACCCGAATGAAGGCTTCCGTTATGACCGCTACGGGTGACGACAACCCCATTGCCCCCGAAGAACAAGGCGACCTTGAATACCGCAAAGCACAACTTGAGAAGCTGCAAGACGAAGTCGTGGACATAGAGGAAATGCAGTCAGGCGTTTCCATTATGGACTTGGGGCTGAATGAGTTTCGGCTCGACCTGCTTGAATACGTCAAGCACCACGGAGAACTGGACGGCATACCATTTGGGCTTCACGCGGTGGCCGATGGCAATGAAGACTCACCACGTGGCACGATATTCATACTGAAAAACCGCAACACCAAAATAAACGTCCAAAACCAGAACCAACTGCACCCGTTCTATATGGTGTATCTCAGCGACGAAAGCTCAGGCGAAGAACCGACAGTTTACATTGACCACCTACAACCCAAGAAACTGCTCGATTCTCTCAGGCAGCTTTGTAAAGGCAAGGACAAGCCGCTTGACGAACTGTGCAGGCAGTTTAACGCCGAGACAAAAGATGGAAAGAAAATGCGGCATTACTCCGACCTGCTCTGCTTTGCCGTGAATTCCATCGTGGATTTGAACGAGGACGACTCCATCGATAGTTTCCTCTCGGGCAAGCAGATTTCTCTTGCCGCGAATACGATTGACGGTTTGGATGATTTTGAACTGATCTGCTTCGTGACCGTAAAGTAAGGTGATGCTTATTATGTTAGGACTGCCCAAGACGACCGAGCTATCCAAAGCCTTGCCCAAGAAGGCGATATTCGACAGGTTTAAGCCATCACCCGGCGACCGCAGGCTTTTTGACGAGCAGATAAACCGAATGTCAATCGTCGCGGAAATTTCGCCGCAAACAGTATCAATAAAGGCAAGCGCGGACGTTTCGGCGGTGTATGTCGTTCTGGTGATGTTGAAAACCAACCAGTGCGACAAGAAGAACATCGCACTCTTGTCGAAGCTGATTGCCCAGCGTATGTTGTTTGTGCTTCAATCAGGCGAAACTGCAAGGCTCGCTGTTTACCGAGCGGACAAAGTACTGGTTTCCGAGAGCAAGCCGCTCACGAGCTGGAATCTGAACCTCAGCGGGCTTGACCTCGGAGCGGTGTGGGCGAACCTCGTTGCCCAGATAGGCGGTATCGACCTTACAGGCGGAAAAGACCTCGACGCAACCATTGCCGAGAACGACCGCCGAGAGAAACTGCAAAAGCAGATAGCCGCCCTTGAAAAGCAAGCAATGACCGAACGCCAGCCCCGCAAGAAGTGGGAGCTTGCCGAAGAAATCAAACGGCTGAAAGCCGAATTGGAGGAATTATAATGAGTGCTGAACAAACACGCAAAACGATAAATCAGCTTGATAAGGATATTGTGTTACTTGAGAAGAAGTCTGCCGATTATTCAAAAAAAGAAGCGATGGCTCGGAGCAGTGCGGCGCGCGTGGCAAAAGGCACTCCAAAGAATGCTTCATTGGCAACTATCAAGTCAAAGCAATCCCGGATTGAGAAATTCAACACCGATGCAATTAGAGCCGTGAACGCAAGAGCAGACATAGACAAGAAAATTGCAGACAAGCGTAAAAAACGAGCAGAAGCGCAAGTTAAACTTCAAAAGGAAGAAGTGGCAGAGCGCAAAAAGAACGATAAAGCCCAAGTTGTCCTGCAACAAAATTATGAACAACGGATTGACGAGTTGACTGGGCAAATTCAAGCACAAGCAGTCACTCAACTGCAACAACATCTTTATGCGGCAACAGCCGAAGAAGAATATGATGTTTTCATCTCCCACGCTTCCGAGGACAAAGAGAGTTTCGTTGATGATCTGTATCAGGAACTTGACTCGCGTGGCGTTAAGGTTTGGTATGATGCGATGAGTATAAAGTGGGGCGACAGTCTCCGCTCTAAAATAGATGAAGGCTTACGGAAGTCAAGGTTCGGGATAGTCATTCTGTCAAATGACTTCATACGAAAAGGCTGGACACAGTATGAACTTGATGGCTTGTTTCAGCGAGAAATGACGGGAGGCAAGACTATACTTCCGATATGGCACAAGATAACAAAGGACGAGGTTCAGACTTTCAGTCCACCTTTGGCGGGTCGCAAAGCCCTAAACACAGCGACGCTTTCAGCTGAGGAAATTGCTATCGAATTGATTAGCTTATTACCTCCCGTTGAGATTGAAGAAGCAACGGAAGAATTGGAGGAGACCACAAATGGATAAATTGAAAATGCACACCCCGTCCCTCACGGAGGCGAACTTCGCCGCGCTTGCCGCCTTGTTCCCGAACGCTGTAACCGAGACGATTGACGAAAACGGCGCGGTCGTCCGTGCCATCGACAAAGACGTGCTAACGCAGGAAATCAACGTCCACGTCATTGAGGGACGCGAAGAACGCTACCAGTTCACTTGGCCGGACAAGCGCAAGAGCGTGCTGCTTGCCAACGCGCCGATTGCCGCCGCTTTGCGCCCGTGCCGTGAGGAGAGCGTGGACTTCGGCAATACCGAGAACCTCTACATAGAAGGGGACAACCTTGACGTGCTGAAACTGCTGCGCGAAACGTACTTGAACCGCGTGAAAATGATATACATCGATCCGCCGTATAACACGGGCAACGATTTTGTGTATGAGGACGATTTTTCGGAGAGTGCCGCCGAATATGCCGAGCGGAGCGGCGACTATGACGAACAGGGAAACCGCCTTGTGAAAAACCTCGACAGCAACGGGCGTTTCCACACCGACTGGCTGAATATGATTTACCCGCGTCTGCGCGTTGCGCGGGATTTGCTGACGGAGGATGGCGTGATATTTATCAGCATTGACGACAATGAAGTAGAAAACTTGAAGAAAGTTTGCAATGAGGTGTTTGGGAGCGGGAATTTTGTTACTTGCATTGAATGGCAAAAAAGATACACGAGAAGCAATAACACAGATGGGTTTACAAATGTCACAGAACATATAATTGTGTATTCAAAAAATGAATTTATGCCAAATCTAATGGCGCGAACTGAAGAAGCAGATGCAAGATACTCGAACCCAGATAATGACTCTCGTGGTGCTTGGAAAGCAATGCCTTTTTCAAGTCAAGCAAGTCCGCAACAAAGACCTAACTTGTGCTACGAAATTACGAACCCTTTTACTGGGGAAGTAATTACACCAAAACAAAAAGCGTGGCGAAGTTCAAAGGAGGTTTTTGAGCAATATGTCAGGGATGATGTTGTATGGTGGGGAAAAGAAGGGAATGCAACCGTTCCCAGCATAAAGCGTTTTCTGTCTGAAGCACGCGAAGGAATGACGCCTATAAATTTTTGGGATTATGAGTTCGCAGGCAATACAGATGATGCGAATAGGGAAGTTAAAGAACTTTTCACTTCAAAAGTTTTTGACACGCCAAAACCTGTACTTTTGTTAAAGCGAATGCTTGAAATTGCAACTAAATCTGGCGACATAATCCTCGACTTCTTCTCTGGTTCTGCCACAACCGCGCACGCGGTGATGCAGCTCAACGCCGAGGACGGCAGTAAGCGCAAGTTTATTATGGTGCAATTGCCCGAAGTCTGTGACGAAAAATCCGAAGCGGCAAAAGCAGGATATAAAAACATTTGCGAAATCGGCAAAGAGCGTATACGCCGCGCCGGGGCGAAAATCCTTGGGGAATTAACCGCGAAAAACGCGAAAAAAGATGAATCGGATTCTTTTTCGCGCTTTTCGTGTGGTTCGCGGTTAGATACGGGCTTCCGCGTCCTAAAACTTGACAGCACGAACATGAAAGACGTGTACTACACGCCCGATGAATACGCGCAGATTAACTTCAGCTTTGACGGCTTGGCGGACAACATCAAGGAAGACCGCACAGGCGAAGATTTACTGTTTCAAGTGATGCTTGACCTCGGTATACCGCTGTCGGCGAAAATCACGCAAGACGGCGATGTTTACTACGTCAACGACAACTACCTTATCGCCTGCTTCAAGCGGGTTGATACCAATCTGATTACGGAAATTGCCAAGCAGAAGCCCTACTACGCCGTTTTCCGCGACAGCAGTTTTGTCTCCGACTCAGCGCTGGTCAATTTCGAGCAGGTGTTCAACACCTACAGCCCAAACACGATCAGGAAGGTGCTGTAATGGCGAAGAAGAGAAAGGACGAAATCACAATTCGCTCTTCTGCGGCGGAGTATCTGACGTTTATCGCGGCGACGGGCGACGATGCGGAAAGCGTGGAAATGCGCTATCAGGACGAGAATATCTGGCTGACGCAGAAGATGATGGCGACTCTGTATGACGTTACCGTGCAGAATATCGGACAGCATATCAAGAAAATTTTTGCCGACAGCGAACTTGCCCGCGAGGCAACTATAAAGAAATACTTTATCGTTCAAAACGAGGGCGGGCGCGAGGTTTCCCGTGAGATCGAACATTATAATCTGCAAATGATTATCGGGGTCGGGTTTAAGGTGAACAACGAACGCGCCGTGCAGTTTAGGAAATGGGCGAACGCAATCGTCAAGGACTACACGATTCAAGGGTGGGTTATGGACGTCCCGCGCCTGAAAAGCGGCGGTTCGGTTCTGACGAAAGAATATTTTGAGCGGCAACTTGAAAAAATCCGTGAGATACGGATGTCGGAGCGGAAATTCTATCAAAAAATAACCGACCTGTACGCCACCGCGCTGGACTACGACAAAACGGCGGCGGCAACGCGGCGGTTCTTCGCCACGGTGCAGAATAAAATGCACTTCGCCATTCACGGTCAGACGGCGGCTGAGGTGATTGTTCTCCGCGCTAGTGCCGAAAAGCCGCATATGGGCTTGGCTACTTGGGAGGACGCGCCAAGCGGGAAAATCCACAAGGCGGATGTTATTATCGCCAAAAATTACCTCTCCGAGTTTGAACTTGAACAGATGGAACGTATGGTGTCGGCGTATATCGACTTCGGCGAAAGTATGGCGCTTCGTAACATTCCGATGACTATGGCGGATTGGGAAACGCGTCTGAACCGCTTTATTGAAATGTTCGAGTACGGTCTGCTGAAAGACGCGGGTAAAGTGTCGGCGGAGATTGCCAAGTTGCACGCGCTGACCGAATTTGAAAAGTACCGCATTATCCAAGACCGCCTGTTTGAAAGCGACTTTGACCGCTTTGTCGGGCTTGAGCAAAACGCAGAGCAAATTCGGCAGATAATTTCTGCCGAACAGATAAGCGGAGGTGAGAAATCGTGAAGTTTCAGTTCAAGATACAAGCGTTTCAAACCGAAGCCGCCGAAAGCGTCGTGCGTGTGTTTGCGGGTCAGCCGAACGTCGGCGAATCCAAGTACCGCCGCGATGTGGGCGTGATAATCAAAGATATGCCAATTTCGCTGTTCGACCCGACAGACGACTCTGAATTTGAAACCGCCTACCGCAACGCCGATGTAGCGCTGTCAAAAGAACAGCTTCTCACGAATATTCGTGCAGTACAGACAGCAAATAACATCAAGTATTCCGACGGATTGTCCGACGGGCTTGGCGCGGTGTCGCTTGACGTTGAGATGGAAACAGGCACCGGCAAGACATACGTCTACATCAAAACGATGTTTGAACTTCACAAGGTTTACGGATGGGGCAAGTTTATCGTGGTCGTGCCGAGCATCGCCATCCGCGAGGGTGTGAAGAAATCGTTTGAAATGCTCGAAGACCATTTTATGCAGATTTACGGATTGAAAGCGCGGCACTTTATCTACAACTCCTCGAATTTGCACCAATTAGACGAGTTTTCGCAGAACAGCGGAATCAACGTGATGATTATCAATACGCAGGCGTTCAACACCACGATGAACGAGGGCAAGAATGTTGCGGGCAGAAGCGGCAACGAGGCGGCACGTATCATCTACACCGAACGCGACGAGTTTGGCAGCCGCCGCCCGATTGATGTTATCAAGGCGAACCGCCCGATTATCATACTCGACGAGCCGCAAAAAATGGGCGGCACGGCTACGCAAAACGCTCTTAAAAAGAACTTCGCGCCACTGTTCTCCCTGAATTATTCGGCAACGCACAGAACAAGCCACAACCTTGTCTATGTCCTTGATGCGCTTGACGCTTTCAAAAAGAAGCTGGTCAAAAAGATTGAGGTCAAGGGTTTTGAGCTGAAAAATCTCGGCGGCACGAACCGCTATATGTATCTTGCCGCCGTGGTTATTGCCCCTAAGAAACCGCCCCGCGCCCGACTGGAATTTGAGGTCAGCCGCAAGACGGGTTCGCCGAAACGCGAAACACACCTGCTTGAAGTGGGCGACAGCCTCTATACCGCCTCCAAGGGTTTAGAGGAATACAAAGGCATCTCCGTTGCCGACATCGACCCGATACGGGCGACCATCACATTCAGCAACGGCGACACACTGACGACGGGCGAAGCCAGCGGCAACGTGAATGAGGATGATATTCGCCGAATCCAAATCCGCGAGACCATCAACTCCCATTTTGATAAAGAAGAGAAGCTGTTCGAGCAGGGCATAAAATGCCTGTCGCTGTTCTTTATCAACGAGGTGGCGAAGTACCGCCAGTATGGTGACGACGGAGAGGAAATCCTCGGCGAGTATGGACGTATCTTTGAAGAAGAATACAACGCCGCCCTGAACGAGCGGCTCACGCTATTCCCAACGGCATATCAAGCCTATCTGCGCGGCATCGACACCGCCGAAACACACAGAGGCTATTTCTCCATAGACAAAAAAGGCCGCGCCGTAAACAGCGCGGTTAAGCGCGGTTCTGATGAATCCGATGACATTTCGGCTTACGACCTAATCCTTAAACGGAAAGAAGTTTTGCTGTCGTTTGAGGAACCGACGCGCTTTATCTTCTCCCACTCCGCTTTGCGTGAGGGCTGGGACAACCCCAACGTGTTCCAGATTTGCACGTTGAAGCACTCGGACAACGCCACGGCGAAACGTCAGGAAGTGGGGCGCGGTTTGCGTCTGTGCGTGAACAGTGATGGCGTTCGTCAGGATTTGGAGGTCTGTGGAGAGACGCTCGTGCAGAGCATCAATATGCTGACGGTTGTCGCAAGCGAAAGCTACTCGGACTTCGTCGCCGGCTTGCAGAAAGAGATAAAGTCCGACCTTTACGAGCGCCCGACCAAGGCGAGCGTGGATTATTTCAGTGGCAGGCCGGTCATATTGGCGAACGGTCAATTGAGTACAATTTCGAAGACAGAAGCACAGGAAATATTCGTGTATCTCCGCTCTAATAATTATGTTACGAAAGCGGGCGAAGTTACAGACACATATCGGAATGCAGCCGCAAATGGCAATCTTGAACCATTTGATGATGAACTCGCTCCGCTTGCCGAGAACATCCATAAATTAGTTCAAGCTATATTTAATCCGTCTATTCTAAGTGATATGGCGGGCAACGGTCACGACACAAAAATTAAGGACAACCCGCTGAACGAAAACTGGGCGGCGTTCAAGGACTTGTGGGAACGGATAAACAAGCGATATGCCTACACCGTGGAATTCAATGGCGATGAGCTGAAAAGCAAGGCAATAGCCGCCATTGACGCGGAATTGAACGTTGCCCGCTTGTCATACACCCTCACAAAAGGGTCGCAGGAAGGCATGGACTTCAATGTGGAGTGCACCGAAACAAAGAGGCTCGACCGCGCACACGGCGGTCTTGCGGCTTACGACATCATCGGCAAGATTGCCGAAGGCACAAGTCTTACCCGCCGAACGGTTACGGCAATCCTCGATGGCATCAAGAGGGAAAAGCTCTGGCTGTTCCGCGAGAACCCGGAAGAATTCATCGCCAAGGTCATCGTTATCATCAACAGGCAGAAAGCCTCCGTGGTCGTGGAACATATCACCTACGCCCCAAGCGCGGAAGAACCATACTCGCAGGACATTTTCAATATGAGCCGTGCCTCCGATGAATACGCAAAGGCTTTCAAGGCGAAACGCGCCATTCAGGATTATGTATTTACCGACGGCTCTGCCGCCGACAGCATTGAGCGTTGCTTTGTGGCTGACTTGGACGTAGCCGATGAAGTGATTGTCTACGCCAAACTGCCGAGGGGACTGCGCGGCTTTTATATCCCGACGCCTGTTGGCAATTATTCCCCGGACTGGGCGATTTCATTCAAGAAGGGCGCTGTAAAGCACATCTTCTTCATCGCCGAGACCAAAGGCACGATGGACAGTCTCGAACTGCGCCCGATTGAGCAGGCAAAAATAGCCTGCGCCAAGAAGCTGTTTAACGAGATTTCCACAACCGGCGTGAAGTACCACGATGTGGACAGCTACCAAAGCCTGCTCACTGTAATGGAAACGCTGTAATTGTAACCGGGAGAAACACCAGACGATGAAACCGCAATAATCGCGGAGCTTCGCGACACGCGAAATAGTGATTTGACTAAGAGGCAAGCAAAGATAAGTTCCTTTATTTAATGCTTAATGGGGTAATTATTACACCATTGGATTTATGTTTTCTTTTGCAATTGCCCCAATACGGCGTTGATTGCTTCTACTCGTTGTACTGCGGTTTCCGTTGCTACTGTTACCCGCAATTTATCTGCGCTGATAAAGCGGTAATCACGATTGGTTTGAATGAGGCGCACAATGAGGGCGGGATCAATTTGGTGGTGTTTGCCAAAACTCAGGGTAATGGCTTCTGCGGTGGCATCAATTGCGCTCAAACCCAGTTGTTTGGCTTTCAAGCGCAGCCGATGGCTGGCGATAAGGGTTTGTGCGGGCGCGGGCGGTAAGCCGAAACGGTCGATGAGTTCTTCATGAACTGTGTCGATTTGCGGCTCGGTTTCGCAGGTTGCCAAGCGTTTGTACAGCACCAAGCGTTCGTGAATATCGGGGCAGTAATCTTCAGGCAAGAGGGCGGGGCTGTGTAATTTAATGTCGGTGGCAACACCCAAAGGCGCATCTAAATCGGGAACACGCCCTTTTTTAAGGTCGCGAACTGCTTGTTTGAGCATTTCGGTATATAGCGTGAAACCCACGTGTAAAATTTCGCCGGATTGTCCTTCTCCCAAAATTTCACCCGCGCCGCGAATTTCCAAGTCTTGCATCGCCAAGGTGAAACCCGCGCCCAATTCATCGGCAACGGCAATGGCATCAAGGCGTTTTTCTGCGTCTTTGGTGATGTATTCGGGGGTCAGTAAATACGCATAGGCTTGGTGGTGCGAGCGGCCAACGCGCCCGCGCAGCTGATGCAATTGCGCCAAGCCGAACTTGTCGGCGCGGTTGATGATGATGGTATTGGCATTGGGTATGTCGATGCCGGTTTCAATAATGGTGGAACACAGCAAAATATTGTACCGCTGCTGCAAAAAGTCGCGCATCACTTGTTCCAGTTCGCGTTCGCGCAATTGTCCGTGCGCAATGCCGATGCGCGCTTCAGGCAGCAATTGGCTTAAGCGTTCGTACATGTTTTCAATGGTATCAACTTCGTTGTGCAGAAAAAATATTTGCCCGCCGCGTTTGAGTTCGCGCAGAGCGGCTTCGCGAATGCCTGCTTCAGTGAATGGTTTGACAAAGGTTTTCACTGCCAAGCGGCGGCTGGGGGCGGTCGTAATGAGCGAAAAATCGCGCAAACCCTCTAAAGCCATGCTCAGTGTGCGCGGAATTGGGGTGGCGGTGAGTGCCAGCACATCAACATTGGCGCGCAGGCGTTTGAGTTGTTCTTTTTGGCGCACACCGAAACGATGTTCTTCATCAATAATAACCAAACCCAAACGCTGAAACACAATGCCGGGCTGCACCAATTTGTGCGTGCCAATCACAATATCCACTGTGCCGTTTGCCATGCCGTCCAACACGGCGCGGGTTTCTTTACTGCTGTTAAAACGCGACAGCTGCGCTACTTTTATCGGAAAATCAGCAAAACGGTCTGCAAAATTTTGCGCATGTTGTTCCACCAGCAATGTGGTGGGCGCAAGCAATGCCACTTGTTTGCCCGCCATTGCCGCCACAAATGCGGCGCGCAAAGCAACTTCGGTTTTGCCGAAGCCCACATCGCCGCACACCAAGCGATCCATTGATTTTTCTTGTGTTAAATCTTTCAGCACGGCGGCAATGGCAGCGGCTTGGTCTTCGGTTTCTTCATAGCCGAAGCCGTCGGCAAAGGCGCGGTATTCGGTTTCGTCCAAGGCAAAATGATGCCCTGCCTGTGCGGCGCGCTGAGCATAAAGATTGAGTAGCTCGGCGGCGGTGTCGTGTGCTTTTTCGGCGGCTTTGCGCTTGGCTTTGTTCCACGCGCCATGACCCAATTTATGCAAATGCACGTTTTCCTGAGCCGCGCCCGCATAGCGGCTGATAACATGCAATTGCGATACGGGAACATACAATTGCGCGTGTTCGGCGTATTCCAGCAGCATCATTTCGTTGCTGCCTTCGCCCAAATCCAATGTTACCAAACCCATGTAGCGGCCAATGCCGTGTTCTTCGTGGACAACGGGATCACCGAGGTTGATTTCAGCCAAGTCGCGCAGCATGCCGTCGGATACGGCGGCGTGTTTTCGGCGGGTACGGCGGGTGTGGCTGCGGGCAATGTATTGATACAAATCGGCTTCGGTAACAACGGCAATGTGTCTTTCAGGCAGCCTGAAACCATACGATAAAGGGGCAACCGCCAATGCCAGTGGCGCGGTGTCGTGTAAAAATGTGTGCCAATTGTCCAATACAGCGGGTGTTAAACCGTGCTGGCGCATAAAGCCGAGCATGGTTTCTCGTCTGCCCAAACTTTCGGCACACAGCAGCACGCGCCCGTTAAAGGCTGCCTGAAAATGGCTTAAAGCCGCCAGCGGTGCATCGGCATGGCGGTTTACCGCAACATCAGGTAAGTTGTGTTCGCTGCTGCTTTGCCACTGCGGATACACTTGCGGATAGGGTTTAACGTGCGCATTGAATTCATCTTCACTCAAAAACAAGGCATTTGGCGGCAGCGGCGGGTAGGCGGCATCGCCTGCTGCCATGCTGTATCGATTTTTGACATCGCGCCAGAAGCGCGCCGCTTCCGCATCGGTATCGCCCACGCGCACCAATAAGGCTTCAGTGCCGATGTAATCAAATAAAGTAACGCAGGCTTCTTCAAAGAACAGCGGCAAATAATATTCAACCCCTGCGCCGAAACGCCCGTCGGACACCGCTTGATAAACGGTTGCCACTTTTTCGTTGGCGGCAATTTCTTCACGGAAACGGCTGCGGAATATTTTTTGTGCATCACCGTCGGTGGGAAACTCATGTGCCGGCAGCAGGCGAATTTCGGATACGGGCTGTAAACTGCGCTGGCTGTCGGTGTCAAAGGTTTTGATGCTGTCGATTTCGTTGTCAAACAAATCCAAACGAAACGGCGTGTCGCTGCCCATGGGGAAAATATCAAGCAAGCCGCCGCGCATGGCAAATTCACCTGCCGCCACCACGTGGGTAACATGCTGATAACCCGCGTCTGCCAGATTGCGCTTCAAGGCTTCTGCGTCCAGTTTCTGCCCTGTTTTCAGCCAAAACGTGCGCCCGAGCATAAATGACAGCGGCGACAAACGCTGCATGGCAGTGGATACGGGTGTGAGTAATACGTCCACCTGCCCGTTTTTTAATTGCCACAACACCGATAAGCGTTCCGACACCAAATCCTGATGCGGTGAAAAATGCTCATAAGGCAGGGTTTCCCAATCGGGAAAAAACACCACATTCGCCGCCGCGTCAAAAAACTGCCATGCCGCTTGTAAACGCAAGGCTTGTTCGGTGTCGGCGGTTAAAACCACTTTCAGTGCTTTTTTTGGCAGGTTTTCGCTGAGCAATAAGGGCAAACTGCCGGCGGATAAGTCAGACCACACGGCTTTTTGTGCGATCTTGGGGAGCGGGAATTGTTCTGCTGGAGTCATCATGCTTTTTATAAACGACAATGGGCTACCTGAAAAGTTTCAGGCAGCCTGTGTGGGGAAAGTACCCGAAAAATCAAACCGAAAACGATGAACCACAGCCGCAAGTGGTGGTGGCGTTGGGGTTGCGAATCACAAATTGCGAGCCGTGCAGGCTTTCGGTATAGTCAATTTCCGCGCCGACAAGATATTGATAACTCATCGGGTCTATCAAAAAAGTTAAACCGTCTTTTCCGATTTGGAAGTCGTCATCGTTCACGATTTCATCGAAAGTAAAACCGTATTGAAAACCGGAACAGCCGCCGCCGTTGACAAATACGCGCAATTTTAAATCGGGATTGTTTTCTTCGGCGATCAAATCTTTCACCTTAATACAGCAGCTTTCGGTGAAAACAATCGGGCTTTCTTCTAAGATTTCAGACATATCGCAATCCTTTTTTAAATGATTTAAGAATCTTTATTTCACTGATTTTCAGGGCAAGAGCGGCATCATCTTCAAACCCGCCGTTTCATTGCAGCCAAACATAATGTTCATGTTTTGCACCGCTTGTCCCGCCGCACCTTTAACCAAGTTATCAATCACCGACAACACAATCCATGTGTCGCTTTGCGGTGCTTGTTGTATGCTGATGCGGCAGCCATTCGCGCCGCGCACGGAGCGGGTTTCCGGTGTACTGCCCTGCGGCATGATGTCAATAAAAGGGCTGCCTGAATAATAATCGGTAAGCAGGGTGTGCGGGTTGGTATTTGGCTGTAGTTGCAAATAAATGGTGGCATGCATGCCGCGAATCAAGGGGGTTAAGTGTGGCACAAATACAAATTGTTCGGCGGCATTGTTTTGTAAATTGGCAATGGTTTGTTTGATTTCGGGCAAATGCCGATGTCCGAGAATGCCGTAGGCTTTGAAATTATCGCTTGCTTCCGCAAATAAACTGCCTACTGCCGCTTTGCGCCCTGCACCCGATACGCCCGATTTACAATCGGCAATCAGCGGGCTTGATGCTTTCAGGCAGCCAGCTTGCAACAAAGGAATCAGCGGTAAAGACACACAAGTGGGATAACAGCCGGGGTTGGCAACGAGTTGTGCGGTTTGAATGGCTTTGCGGTTTAACTCACTCAAGCCGTAAACGGCTTTTTCTGCCCATTCGGGGCTTTCATGCGTCATGCCGTACCACTTTGACCATACGTTTAAATCACGTAAACGGTAGTCGGCAGATAAATCAATCACTTTCACACCCTGATTGAGCAAGGAAGGTGCTTCTTTCATGGCAATGCCGTTGGGCGTGGCAAAAAACACCACATCACACGCCGCTAAGTTTGCGGATTCGGGTGCTTGGAAGTGCAAATCATGATAAACGCCGCGCAGACTGGGGAAATAGTCTGCCAATGCCGTGCCGGCTTCGCCTCGGCTGGTTACGCTGATGACTTCGGCGTGTTCATGGCTTGCCAATAAACGCAGTAATTCAACGCCGGTGTAGCCTGTGGCACCGACAATGCCGATTTTGATGCGGTTCATGTTGTTGCTTTCATTGTTTGATTTTTATTGGTTTGATTTACACATGCACCAGTGTGCCTTCGTCTTCGCCCATAATCACCCGTTTGAGTGCGCCGTCTTTGAAAATACCGAACACCACGATATTGAGCTTTTGTTCGCGGCACAAGGCAAATGCGGTGGCGTCCATGACTTTCAGGTTTTTGCTGATGGCTTCGTCAAAAGTAATGGTGTGGTAGCGGGTGGCGGCGTGGTCTTGCTTGGGGTCGGCGGTGTAAACGCCGTCCACATTGGTGGCCTTCAGCATGATGTCGCAGTTCATTTCCGCACCGCGCAGGGCAGCGGCGGTATCGGTGGTGAAAAACGGGTTGCCGGTGCCGGCGGCAAAAATCACCACTTTGCCTTCTTCCAAATATTGAATCGCTTTGGGGCGGGCATAGGTTTCGGTGATTTGCTGCATACTCAATGCCGATTGTACCCGTGCTTTTACGCCGTGGCTGGCAAAGGCTTCTTTGAGGGCTAACGCATTCATCACGGTTGCCAGCATGCCCATGTAGTCGGCAGTGGCGCGGTCCATGCCTTTGGACGATTGTGCCATGCCGCGAAAAATATTGCCGCCGCCGATAACCACAGCCACTTCCACACCCATTTCAACGATTTCTTTAACTTGTTCGGTAATCTGCATAATGGTGTCGCGGTTGATGCCGAAAGCATCGTCGCCCATCAGGGATTCGCCGGATAATTTTAATAACACGCGGCGGTATTTAGGTTGTTTACTCATCATCATTCTTTCTTGGGGGTACGGAATATCGCTGTTAAAATAGGGGTTTACCAATGCACATAATCACGTGCGGCGGTGTGTAACACAGTAAATGGTTTTTTAATTGATTGTGTATTCAAAATGGCGGCGTGCTGCATGGACGGCCGTCTATTTTATTTTTCAGGCAGCCTAAAAACAACAACAGAACAAAAATTCATCATAAAAGTTTAAAAAAAAGCACCCTTGATTCAACGATTGAATCTTGAGTGCTTTGTTTTCATGGCGTAATCCTTGCCGATTTATACTTTCGCAGCGGCAGCCACTTCGGCGGCGTAATCCACTTCTTTTTTCTCAATGCCTTCGCCCACATGGAATGCGGCGAAACGGATAACGGCTGCGTTGTTGTCTTTCAAGAATTTTTCCACAGTAACATCGGGGTTAATAACAAAGGCTTGCCCCAATAAGGTTACTTCAGCCAAGAATTTTTTCACACGGCCTTCCACCATTTTTTCAACGATTTCAGCAGGTTTTCCGGATTCTTTGGCTTGTTCGGAGTAAATATGACGCTCTTTTTCAATAAGTGCCGGATCAACTTGATCGGCAGACACGCATTGCGGTTTGGACGCGGCAATGTGCATGGCAACTTGGCGCACGGCTTGTTCATCGCCGCCTTTGTGTTCCACCATAACGCCGATTTTTGCACCGTGCATATAGGTTACCAAACTGCCGTCGGTTTCGTACCGTTCAAAGCGGCGTACACTGATGTTTTCGCCCAATTTGGCAATCACGGCTTTGCGCAATTCTTCCACCGTTGCACCGCTGTCGGTTTTGATGTCTGCCAGCGCAGCAACATCGGCAGGGTTGCCGATAACCACAGCTTTGGCGACTTGATTGGCAAAGTCAATGAAACTGGTGTCTTTTGCCACAAAATCCGTTTCGCAGTTGATTTCAACCAGCGCGCCGATATTGCCGTCAATGGCATAGGCAATAATGCCTTCGGCGGCGGTGCGCCCTGCCAATTTTCCGGCTTTTGCACCGGATTTAATGCGTAAAATTTCTTCGGCTTTTTCCATATTGCCTTCGGCTTCCACCAAGGCTTTTTTGCATTCCATCATGCCCAAACCGGTGGCGGCACGTAAATCAGCAACCATTTTTGCGGTAATTTCAGCCATTTTTAAATCCTTTAATTTTTAGCAAACATCAATTCAGGCGATGCAGGCTGCCTGAAAAATATATTCAAAAAAAGGGGCAATGCGCCCCTTTGGTTACCAAAAGCAACTTATTTGGCGGCCGCTGCGGCTTCGGCGGCTTCTGCCGCTTGCACAGCTTGCACCACTTCTTGCAGTGATTGTGCTTTGCCTTCCAATACTGCGTCTGCCATACCGCGGCAGTATAAGCGAATGGCTTTGGCAGAATCATCATTACCCGGAATGATGTATTTCACACCGTCGGGATTATTGTTGGTATCAACCACACCAATCACGGGAATACCCAATTTTTCAGCTTCGACCAAAGTACCGTGTTGGTAGCCGGTGTCAATCACAAAAATGGCGTCGGGCAGACCTTTCATGTTTTTGATGCCGCCCAAAGAACGATCCAGTTTTGCCACTTCGCGCTGCATATCCAAAATTTCTTTTTTGCTGTAACCGGATTCAGCAGCGTTTTCCAAAGCGGCGGATTTTTCTTCCAAGCGTTTAATGGATTGTTTCACCGTTTTGTAGTTGGTGAGCATACCGCCCAGCCAGCGATGATCCACATAAGGCGAACCGGCGCGCACGGCTTCTTCGCGAATGATTTCACGCGCTTGACGTTTTGTGCCGACAAACAATACCGTGCCTTTATTGGCAGCCAAGCGGCGCACCATGTCTTGGGCTTCCAAAAACATGGGCAGGGTTTTTTCCAGATTAACGATGTGGATTTTGTTGCGTGCACCGAAAATGTATTGCGCCATTTTCGGATTCCAGTAACGGGTTTGGTGACCAAAGTGAACGCCTGCTTCCAGCATTTGGCGCATGGTAACTTGAGACATACTATTCCTTACAAAGGGTTAAGCCTGACATCGGCAGCACAGAACCTGTTTAAAACAAGCACCCTTTACGGCAACCGATGTGAGCGTTAAGAACAAAAAAGTTTCTCGCAGAAATTGCAAAAAACTTTGTGATGATACAGTAAATTGGTTTGATAATCAAACAGCAATTGGGGAGGGAGGTAATGTTTTAGAAAATTTAGTGCGTGATGAAAAAGAAAATGGTTTGGCTGTAAATTCGCTTTTAAGCAGGGCAAATCTTTTAGGATATTAAGGGATTTGCGCTCTTTGCTCAACAATAGTACGCCGCCGACCATTGCTTTGCAAAGCGAGCGGCTTGTGCCATTTCAGCAAGTGCATAACCAACACCAACATACGGATCTTTAACTCCCGATGTTCGCTTTTGCCAATACATTCAATCTCTTTAACTTCTTACACATTTCAAGCTTGAGATTTCATTTAAATTGGGCAAAACGGTGGTTTAATTACATCCGATGAAGCAAACAGGCTGCCTTATATATTGCCCTAATGTAAAAGGGTGTTAACGCAAGGCAGTAATTTTTATTAACTTATTATTTTAAAACCCTTTTTCATGGTTATTGACTTGGAAAAGGGTTTGTGTTAGGCATTTTACAATCCTTAATCAAGTCGTTTATTCTGACTTCATATTAAGGAAATATTATGTCTGCGCCCATAGTATTCGCCACCGTTGCCACCAAAGGCGGTGTGGGTAAAACCACGTTAACAGCTAATGTGTCGGCGATTTTGGCTGATATTGGCTGTCGTGTGTTGATGATTGACGCTGATGTTCAGCCGTCATTATCAAAATACTATCCCTTACACTACTCAGCCCCGCATGGGGTAGTAGAGCTGTTGCTCGGGGATAATTCGGAGGCTTTAGCCGCTTCTTGTGTGTCCAAAACGGTGTATCCGAATTTGGATATTATACTATCAAACAACATCTCCGCCGATATTGAAACTAAGGTTCAAAATCGTCATGACCGGGCATTTCTGCTCAAAACCAAATTACTTTTACCTTTTGTTCAGAAAAATTATGATGTTATCCTAATTGATACACAAGGTGCGGTGGGTGTGTTACAGGATACGGCAGCATTTGCGTCTGAATATCTGATTACGCCGATTATGCCTGAAGTACTGAGTGCGCGGGAGTTTGTTTCCGGTACGCAAGAGGCATTAATACGATTGCAGCATGGAGTCAACATGGGCTTATCTGTACCCAAGATGCGCGCACTGATTTACGCGCAAAATCGTACTAAAGATGCTCGTTTCGTTGCCGAAGAAATCAAGACCTATTTTCACCAGCATTATTTAGACGGTAAACAGCAATTGCTGGACGTTGTGGTACCGCAAGCCAAGGCTTATACCGAAGCCGCAACGTTACGTTTACCTGTACATTGCCATGAACAGCAGCATTCAGGCAAGGCGGATTCGGCTTACAAAATCATGCACGAGGTGGTGTATGAACTGCTGCCCGGCTTAAAAGAACAAGGGTTACAAGGAAATTGCTTTGGTGGTATGAAAGACTTGTTGCCTGAAGAAGATTTTGCGGCAGGGGTGGCATGATGACTGCCGCCAAATTAAATCCATCTTTGACACGAGGCAGTTTGCTATTGGGTACACCAAAGCAATCCTCGTTGTTAATTGACGCTCCAAATTCAAACGAACCAATAAGCAGTGTGTTTTTAAACGTTCCGGCCAATGAAATTGATTATTTTGATGGTAATCCGCGCACGGCTTATCAGGCTGAACAATACGCACAAATTAAAACTTCAATTCAAGCAGTGGGAATACAACAGCCGGTACATATTACCCGCCGACCCGACGGTAATCGTTATATCTTGGCCAAAGGTGGTAATACCCGTCTAAAAATTTTACGCGAGTTATACGCAGAAACAGGTGATGATAAATACCGCCTTATGCCCTGTTTGTACACGGCTTACACTTCCGAATCTGATTTAAAAATTGCACATGTGATTGAGAATGAGCAACGGGTGGAGATGTCGTTTTGGGATAAGGCTCAGGCGTATGTTGCTATTCGCGATCTGCTGAGCAATGGCAATTCAATTGGATTGCGTGAACTAGAAACGTTGTTTGCCGAACATGGTCTGAGCGTTTCTCATTCCGCGTTAAGTCTGTTTTTGTTTGCCGCTGAACACTTGCAAGCAATCGCTGAACGGTTTTCAGGCAGCTTGAGCAATCAGAAAGCAAAAGATATTCGCAAACTGTTTCAATTGCTGAAAGAAAAGTTTAAATCTTTGAATTTACGCGAGGATTGCACGGTATTTTGGCAACAGGTTTTAAGCGATTACGCTCGCTCACAAGCAGAAAAAAGTGAATTGGATACCGATGTACTGGAAGCTTTTGTGTGGGCGGCTTTTACTCAAGAATACGGCGCGGTAACAACAGAACCGGTAACTACTGATAATCACTCACCTACTTCAGATGGTAGCAGTGTATCCCGCCGCACCACCACCCCACCGTCTGTGGTCGAACCGCAGGCGGTGGGGAACCCTCGTTCATCATCAGCAAACGAAATCGTTTCAGACCACAACGCACTATTTTCTGCTGAAAATGCCATCAAAGAGCTGCACAAGCACATTCGTGCATGGCTCAAAGAAGTGAACTTACTGGATTGTTTCAAGGCAAACAGCGGTTTTCAGTATGGGTTTTATCTGGAATATCCGAATTTTCATCACTTGCCGGAAAAAGCAAACTGCCCCTTTTTAATTGACGCATTACACGCTGATGCCGGCAATGTGTTTTGTTTGTTGGCAAAAATCAGCGGACAGGAAGCGATTTTGGAGGGGCTGACCAAAACGGCCGCCGCCATTCTCAGTTTACCCGACGATTCCATGCTCAAAATCGCGTATCAAAATGAAGACAAGTTTATTGAGTACCAAGATGTGGGTATTGGGCAGCGTGAGCATTTGATTGACTGTGTGTTGCATTGGCAAAGTACCGGACACCCTTTCGGTAAGCATCTGACCCAAATTTTATTCTATCTCAGAATTTTAAATCAGCCACCGGTAGCTTAATGAGGGGAAGCACATGGAAATGTCTGTAACAGCGAGTCAGCTGCCGCCATCAAATAACACCATAATCACCGGTACACGTCCACTCACCGAAGCCAAATATTACCGATTCAGCGGCTATGACCCTCGTTTTATTCACGCCGCCATCAGCCGCTTGGCTGATGGTAAACGCAATACCAGGGAAACTGCATTTAATACTTTACTGATAAGAGAGTATCGGCAAATGCTGCAAGAACTGCACGATTTAACTGCTGAGCAGGTAAATGAGCTGGTGAAACACTGTGGAGATGTTGTGGAAGTAGGTGTCAATTTACCGCTGTTATTGAAACGTCTTCGGCAATGGCAACGCGAAGACGGCTTATTTAAGCAACAAGTAGAGCAAGTGAAATGGCTGATTCAACACAAAGCCAGTAATCAATTGATTTTACTGCTGTGTCCGCGCTTGTTGGACGGTGAAATTAAGCAGTTGCGGCTGGAAATGGGTTTGCCTGTTTATAAAGGGCGGCTAAAGCAACCCGTACCGAATGATTGCCTGAATATTCAACACGCATGGCAAATCTTAACCCAAGACCACCCCAATTTGTATCAACGTTACCAAGTATTGGCACAGCTGTATCCGCAGTACGAACTGGGACAGCTGCATATGGTGATTACGCAAGCTGAAAAAGAAAAGGAATAGCAAATGAACAGTTTAACCGCCGATGTATTCGGTGCGATTTTACAAGGCCCTGCATCGAATTCTGCTTCGTTACAAAAATCGCTGAACGGCTTAGTCAAACAATGGCAAAAAACCGCGCAATTGGATTACGCCTTTGATGTGGAAACACCGTCTGAAATCACTTCACCGCTGGCAGCTTTATGGGACGAACCTTTGAGCTATATTCCGCACTACGCTGCCGCTGTTGGCGATGTGAATCAAGCTTATTTTTTAAGTTGGTTTATCGGCGTAGCGGCTCCATACCAATGGCTGCCATTGAATGACCATAAAATCCAAGCGGAAACGGGATTAACACCCAAACAATGGCGCAAGGTTCGTGAAGATTTGATGGCTAAGGATTTATTGTTAAACAAACGCGGTAAAGATGCTCGGTCTTTGTTTCGCTTGGACGAAGTTCAATTGGAACAATTGTTGAAGCAGAACGCAGAAATCACGGTGAACAATGTTTATCACCCACCCTTAGTAGTGGACAAATTACAAGCCAAGACCTTGTTTTCTCTGGGTTTAAATGTGAATGACCTGTTGTTTTTGGCCGCGGTTCAAGCGGATACACCTGCTGTACCGCTGCATCAGCGCGGTGATTGGACGGTATGGGTGGATATGCCGCAAAACCGCGTGTTTGAATTAACGTATCTAAGCCGCAGGGAACAAGACAATGCACAGGTGTCTTTGCAAGGGTTAAGCCTGATTGAGAGTAAAAATCAAGGTTTCCCGCAAATTCGCCGCTGCCGCGTGTCTTTAAAACGCTTGGCACAATTAACGGCGCGGCATTGTAACCTTGCCCTATAACAGCAGCGGCCAATCATGAATGTCTTCACCACCCACAATAGCTTGCTGCCTAAGCCGCCGCTATACAATCGGCAATTGGCAGAATGCTGGCAGGCACTCAACGGCGGCAGCAAAATTGCCGTGTATGAGTGCTTGATTCACATCACAGGCTCCCTGAAAACTGCTGTGTATTTGTCGCAGCTGTTGTATTGGACACGGGTGGGTACACGGGTTTTAGAAAATGACGGTTGGGTATTCAAAAGTATATCCGCCACCACCGAAGAGACAGGTTTGTCCAAACGTGAACAAGGAGCGGCAAAGAAAAAACTACAGGAACTGAACTTAATCAGCTGTAAACGTGTTGGCATGGGGGCAAAGCTGGCACTGCGTGTGAATTTGGACGTATTGGCAGAGGCGATTACCCAACAACAGCACGGAGACCATACGTTCAACAATAATTTCTATAAGCAATATGCCGAAGCCGATTGCTTTGCCGAAGCCGATTATGATGGAGACAATGATAATGCAGGCACTGAAATACTTGATCACGATTTACACGACCTCAATTTAACGGCATTGCATAACAACGCCTCTTTATTTTTTCGGCGGTATTTTTCCAAACGATTGGTGTATCACCGCGATATTGTCCGCATCACCGGTTGTATTCATTCGGCAATTATGCTGTCCTACATGCTTAAACAAGCCGTTCACGGTTGCGGCAGCCAAGAACACCATGCCTTTGCCGCACTGACAATCAGCCAATGGCAACGCCGTATTTTTGTGTCTTATTCAAGACAGCTTACTTGCCGCAATAAGCTGAAGCTGCTCAAGTTCATCATCGAACGTCATTTCGAGGCTTCGCGCCGAATTTTTACCCTGATTTGCGGCAAAAACATCTTAACTGCCGTTGCCAGACTGCTGCCGATTCAAAATGTAAATAAAACGTTAAACACCAATGTTTATCAGGCTTCTGTCAATTTGTTACATAAGGCAGAACCAATCGGTAACATAGGGCAGGAAATTGATTTACAAGAAGAAAATTCAGAAATTTCTTATTTGCCGCAACAAGACGGTATTCCCTGCGACAGTTCACGGGTTTACAGAAATGACCAAAGCCGAAATTCAGAAGTAACCAGAACAGAAATACAGAAAGCACAAAACCTGAAATTCAGAAATGACCAAAGCCGAAATTGTTATATAGATTTTAAAAACTACAAATTTATTAACTACAACCACAGCAACGGCGAATTATTTGAGTTCAGCATTAATCAGCTGCTCGGGGTGGTAGTTGATGAAATTTTTTCTGAACAAGCATTACAAGAAAACGGTTTACAGGCAGCCTGTAAACGGGGTTTACAGGAACAAGATTTGATTTTTCCTGATTTTTTGAAAGTGTATCAAGCCAATATTTTGAAAATCATTCAGCAGGTTTACCCGCAGGCAGGTACAGCAGCGGTGCAAGAGATTTTGGACGAAATGGCGGGACAAAGTGCCAACAAAGCAATCCACAACCCGATTGCTTATTTCAAAAAGCTGGCAACTGCCGCTGCCGGTGGAGAATTGATTACCGAACATGCACCTGCTGTATTGGCGGCACGAAAACGTGCTGAACAACATCAAGTCATGCTTGCAGAACGCGAAAAACGCGAACAGAAAGAGCCTACGAAGCGGCAGAGCATGGAAGAAAACGAGGATTACCAACAATTCAAACGGAATCTTGAAAAGCTGGAACGCAAACAATCACTCGGAGTACTGCCATGAAAGCACAAATACATTGGTTCCGCAGTCGTGAAATGCTGCCGCCCGCTGAAACAGCGGTACTAATTACCTATGAAAACAAAATGCTGATTGATTATCTGCATGCTGCTGAAGACGGAAAACTGTATTTCAAACAACATTGCCAAAATGCGAATAGACCGTTTCATTGGACATTTTTGCCGGAAGAAATTCAAACCCTTTTTTTGAAAGACCGGCCTGATTTTTCGCCTGTAAACCCCGTTTACAGACAGCTCAAACGATTACATAACCCCGCATAAACCTCTTTTCAGAAGATATTAAGGAGATATTAAATGATTGAAATGAAACGTACCTTTGTGGTGCCGCCTGCTGCTCTGAAAATGCTGTCGGTTACTAAAATCAATTATACAGATTATGTATTTGAAAAATCAGATACTTCTCCATTTGATAACCAATACGATTTGGCGCGTGAAGAGGCGAAGCTGGGCGAAAAACTCAACATCGAATTAGCCGATGACCACCCCGATTACGCGGCAAAACAGCTTTATTTGGCACATGAAAATGCGTTAATCCAGCATTTAAAACGCTCGTTTAAACGTCTGGAATTCGTTCGCGGTGAATATCGCATCGTGCCTGATGATTTCGCTCGCTTTGATATTGTCGGTAATTTGGTGGAAGAGACTGCCGACAAGTTGGTGATACATACTAAACAAGCCTTGCGTATGTGGGAGGGACAATCAGACCCGAGTAAAAAACGCTGGATAGGTTTGAGAATGGGCATATTTTTGATAGATGAACTGACCCGAAATGCCCGTCTTGATAATCCGTTCGCACTTAGCTATTTGTTACAGGTAGAGCAGCAATTGAAAGCAGTGGCAGCTGAATATCAAAACATGATTCAGCAAGTTTATGGTGAGCTGGATAAGCTGGCGACCAATGGCATTCAAGTAAGTTTGCTGGAAAACCGAGAACCGGTGGTGATTACTGCATCTCAAACAAGGTTATACGGTTTTAAATTGCTGACTTTGCTGACGCAATACGACTTGTATGTTCGGGCATTGATGACCGGGCAAGCCAAAGGTTTAACCGATAACAAACAAACTCGCAATTTACAGCACATAGGCGACAACATGCTGCGCGGTTTATTGGTTGAGTTGTTTCAAACGGTTACTACCATGCGCAGTTTACCAAAACGATTTATCCGCAAACAGCTGTTAGACGAGGGGTTACTGCTTAAATTAAGCAAAGCCGTGAAAGCAGGTGCATTGCCGCGCTTAGACGAACAAATCCTGCGCTACAACAGATTACCCGAATTACTGTATGTGCCAAACAAATTAACAGAAGAAGAAGTCAATCAGGTGGTAGATAAGGCGCGGCAAGCGGGTTTATTGAACGAGGTTGAAACCGATGGAGCTACTGGTGAATTGAGTGAGTTGGTCGGTAAAGATGAAGAAGGTATGTAATTTTAACCATAAGTGTTTAAATGCAACAAAAAGAAGCTATTTTTAAATAACTTCTTTTATTTTCATCAATAACTAAATAAGGATTAAATCATGTTTAATTGGTTAGTTGAAGGTGCGGTTGAGATTGTTAAAGCACCGTTCAAAATCACGGGTGCGGTGGTTACAGAGACCGTTAAAGCGGTGGAAACCACCGATGAGTTTTTAGAAGAAGTTGTTTTTGGGAATGAAAGCGTTTCTGATTTTAATAAAAGAAAACGCAATGAAGAGGAAAAGTGATGCAACTCGGCGAAGTGAGCCGCTGTAAACCCCGTTTACAGTTTTAGAAAATCATCTGTTCACGGTTCCGGCTGTAAACCCCGTTTACAGTAAAAATAATCTGAACCGGGAACGG
>NZ_KN050773.1:4391-86698 GCF_000745895.1 Stenoxybacter acetivorans DSM 19021 | reverse complement strand
CTTCGGAGAGCTTGGTCTGATTTTTTTTGACGATTTGTGGCTCAAAACCACCGTTTCGGTCTCGCGGTGTTTCCAATTCAAAGCTGCCGGAATTTGCCTTGACCGTCTTTTTGGTGTAACCGTTGCGGCGGTTGGGCTCTTGTGGGTTCTGTTCGAGATAATGTTCGATTTCGGCATCAAGAGCAGCTTCGGTCAGTTGTTTGATAAGCGGGGTGAGTATGCCGTCTTTTCCTGTCAGTGCTTGACCTGATTGAAGCTGTTTAAGTGCTGTTTTAAAGTCGAATATGGGGTTGTTCATGTGTTGTCTCCTATTTGGAATAGTTTAGGGGATTGACACAGATTTTTGAACACTACCTTGCTTTTTTGTCAAATCTTTTAGGTTATTCCGAATTTACATTCTGCCCAATTCGCGTTGCAGTGCTTGAATGTTTTGCTGGCGGTCAAGCACTGCACTTTCCAGCTGACGAACACGATTTTGATATTGTTCATGTTGTTTTTTATCGGTATTTTTTAATGTTCGGCCTTCAGCGAGTGCTTGTTGAGCTTGTGCCAGTGCAATGCGTTCATTAGCCAATTCTTGTTCTAAAATATTACGCCGTGCCGTATCACTGCCTTTGGGAACAATGTTTACAGAGGGTTGGGTATCTGCTTTGTTGGTGTAGTTGGCTCGCGGTTTGGCTTTGACGGTGGGGGTGGTGGCGCGATAAGCCTTTTTATCCGTTGTGTATCTGCCTAATCGCGGGAGCTGTGTGGTTTGGCATTCACCGCGCGGATTGGCAGTGTAAACGGTTTCGCCGTTAATAATACAGGTGTAAACCTGTGCTTTAGCCACAGATACGGAGAATAAGGTGATTGAAAGTATTATCGGTAAAATACCGGAAACGGAAGTTTTCATAAGGGTGGTTGTGCGGTATTCCATGCGGTTAATATTAAATCGGCATTATTATCTTGCAGACGGCTGTCTGACAAGATCTGCCGCCAGCGGCGCGCACCGGTTTGTCCGTGCAACAGCCCTAAATAGTGGCGTACCATGTGGCGCAGGATTGTGCTGTTGTTTTGAATCAATTGATCGGCGGCATAGGCGTGAAGTGTGTGAATCAGTTCTTCATGGCTGATGGGCGTGTGTTCACTGCCATAAAATAAATAGTCCCAATCACGCATAAGCATGGGGTTGTGATAGGCTTCCCGCCCGATCATCACGCCGTCGGTATGCTGCAAATGTTCGGCAATCTGTGCGTTGGTGCTGATGCCGCCGTTGATGATAATTTCCAAATCAGGAAATTCGCGTTTCAGGCGATAGACATAATCGTAGCGCAAAGGCGGAATCTCACGATTTTCTTTTGGCGACAAGCCATTCAGCCAAGCGTTTCGGGCATGAACGATAAAAATTCGGCAAGCGGTTTTACGGCGCAATGTACCAACAAAATCTGCCAAAGGCTGATATTCGGTTTGTTTGTCCACACCGATGCGGTGTTTGATGCTGATTGGAATAGAAACGGCATCTTGCATGGCGTTCAGACAATGCGCCACCAGATCGACATTGTTCATCAAACACGCGCCAAACGCGCCTTTTTGTACCTTAGGGCTGGGGCAGCCGCAGTTCAAATTAATTTCATTGTAGCCGAATTCAGCGGCAATTTTGGCTGCCGCCGCCAATTTTGATGGTTCACTGCCGCCCAATTGCAAAGCCAGCGGCATTTCTATTGGGCTGAAGTTCAAAAATCGTAACGCATCACCATGCACCACCGCACCTGCGTGTATCATTTCGGTGTAAAGCCAAGTATGACGGCTGATTTGGCGCGCCATGTAGCGATAATGGCGGTCTGTCCAATCCAACATTGGGGCGACAGCCAAGCGGCGCGGCGGAAGACTCATGAGATTTTATCGGTATTTGCACAAAATTATATTATAGCAAATCGTATGCTTATTATCGGATTATGGATAATAACCATGCAGCATTCACTTGTTCTGCTTTGCAAAATCAAACCACATTACCAATATAATTGCTGCCCATACACACCACTTCTGCGTTTATGACATTCACACACTCATCTTTTTCAGACAGCCTGTATTTCGCCGTATTAGACGATGCGATTACCGGGCAAGCGCGCTTGTTTCAGCAGCTGCGCGCTCACGATGTGATTGCTGATCATGAAATCAATCGTATTGACCGATGCTTGCAGCAAGGCTGGCGGCGCGGCTGGCATGCACTGTTGTATTTGCCTTATGAAGCAGGTTACGGTTTGCAATCTGTAATACCAAACCCACCGAATCAATCGGGCTGCCTGAATATCTTTTGGTTTGCACAGCAGACTCGGTTAAATGAAACACAATTGCAACACTGGCTGCAACGGGGCGATGGCAATGACCATGAACCTGCCGGTATTGCTTATTTACGCAACAATACGGATAAAGACGATTATCTGACTGCCGTTGCTGCGATTCAGGCAGCCATTGAACGCGGCGATACTTATCAAATTAACTACACCACGCGGTTGTATTTCGACTGCTATGGTTCACCGATTCGCTTGTATTGCCGTTTGCGCGAACGCCAGCGCGTGCCTTATGGGGCATTGGCGTGTTTGCCTTATCAAGATGCGGTGCAATGGACTTTGTGTTTTTCACCGGAATTGTTTGTACGCATTGATGAAAGCGGCATGATTTACGCGCAGCCAATGAAAGGCACTGCGCCTTTGCTGCATGACGGGCAAGATGCAGATCGTGCCGAAGCATTGCGCCAAGACCGCAAAAACCGTGCGGAAAACGTAATGATTGTGGATTTATTGCGCAATGATTTGGGCAAAATCGCCGCAATCGGTTCTGTGGCGGTTACCGATGCTTTTGCCGTGGAAGCGTTTGGCACAGTATGGCAAATGACCAGCAAAGTGAGTGCGCAATTGCAGGAAAATACATGTTTTGCCGATGTATTGCGTGCCGCTTTTCCTTGCGGGTCGATTACCGGCGCACCCAAGCGAATGAGTATGCAGATCATCAATCAAATCGAAACAGCACCGCGTGGGCTTTACACAGGATCTCTGGGTTTTTTAGAACCTTGCCGCAGCGGTTTGGGGTTTCACGGTACGCTGAACGTGGCGATTCGTACTTTGCAATTGCAGCAAGAAGAGAACGGTGCTTATTGCGGCGTTATGGGGGTTGGCTCAGGTATTGTTGCCGACAGTATCGGTATGGAAGAATATCGTGAATGCCAATGGAAAAGCCGATTTCTGGCAGAATTGCCGCCCGAATTTGCCCTTATCGAAACTTTGTGTATGGATAATGGTTGTTGTGCATTGCTGCCTTTGCATTTGCACCGTTTACGAAAATCTGCCGTTGTTTTGCAATATCCGATCAGCGATCAAGAATTGCAGCAGCGTTTTCAGGCAGCCTTAAATACCGTGCCAAGCAAAGGTGTGTTTCGTGTCAAAATGATTATTGATGCCGGCGGTGTTTGTCAGTGTGAATACAGAGAGCCCAACCCTTTACCTGAAACGGTGCGATTGCTGGTGCATCAACGCAATCAAATCAATGCCGATTTTTTAAGCCGCCACAAAACAACTTGCCGAACCGTTTATGACCAGGCTTGGCAAATGGCAGAGCAGTATGGTGCATTTGATGCGTTGTTATTTAATCAACACGGATACTTGCTGGAAGGCGGGCGCAGCAATGTTTTTGTTCGTCTTAACGGGCAATGGTTTACGCCCGATTTGGATTTGCCTCTGCTAAGCGGTGTGATGCGCCAAGCGATTCTGGCAGATCCGCAAACCCATTTAGGCAGTTTGAATGTGATTGAACGAAAGATTCATTATGATGAAATACAACAAGCAGAGCAATGGATTGTGTGCAATGCTTTGCGTGGTGCGGTAGCAATAGATGAAATATTATTGTTGTAATAGGGTTGTTTCAGGCAGCCTGAAATATATGGTTACACGGTATTGCTGCCGAAAGAGCTACATGATGTCAAAATTCACCGTGTTGTGTTGTTTATTCAGAACGTCGAATATATAATAACCACATGAATTTTCATAGTAAAAAATATTTTACCCGCACTTTTTTGGAGCTTGGAGCTGGCCGCGCGGGCGCACTTGCGCCTTGTATCGCCGTTCTCCTTTCGGCGATGTTAGTCGCCGCAATGCGGATACTGTGTCCACGTTGACCCCATGCGCTGGGCATCATAAAAAAGTACGCGGCGCGGTCTGCCATCATTATGACGCCGCGCCGCGCATGATAGGCAATAGCGGTGTTTGTTTTTCCTGTCTTCAAAATTCCCATTTGGACTGCAAGCTGCCCGTAATGCCCTCTCTTTTGCCCACATAACCCTGTACCCCAAGGTTAAAGGACAGAGGCAGCGTTTGCGAGGGCTTGAAGGAAAGGCCAAGCTCTCCTATGCCCGTGCCGCCAGTGAGGTCAGAAATCTTGTTGCACAAACGTTGTCTAATGATAGGGTTGCGCCACAATCTTCTTTCATTCACAAAAAATTCACAATTTTTTTCAAAAACCTCTTGATAACCTTAATTGGATATGTTGTTATAGGTGCATAATAATTCAACTGTTCAATCGTTTGGATGTGAACCTATGGCAATACAAAATACTGAGCTTGACCGCTGTGACTGCGATTCCATTCACGAAGAAGTGGTCGTGGAAGTCAGGGGAAAGATGCCTGACGAAGCCGTTTTAATGGATTTGGCGGATTTATTCAAGGTGTTCAGCGATTCAACACGTGTGAAGATACTCTGCGCCTTGCAACATTCCGAGATGTGCGTCTGCGATATCGCCGTGCTGCTCGGTATGACGAAATCGGCTATTTCTCACCAGTTACGCCAACTTCGGCAAACGCGGCTTGTCAAAAACCGCAAGGACGGCAAAGTGGTGTACTACTCGCTTGACGACGAGCACGTCGGCAATGTCTTTAAGCAGGGTTTGTTGCACGTCCGCGAAAGATAGAGGGAAAAATTTTTACGTAAACAGTTGAACATATTGTCAATCGTTCACTTATAAAAGGAGGCATAACTATGGAAACGGTTATCAAAAAAGAAATCAGGCTTGAGGGCTTGTGCTGCGCAAACTGCGCGGCGAAGATTGAGCGCGGAGCGGCGAAATTAGAGGGCGTGAAGTCCGCGTCCGTCGATATGATGGCGCAAAAAATGACGCTTACTGCCAGCGACCATTCTCGTTTTCCGGCGCTTTTGGAGGAAATTGCCCAAATCGCGGCGCGGATTGAGCCTGACGTAAAGGTTTCGCTGTTCGAGGAACACGCATCGGCACGAAAGGCTGAAACCGAGGAACACGAATCGCCGCTCAAAAAAATCCTGATGGGCGCCGGCGCTGTCCTGTTCGTCGCCGGTATGGCATTCGAGCTGAACCAGCGGCTTGAACTTGCGCTGTTTCTCGCGAGCTACCTGCTTATAGGCGGCGAAGTGCTACTCCGCGCCGCAAAGAACATCTCAAAAGGGCAGATTTTCGACGAGAACTTTTTAATGAGCATCGCCACAATCGGAGCGTTCGCCATCGGTGAGTACCCGGAAGGCGTGGCGGTTATGCTGTTTTACCAAGTCGGCGAGGCGTTCCAAGATTTTGCCGTCGGCAGAAGCCGGAAGTCGATTACCGCGCTTATGGACATTCGCCCCGATTTCGCGAACGTAAAAACCGGCGGCGAGGTCAGGCGCGTTTCGCCGGAGGAAGTCAATGTCGGCGATTTTATCGTCGTGAAGCCCGGCGAAAAAATCCCGCTGGACGGTGTTGTGACAGAGGGGCGTTCCGCGCTCGACACCTCCGCGCTGACGGGCGAAGCGATCCCCCGCGATGTTGAACCCGGCTCGGAAGTGTTGTCCGGCTCGATCAACAAAAACGGCCTGCTTACGATTAAAGTCAAGAAGCTGTTCGGCGAGTCCACGGTATCTAAAATCCTGGACCTTGTGCAAAACGCCAGCGGCGCGAAAGCTCCCGTGGAAAACTTCATCACTAAATTCGCGCGTTATTACACCCCCGCCGTAGTGTTCGCGGCGGCCGCGCTGGCGGTCGTCCCCCCGCTCGCGCTGGGCGGCGTTTGGTCGGAGTGGATTAACCGCGCGCTGGTGTTCCTCGTCGTGTCCTGCCCCTGCGCGTTGATCATCTCCATTCCGCTTAGTTTCTTCGGCGGCATTGGCGGCGCGTCGCGCAACGGGATTCTCATCAAGGGCAGCAACTACCTTGACGCGCTCCACAACGTGGATACGGTCGTGTTCGACAAAACGGGGACGCTCACAAAGGGCGTGTTCGCTGTGACTGAAATCGTCCCCGCGAACGGTTTCGCGGCGGACGAACTGCTGGGGCTCGCGGCAAGCGCGGAATCCGGCTCCAATCACCCGATAGCGCAGTCGATTATGAAAGCCTACGGAAAACCGGCCCTCGGCGCGGCCGATTATGAGGAAGCCGCGGGCCACGGCGTTCGCGTGAAAATCGGCGGTAGAACCGTACTCGCGGGCAACGTTAAGCTGTTGGAGGGTATTGAGTTTGAGAAACCGGAAACGGCTGGCACAGTCGTCTATCTCGCGGTTGACGGCGTATTCGCGGGGCATATCGTCATCGCCGACGAGGTAAAGCCCGACAGCGCGAACGCAATAGCAGAACTGAAAGCCCTTGGCGTGAGAAAAACGGCTATGCTTACGGGCGACAGCCGCGCGGTAGGTGAAAAAATCGGACGCGAGTTAGGTCTGGATACGGTCTGCGCGGAACTTTTGCCGCAGCACAAGGTAGAGCAGCTTGAAAAGCTGTTTGACGCAAAAACCGGCAAAGGCAAACTTCTGTTCGTCGGCGACGGCATCAACGACGCGCCTGTCTTGGCGCGGGCAGACATTGGCATAGCAATGGGCGGCGTGGGTTCCGACGCGGCGATTGAAGCCGCCGACGTGGTGCTTATGACCGACGAGCCGTCGAAAATCGCGGACGCAATCCGCATCTCAAAGAAAACGCGGGCGATTGTTATGCAGAACATAGTGTTTGCGCTGGCGGTTAAAGGCGTAATCCTCTCGCTGGGCGCGCTGGGCTACGCCACGATGTGGGAAGCAGTTTTCGGCGACGTGGGCGTGGCGGTTATCGCCATCCTGAACGCTATGCGGGCCATGAGGACGGTGACAGCGAAATGACCTGTTGGGACTTCTGCGCTCCGTTTTACGACATAGCCGAAAAGACTAACGGACGCGCTTACGGTGAAATGTTGAAAATGGTGTGGGGGGATTCTTTCCCCCCGCCCGTATAAATACGGTTATCGCCCCCTATCGTCGTTATACATTATCAAAACGCTCTGAAACCTCATGTGGTGCCGCTCCGTTGAGTGATTGATGCGGCTTAGCTTTTTACATGCTATTGCTTATCGGCACACACTGGAAACTCTTTTCCAAACATGCCCATGTTTTTTGCAGCCGTTTTACCGATACGGGATAGGGCGTTTTCAATTCTTGCGCAAACAGCGAAACGCGCAATTCTTCAATTTGCCAGCGAAATTGGGTTAATTCAACGGGTATGGTTTGGTTTTGGCGGCGAAGCTGCTCGATTTTTGTTTGCCACAGCTGGTACAAACTTTGTGTGTCGGCTTCGCGGGCGGTGTCGCGAGCAGGATTGCTGCCGTATTTGTCCATGCGCCGCTGTTTGGCTTGCAGATAGACAGGCAGGCGCGACCATTGCTGCCACGGGGTGGCTTGAGCAAATCCGGGGTAGATGATTTGATGCAATTCCGTGCGCAACAATGCCGTTAAAGGGTGTTTGCCCAGTTGGGCATTGAGGGCAACATAGGCTTGGGCGGTATCAAGTAAATAGCGGTTTAAGGCTTCTTTAACGGCGGGCAAACGGCTGCGAGCGCGTTTGATTTGTTCTTTGAAGGCTTTTTCATCGCGCGGGGGCGGATCGTCGCCGAGTAAGGCGCGGTCAAGTACAGCTGCGGCAATGTCTTCGCGCAGGGCTTCCGCACCCAAATGTTTCAGCAGCATGGCGGCTTGAGTAAAATCCGGCAGACCTTTGTTGAGGTCTTTGACTTGTTCTTTCATTTGCCGCGCCATTAAGGCAATACAGCCTTGGCGGTGGGCAGCATCGGCGGTTTCGGGTGTGTCAAACAGGCGCAGGGCGATATTGCCGTTTTTTTCGTGCTGTAAACCCAAATAACCAATGAGCTGCTGCTTGCCGCGAGCGAATTTGATGCTTTCAGGCAGCTTGCCGATGTCCCAGTTGCTTAGGTTATCCCGCTCAAACTCATGGCTGTTGTCGCGAAAGGTAACGGCGGCGGCTTGCCCCAATTCTTGCTGTAAAGCAGGCAGATTGCGTCCCATTGCCAGCTCTTGCCCGCCGTCATCAATAACGCGGATATTGAAAAGGCAGTGTTCAGGCAGTTCGTGTGCTGCCCATGTATCGATGTCGATTTGATCAAGTAAACGCATGTCGCCTACATTTTTGGCAATGGCGTGTGCCAGCTGCGGCAAAATGGGTGCATCGGTATCAAGGTTGCTGTCAAGAAAAGCGGTGATGAATTCGGGAACGGGCACGCAAATGCGGCGTATTTGTTTGGGCAGTGCTTTGATCAGCAGTTGTAATTTTTCGCGGATCATGCCCGGTACCAGCCATTCCAGTGCGGCGGCGTTGAGGCGGTTGAGTGTGGGCAGGGGAACGCTGATGGTTACGCCGTCAAGCGGGTGGTGCGGTTCAAAACGGTAAGTGAGTTTGAGTCTGCCGTCGCTGTGCTGCCAATAAGGCGGAAATTGGTTTTCAGTGATGTGTTCGGCATCGTGCTGCATTAAGTCGTCTCGGCTTAAAAACAGCAGTTTCGGGTTGTCGTGTTCGGCTTGTTTGCGCCATGCGTCGAAGGTACGCAAATCAGCCAGCGGTACGGGGCTGCCGCCGCGCTCGAATAAAGACGGTAAACGTTTGTTGTAAAAAGAAAACAAGGCATCTTCGTCCACCAATACATCTTGGCGGCGCGATTTATGTTCCAGCTCGGCAATGTCGCGAATCAAGCGCGCATTGTGTTTAAAGAAAGCAGCTTGAATGTCGGCTTCTTGTGCTGCCAATGCACCGCGAATAAACAATTCTCGCGCGGTTTGCGCGTCCACACGCGCATAGGCAACGCTGCGGCGCGGAATCACGGTTAAGCCGTACAACGTTACCCGCTCCGCCGCCACCACTTCGCCGCGTTTGGGCGACCAATGCGGTTCAAAATAATGGTAACGCAATAGATGCGGGGCTTCGTCTTCAATCCATTCCGGTTCAAGGTGTGCGACATCACGGGCGTAGAGGCGGGTGGTTTCGGTGAGTTCCGCCGCCATTACCCATTTGGGTTTGGATTTGAAGAGCGCAGAGGCGGGAAATAGATGAAAACGATTGCCGCGTACACCAATGTAATCATGCCCTTCCGGTGATTTGATGCCGACGTTGGCAATTAAGCCGGTGAGTAAAGCGCGGTGGATTTGTTCGTAACCGGCTTCTTTGACAGCGCGTATGGTTTGGCGGTGTTGTTTTTTGTCCAGCTGTTTTTGTTTGTGCTGTGCCGCCAGATCTTGGTCGCTCGCCGTGCTTAATTGCAATTGCATCGGTTTTTCAGGCAGCCTGTAAGCGGCGTCTTTGGATACCAAACCCATTTCTACGGCTATTTGTGCCAATTGGTGGTGCAGTTCCCGCCATTCGCGCATACGTAAATGAGACAAAAAATATTGATGACACCATTGCACCAACTGACGACCGGATAAACCTTTGTCGCGTTCACGCTGAAACGAATCCCAAATATTCAGATATGCCAAGAAATCGGATTGCTTATCGGTAAAGCGTTCGTGTGCCTTATTGGCGGCTTCTCGGATTTCCAGCGGGCGTTCGCGCGGGTCTTGAATGGACAATGCCGACACAATCACCAGCATTTCCGCCACGCAATCATGTTGTTTTGCCGCCAGCAGCATGCGGCTGATTTTTGGGTCAATCGGCAAACGCGCCATATCTGCACCCAAATCAGTGAGTTCATTTTTGGCATTAACCGCACCCAATTCCAACAATACTTGAAAACCGTCGTTAATGTAGCGTTGGTCGGGCGATTGCAAAAACGGAAACGCTTCCACTTCTCCCAAATGCAGGCTTGCCATGCGTAAAATCACCGCAGCCAAGTTGCTGCGCACGATTTCGGGGTCGGTAAATGCGCTGCGCTGCTGGAAATCGTCTTCGGCATACAGGCGGATACATACACCCGCCGCCACTCGTCCGCAACGTCCCGCCCGTTGCTGCGCGGCAGCCTGCGAAATATTTTCTACATGCAATTGTTCCACTTTGGCACGTGCCGAATAACGTTTTACCCGTGCCAAACCGGTGTCCACCACATAGCGAATGCCCGGTACTGTGAGCGAAGTTTCGGCAACATTGGTTGCCAACACAATGCGCCGTGCTGCACCGCTTGGGTGAAAAATTTTGTGTTGTTCATCGGCAGACAAGCGCGCAAACAACGGCAGAATTTCGTCGGCTCGCCGCAAGGGTGATGCACGTAAAGCATCGGCGGCTTCGCGGATTTCGCGCTCCCCGGGCAAAAACACCAGCACATCACCGCGCCCCTCGCGTGCCAGCTCATCGCAGGCATCGACGATTGCATCGGTCATCTCGATTTCAGCTTCGTCCTCATCACGTGAGGCCAGCGGGCGATAACGAATTTCTACGGGATAAGTACGCCCCGATACTTCTATCACAGGCGCAGGTTTGCCGTTTTGGGCAAAATGTTCACTGAAACGCGTTGCATCAATGGTTGCTGAGGTAATAATTACCTTTAAATCAGGACGGCGCGGCAGCAGCTGTTTCAAATAGCCCAGCAGAAAATCAATATTTAAACTGCGTTCATGCGCTTCATCGATAATAATCGTGTCATACGCCGATAAATGGCGATCGGTTTGCGTTTCTGCCAGCAAAATACCGTCGGTCATCAGTTTAATGTAACTGTCGGGTGCGGTTTTGTCGTTAAACCGTATTTTATACCCCACAGCCTGCCCAATCGGGCTGTTCAATTCTTCGGCAATGCGTTCCGCTACTGATCGTGCCGCCAGCCGCCGTGGTTGGGTATGCCCAATCAAGCCTGCCACGCCGCGCCCCAGTTCCAAACAAATTTTCGGCAGCTGCGTGGTTTTGCCCGAACCGGTTTCTCCGCACACAATGACCAATTGATGTGCCGCAATCGCTGCTTTAATCTCTTCGCGTTTGTCATGCACCGGTAAACTGCCGTCGTAATGCGGTGTTGGTGCGTTTTTCAGCCGCTGCAAAAAATGTTGATGTGATTTTTGATAACGCTGCTGCACTTTTTCCACACCGCCGAAACGAGCAGGATTTTTTAAAGCGCGTTGCAGAAAATATCGGTCTTTGCTGAGGATTTGAGCGAGGTTGGGTACAGACGGGTGAACGGACGACGTGGGCATGGGGGTTGAATTAAAAGCCGAGCAATAAAGCGAACATTATAACGTGAAATTTTCAGGCAGCCTGAGGGATTAAATACATTAAAGTATTCAGGCTGCCTGAAAGGTATTTGCCATGCGGTTTGTGCAAAATACCGCTGTGATTCAATCAAGCATTAAATACTGACCAATACATATTTAATTTCCACGTAATCTTCAATGCCGTATTTTGAACCTTCACGTCCCAAGCCCGATTGCTTCACTCCGCCAAACGGTGCGGCTTCATTGGAAAGCAAGCCTGTATTCACCGCCACCATGCCGTATTCCAAACTTTCGGATACGCGGATTACACGGCCAATATCGCGGCTGTAGAAATATGCCGCCAAGCCGAATTCGGTGTCGTTGGCGCAGTGAATGGCTTCTTCTTCGCTGTCAAAACGAAACACAGGGGCTAAAGGACCAAAGGTTTCTTCTTTGGCAACTTTGGCGGTTTGCGGCACATCTTTCAGAATGGTTGGTTGAAAAAACAATTTGCCGTGCGCGTCGCTGCTGCCGCCGCTGACGATTTTCGCACCGTGTGTCACGGCATCGGCAATATGCTCTTTTACCTTGGTAACGGCATTTTCATCAATCAGCGGACCAATGGTAACGCCCGCATCCATGCCGTTGCCGATTTTGAGTTTGCTCACGGCAGCGGTGAGTTTTTCCACAAAGGCATCATAGACGCCGCTTTGTACATACAAGCGGTTGGCGCACACACAGGTTTGCCCTGCATTGCGGTATTTGGAAATCATTGCGCCCTCAACCGCTGCATCAATATCTGCATCGTTAAATACGATAAACGGTGCGTTACCGCCCAATTCCATGGATACTTTTTTAACCGTATCGGCACATTGAGCAATGAGTTTTCGTCCAACTTCGGTTGAACCTGTGAAGCTGAATTTTTTCACGCGGTCGTCTTCGGTTAAGACTTTGCCGATGGCAGACGAGCCGCCGGTAATCACGTTAAACACCCCTGCCGGAATGCCGGCACGGTGTGCCAATTCGGCAATTGCCAAAGCAGACAGCGGCGTTTGTGAAGCAGGGCGGACAATAAAAGTACAGCCTGCTGCCAAGGCAGGCGCGGCTTTGCGGGTAATCATGGCATTGGGGAAGTTCCACGGTGTAATCGCCGCACACACGCCAATGGGCTGCTTTAACACCATAATGCGTTTGTCGGCGGCGGGGGCGGGAATGGTGTCGCCATAGATGCGTTTTCCTTCTTCGGCATACCATTCGATGTAGGATGCACCGTAGGCAATTTCACCTTTGGCTTCAGCAAGCGGTTTACCCTGTTCGGCGGTGAGTATGACGGCTAAATCGTTTTGATGCGCCATCATTAAATCAAACCAACGGCGCAAAAGTATGCTGCGCTCTTTGGCACTTTTCGCTTGCCAGCCTGCCAAAGCGGCTTTTGCGGCGGCGACAGCGCGTTCGGTTTCTGCCGCGCCCATATTCGGTACTTTGCCGATAAGGGCTTCGGTGGCGGGATTGCTGACCTCAATCCATTCGTCTTTATCGGCAGCTTGCCATGTGCCGTTGATATAACATTGCTGTTTGAGTAAATTGGTGTCTTTCAGTTGCAACATAATGATTCCTTATTTAGCAAAATTGAATGGGGCATCTAATGCTTTAATCTGCATTTTGATTTTCTTGATTGCCCAATCGTAGTGAGACGACGTTGCTGAAATACAGTAACTGCCGAGGCTGGTTGTGCCCGTCCACGAGAAATGTTTTTTCTCGAACAGTTCCTTGTCAGAAAAATCCCCAATTAACGCCAAAACCGCTTGATGACTGTCTTTTAACATTTCACGAGCCTGTGCATAGGGTGTGGACTGATGTTTTGCCCAAAAGGCAATGTTCATCTCTCCGTAGTTTTTCCAATTATAGGGTTCGGGCAAAAACGGTTGGTTCATGCTGTGTTGATTTGCGTTTACCCAATTCAGCAAAAGTTTGTGCCATTCGTGAAGATGAATCAGTACATCGCGTATGTTTTTATCGCGCTGCCAATGCGCTTCCTTGCCCGTTGTTTTGGCATCAAAACAGAATGGTGCAGTTTGATTACTCTGCGGCATGGTGTCAATCAGCGCGAATAACTTATCAAAGCCAATGTTCGCGGCTAAGATGAGTTCGGATTTTGTTGTCGGCCTCGGCATTGGTTTTCTCCGTAAAGGCTGCCTGAAATATTTCAGGCAGCCTGTTGGGTGTCTTACTGTGCTTCTTTCAATGCGGCTTCCAAAATGTCCAGTGCTTCATCAAAAACGGCGTCTTCAATGGTGAGCGGGTAGAGGAAGCGGATAACATTGTAGTAAGTGCCGCAGGTAAGAATAATTAAGCCTTTTTCCAAAGCGAGTGCCTGAATTTTTTTCGTTAAGTCGGCATCTGGGGTGTTGCTGTTGGGTTTCATGAGCTCAATTGCCGCCATCGAACCCAAACCGCGCACATCGCGAATGGCGGGAATATCGGTTTTTAAGGCTTCAAAACGTGCTTTCAGTTTATTGCCCAATGCCACGGAACGCTCACACAGTTTTTCTTCTTCAATTACGTCCATCACGGCATTGGCAGCGGCGAGTCCCAAGGGGTTACCGCCGTATGTGCCGCCCAAACCGCCCGGTGTGGGGGCGTTCATGATGTCGGCTTTGCCGCAGACACCCGATAAAGTAAAGCCGCCTGCCATGGATTTTGCCATGGTGATGATGTCGGGGGATACGCCTGTGTGTTCGGTGGCGAATAATTTGCCGGTGCGGGCGAAACCGGTTTGTACTTCGTCGAAAATCAGCACGATGCCGTTTTCATCGGCAATGCGGCGCAGTTCTTTTAAAAACGGAAACGGCGTAATGTTAAAGCCGCCTTCACCTTGCACCACTTCAATAATAATGGCGGCAACATCGGTTGCTGCCATATGGCATTTGAAGATTTTATCCAAGCCTGCCAATGCTTCTTCTGAACGTAAACCGTGCAGTTCATTGGGGTAGGGTGCGTGAACGATGTCGCCGGAGAAAGGACCGAAATTCAGTTTGTAGGGGGCGATTTTACCTGTTAAACCCAAAGTGAAATGGGTTCGTCCGTGAAACGCGCCGTTAAAGGCAATCACGCCGCGCCGTTTGGTGTAGGCACGAGCAATTTTGATGGCATTTTCCACGGCTTCCGCGCCGGAATTAACAAACATAGTGCGTTTATCGCCGTCTATCGGTGTGAGCGCGTTAATGCGGGCGGCGGTATCGGCATAAAGTGCGTAGGGGACAACGTGGTAACAGGTGTGTGAGAATTTTTGCAGTTGCTCGGCAACAGCTGCCTGAACTTTCGGGTGCAGATGCCCTGTGTTTAATACGCCGATGCCGCCGGCAAAATCAATATAACGTTTGCCGTCGGTTGTCCAGATTTCGGCATTTTTGGCGCGTTCGGCATAAAAAGGGCTGCCCACACCAACGCCTTGTGGCACGGCGGAAAGACGGTGTTCAGTGGTGTTGATCATAGTGTTCTCCTTAGTTGGTTGTGTGGTCATGATGAATATGACCGTTTGATTTAAAGACAGAAAAATGACGCATATTCACGAAGTTATCAAAAGGCGTAATTCAAGCCAATTGACGATACGCAAATTGAAACAATCCGGCGGAAATGCCGAGTAAAATGAAACCAATAACTAAATCCATTATTAACAAGGATTTTGGTTTACTGAAAAAACGAGAAGCATATTTTGCAAAAATACCCAATCCGAAAAACCACAGGAAAGAAGCCAGCAGAGAGCCAATCAAAAAAGCATATTTCTGCATTAAAGTTAATGTTGCGCCCACGCCGCCGACAATTACCACAGTATCTAAATATACCTGTGATACCTGTGGATTAAGCAAAGTTACAGACAACGTTTGCATGGTGATTTTCATCATATTTCCCTTTTGAGTATGTGTCGCATCAATACTTAAACTGCCGTGCTTGTGTAGAAATGCGCTTTTTAGTGAAGAAAAAGCATAAAACAACAAAAAACAGCCGCCTGTTAATGCCAATAGTACAGTAAGGATTTTATTCCCTTGAAAAATGCTGCCTAAGACAAAAATTCCCAAGCTCATCAGTAAAATATTACAGATAAAACAAATAGAACAAATTAGAAAAATATGATTTTTACCGATGCCGTTTTTAATGATAAAAATATTCTGCGCTCCGATTGCCATAATCATGCTGCCGGAAAGCAATGCACCTTTGACGATATAAAAAGTTTCCATTATTTTTCCTTAATTTCTAAAAGTTTATATAAAGCCATTTTCATTTGCTCGATATTTGCCCGCAGGGATAACATAGGGAGATTTAGTTATTTGCTATAAATCTTTGCTTTCGTTCCCAGTTGGCACATTTTAAAGCATCGTTTATTTGGTTTTCTAAGTAACGTTTAATGGGCATTAACTTTATCCCTATTGGCGATTGCTCTACGATAGAAAGGATATTACTCCATTTTTCAGCTTCAATGTCTCCAATAATATCATCATTCGAATACACACCACCGGTATCTACCCATGAGATTTTTTTAAACAATTCAATATCTTGTGTTAATGAAACAAACAATAATAATATTTCGTTGAAAATTCCTTCCATTGAATGGCATGCTATATCCACAATAACATTCATTTTTTCAGAATAAGAGTAATTATTGCGGCAATATTCCAATAAAAAATTACTTGCTCTTTCTCTGAAATCTTCCTGTAGGTTAAGGAAGAATGAGTTACAAAAATGTTCTCCAATATCTGAATAAATATTTTTCTTAATAACCAATTCAAATACATTTTTTAAAATAGGCTCAATATTTTGTATTTGCCAGATAATATATAAGTTATTTTCTTCTTGAAGGTAATATTCATTCCCTTTTATTAAGTAAAGTGAATTTACATAATCAAGTAGGAAGTCAGGTTTTTTTTGGAGAATGCTGATTAATATATTTTTATCATAATCAAATAATAAACGATCCTGTTTTATATTTTGTTGTAGATAGGTTTTTTTTAATAAATCCAAGTTGTTTTCAAAATAATTAAAATCATCTTCATAATAAAACCAATCTAGGTAAATAAAATTATCTTCACTTTCATTTTTTGAAATAATAATTTTCAAAGTTTCCTGAAAAATATTAATATGTTTATATAATGATTTTAAATTTATATGAATAGATGTATTTGTATTTTTAATAGTATCCAAAAATACCCCAGTATATTTTTCATTAATTAGACAATTATCTATATTATCAAAAAATATTAGCAGCCATTCTATTTTATTATTAAAATTGTTATTTGATAATATATTCCAAATATATTCTGCTCTCTCTTTTGTTTTTAGATGATTTTTAAAAATTAAATATGGAATATATCCTATTTTATTATTATTTATGACTATCTCTAAAAGTAATTGACAGCCTAATTCAAAATTTATTATGCAGTTTTCATCAATTATTAAGTCAAGAGAATTATTATAACCCAATTCATTGGTTTTTGATTTTTTTAAATAAATAAAATTACTAATAAATAATTTTATTTCATTATTTGTACTGAATACAAAAGAATTTCTTATTTCTGTTTCTTTTAGTTTGTTAAATTCTTGGTGGTTTTTAAAGTTATGGCTTTCTTTATTTTTACAATAGTCCCAATCTAATTTCAAAAACATTTCATATAATGGATTGGTAAATTTTTTTGCTAAAATATCAAATGAATTGTGTGTAATTTTTTGTTTTTTATACTGTCTTATTTGGTTTTGAACATATCTGCAATGCTCAAAAGAATTGGTATTTAAATATGTTTCTATTATTGATATTACAAATGGAATATCATAATTAATTATGTCCTTTTCTGATTTATAATTTACCTGTGCGTATTTTTGCAATAATTCTAATGTTTGATTTGGATAATTTAAATAATTATTTTTTACATTCTCCCAAATATTTTTTCTAAATTGATGAATATATTTATTATTAGTAATAGTATATTGATGCTGAGAAAGAATACGATTTTTTCCTCTTTTTATGTATTGGAATTGTTGAAATTGAAAATCAAGAAATGTTTTTGATAATTCGTAAAATACCACAGAATATAAATTGTCATTATTTTTCAATCCTTCAATTAATATTTTAAAAAGAGTATTTTGTCTGGTGAAATTAGACTGTTTGTCTTCTTTATCAAAAATTAAAGTTTTTCTGATTTTATGAATTAGTTCAGGTAAATGCTCAGGCAGTTTTCTAACATATTCAAAAGATAATTCAATTGTATCTTTTAATTTATTGTTTCGGAAAATAAAAAATTTACCAAGCAACTCGATTATTTTATTCTGCGTGTGAGTAAATTTATTTTCTTCATATTTTACTTCATAGTTAGTTTTCGTAGAAATAGGCAAACAATTTATAATATTATATACAAAATCCAGTGTTTCATCTTGCAGATAAAACCAAAAAACATCTAAATAATTAAATGCTTTTTCCTCATCATTTTTTATTGTATTCCAAAATCGTTGAAGAATGGGCTGGAGTTTTTTCATTACATTGTCATACCCGAAGGTATTATTTGCAGGAATAACACAATCTTTGAAACGGCTTTTATTTTTGTTATTATCAAAATACTTACTTAAGAGTGTTTCAAAAGAGAGTAAATTTTCTTTTATAAATGCTTTATAAAAGAAAAATGTGGATAAATTTTGCTCAGGAATTTTTACATATTCAAATTGGATTTCAACTATTTCTAATCTATCCAATTTTTCTATTTTATCAAAGAATAAATAATAATCAATTCCAAAATCATCAAGAATTGGTGTTATAATTTCTTTATTTTTATATGGAATAGCATAGAAAAAAGAAATTATACCCAGACATTGAATACTGAGTTTATCGGAAAATTCTCCTTTGTCATCTACGAAAGTAGCAAAATATTTTTCAAATAAATCAGATGCATCGAACAAAGCATAAATATTTTGCTTTTCTATTGCGAGCAATGACGCCATTATAGCCAATCGTGGGTTTCCATCAGCAATGCGAACAATTTCTTGATGATATTGAGAATTTAAAATATTAAATGGCTCTGCTTTGATAATACCTATAATTTGCTCATCAGTAAATTTTGATAAATAAATCTCTTCCGTCAAAAAATTCTGACAACATCTATATATATCCTGATAAGCATAGTCTCGAACAGTAATCAAAATTTTTAAATTTCCTGTTCTGATTCCTTTGTAAAATCCTGTTATTTGATTGAAAGCATCAATCCGATTTGCATCATCAATAAATAGGATATAGTTTTTTTTATCATTAAAATATTGATACAAATCATCTAATAATTCACAATTTTTATATGAAACGCAATAAGCTGTATAATCTAAATTTTCTGCCAAATACCGATTGATTGCTTCAAGAGCAAGTTTTGTTTTACCAACCCCAGGTGCGCCTGTAATAATTACGAAATTATTTTGATTGATTTTTGTTTTAATTTCTTGCAGCTCATTTTCTCTGTATAAGAAAGTATTGTCTAAAGGAGTAGCAATACTATTTGCTGCTTTATTGTATTCCTTAATAAAGGTATCAATAGAAACGATTTGACCTGTATCTAAAGGTAATTTTAAATAATCGTGTGCTAAATTTCTATAATTAAAGTGCAGTTCCAATGCCAATGAGTCAAGTGAATAAATTGTTAATTTGATATTTGTTTTGGGGAGTAAATTTTGTAGTTCTTCTATTTCTTTTGAGTTTAAATTAAAATTGATGCAAAAAACTACTTCTTCGATTTTATCGCAAGAAATTCCTGTTTTTTGCTCATCAATACATTTTTTTAAATCTTCTTCTAATTTCTTTATTCCTTTAGAAATATTAGTAGAATACTCAACAAGAATATATTTACCATTGGGTAATAACAAAAAAGTATCAGGTGTGCCTTTTGTGGTTTTTTGTTTCCCACTTTGACTACCTGCTCTTCTAAGAGCACTATAATTTTCGTTTTTAAAAATTAAAAAGCCATCACATAATTCCTGAAAAACTGTTTCATTAATTGCTTTAAGAGCATTTTCTATGGATTGTAATTTACTCATTTTACACCTCTTATTTTCACCTCAAACCCATTTTTACTTTTCAGAAACCAAATTCAAAGCCACCCTGCTTCAGTAGCTTCGTATTTACCCAAAATCACGGCAGAAAGCGTAGATTTTCCTGTTTGTTTACTTATTCATTTCGGCAAACATTCATACCCGCATAACTTTGTGCCACCGGCATAATCTCAATGGTGTTTACATTCATGTGCGGCGGGGTTTGGTAGAGCCATAAGGCGGTGTCGGCAATGTCTTCGGGGCGCAGATAATCCACATTTTGATAAACCGCTGCGGCTTGTTCGGTATTGCCTTTAAAACGGATTTGTGAAAACTCGGTATCGCCGCATAAGCCCGGCTCAATATTGCTGACGCGGATTTTTGTGCCTGCCAAATCGGTGCGCAAGTTTAAACTGAATTGGCGCACAAAGGCTTTGCTTGCGCCGTAAACATTGCCGCCGCGATAGGGCCATGTGCCGGCAATAGAGCCGATGTTAATAATATAGCCCGCGTTGCGCGCCACCATACGCGGCAGAATTTGGCGGGTAATGTACACCAATCCCAAAATATTGGTGTGTATCATGGTTTCCCAGTCGGCAAAATCAGCTTCCTGAGACGGTGCCAAGCCCAATGCCAAACCGGCGTTGTTTACCAATAAATCAATTTCCGCCCATTCGCCGTGTAAATTTGACAAGGCAGTATCCACGCTGTTTTTATCCGTTGCGTCCATTACCAAGGGCAGGAAGGAATTACCCAATTCATTTTGTAAATCGGCTAATTTATCGGCTCGCCGTGCCGCGCCGATAACGCGGTATCCTGCGTGTATAAAACGGCGGCACATTGCCGCACCAAATCCGGCTGATGCGCCGGTGATGAAAATGGTCATGTTGCTATCCTTTCAATGAGTGCTGACTGGTTTTTTCAATGTGTCCGTTGTCCAATATCAATACCCGCTCGGGTAAACGCAGTGCCGCCAGATGATATTGTGTTTGGGCGGGTGCAATGTTTTTTTGCCGCTCACGCCAGCGTGCGCCGACAGAAAAATCAACACAAAATACATTGTGGTGTTTTCCCAGCCAATGATGCGGTTCTTCGGTGATGAGTTTTTTGCGATGATGCGGTTCAATGCTTGGCTGCCATTGCCGCCAATAATGTCCGATGATGATGGGTGTACCGCCGCTGTAATCATGCCACCACGGTTGGCGCACGGTGAAACGCCAGCGGCCGTTCATGTAAAACGGTTGTGCAGATAAGGTTTCTGCGCCGCGGGTAATGGTGCGAATGGGGTTGGCAAAGCTGTGCGCCAAGTCGTAGTGTGCCTGCCCGGGTAAAAACGGCATGGCATAATCAGGGTCTTCTAAGGCTACCTGAAAAACGGTTTGCTCTGTTTGGTAGTCTGCAAACCATTCGCCGATGTGAAACGCGGCGTGAAATTGTTGTTCCCAGCGGCGGTATTGCGGTATTAACGGTAAATCGGCAGCGGCGATTTTTGCCAAACTTTCAGGCAGCCAAGCGGCATGTACCACACACAAATCGCTTCGCTGTAATACCAGCGGCCATGCCGATAGGGCATCAACCAATGCGGCGCGTTTTTCTGCGGGATAGTGCTGCCAAGGTGCGTAACGTTGTTCGTCTTGGGGGCGATCAGGGAAAAACCAGCCTGAGCCGTCTTTGGCATCGTTAATCAGTAAATTGATTTCATGATTGCCCAATATGGCAAACGCCCGTTCTGCGGCAACCGCATTCAATACCCAATGCAGTACTGCGGGGCTGTCGGGACCGCGATCGCATAAATCGCCGACAAATACCAATTTTCGCCCTTGCGGATGTTTGCCTTGTTCATTGTAGCCCAAGTGATGCAGTAAATTTTCCAAAGCCGTCCACTCGCCATGCACATCGCCCACAATATCCAGTGCTTGGTTTTCAGGCAGATTTTGCAATAGTGACGGCATAGGCGTTTATCCTTGGTGTTGAGAATCAGTTGAATATAAAGTCGGTTTGCATCACAAGGTTAAAGGTTAAAATGGAATACTGTATTGTGGATAAAAGTATGTTGCTAATGTAAATCTATGTTATTTAAGAGATAATCAATTATTCAATTTATTTTTCAGGCTGCCTGAAAAATGTACCAATACTGCAAATTATATGATGTTGCGTGATTCAATGCGGCAATTCGCGGCAAAAGCAACGCATCAGCAAACAATAAATGGCGGCGGCAGACAGGCAATCAATCAATGTGTTTTCACTTTTCAGGTTGCCTGAAAACATCAGCACGATGCTTGCCGCCGATTTTTCACTTTAAAAATGACGAATTACACTGCGTATTTTTGCAACTGTGCCGCTACTTTCTCCAATTTTTCTTGTAAATCAGCCAATTCGGCGCGGTCTTTTTCAACCAAATGGGCAGGTGCTTTGTCGGTGTAGCCGGGTTTGCCGAGCTTGGTTTGGATTTTATCAACGGCTTTTTGCAGTTTTTCGGCTTCTTTTGTTAAGCGCGCTGTTTCTGCCGCTTTATCCACTTCCACTTGCAGCATTAAGCGTGCGCCTTGACACACGGCAACGGGTGCATCGTTGTTTTCAGGCAGCCTGTCGGTGCGGTGGGCTTGGCTTAAGCGAGCCATCAGTGGCAGATAAGGTAAAAAGTCATCAAAAGCGGCATCGCCCTCAATCCACAGCGGGGCTTTTACGCCCATGCCTAAGCCCATTTCTCCGCGCAAATTGCGCACTGCGCCGATTAAGTCTTGCAAACTTGCCATTTTATCCAAAGACGGTTGAACAATTTTGGCGGGATTGGCTTGCGGCCACGTTGCCAGCATAATGCTGTCGCTGTGTTTGGCGTTGGCAAGCGGGGCGATGTGCTGCCACAGTTCTTCGGTAATAAAGGGCATAATCGGGTGCAGCAAACGAAGCACCACTTCCAAAACACGCACCAGTGTTCGGCGGGTGGCGCGTTGTGCGGCTTCATCGGGGTTTTGTAACTGCACTTTTGCCAATTCCAAATACCAATCGCAGTATTCGTTCCACACAAATTCATACAGGGTTTGTGCCGCCATGTCGAAGCGATAAGTATCCAATGCTTGGGTTACGGCAGATTCTGTTTGCTGTAAGCGTGAAATCAGCCATTCATCAACAAAGCTGAATGCTAAGGGCAGATTTTCGTCTTGTCCGCAGTCTTTGCCTTCAATATTCATCAGTACAAAACGGGCGGCATTCCACAATTTGTTGCAGAAATTTCGGTAGCCTTCGGCACGTTTGAAATCAAAATTGATGTTGCGTCCAAGGCTGGCATAGCTTGCCATGGTGAAGCGCAGTGCATCTGCGCCGAAAACAGGAATGCCTTCGGGAAACAGTTTTTCGGTGGCTTTTTTGACTTGCGGGGCCTTTTCAGGGCGGCGTAAACCGGTGGTGCGTTTAATTAACAGCTTGTCTAAATCAATGCCGTCGATTAAGTCCACGGGGTCAATCACGTTGCCTTCCGACTTAGACATTTTTTTGCCTTCATGATCGCGCACCATGCCGTGGATATACACATCGTGAAACGGTATTTTTCCGGTGAAGTGGGTGGTCATCATTATCATGCGCGCTACCCAGAAAAAGATGATTTCGTAGCCGGTTACCAATACATTTGATGGCAAAAAGGCGCGTAATTCGGCGGTGTCGGCTGGCCAGCCCAAAGTGGAAAACGGCACGAGCGCGGAAGAAAACCATGTGTCCAATACGTCTTCATCGCGGCGCAAATGGATATTTTCACCGGCTTGCCGCTGTGCTTCGGCCTCTGTTCGTGCCACATAGATGTTGCCGTTATCGTCATACCATGCCGGAATTTGGTGTCCCCACCACAATTGCCGAGAAATACACCAATCTTGAATGTTGTTCATCCATTGATTGTAGGTATTGACCCAGTTTTCAGGAATAAAGCGCACTTGTCCGCTGTCAATGGCGTGTTTGGCTTTTTGTGCCAAGCTCATGCCCGTGAATTCGGATTGCGGTTCGGGGTGCGGGCAATTTTGTTGTGGTGCAGCCGTCATGGCAACAAACCATTGGCTGGTGAGCATGGGTTCAATCACGCTGCCGGTGCGGTCGCCCTTGGGTGTCATCAGCGTATGTGCTTTCACTTCTGCCAGAAAGCCGCCTGCTTCCAAGTCTGCAACCAATTGTTTGCGGGCAGCAAAACGGTCTAAGCCTGCATAGGCTTCAGGCAGCCTGATGCTGTCGGTTTGCTGTCCGCTGAAGTTAAAGACTTCGGCATTTCTCAATACTTTTGCTGTTAAATCAAATACATTAATTAATTCGGTTTGGTGGCGTTTGCCGACTTCGTAGTCATTAAAATCGTGCGCCGGTGTGATTTTCACGCAGCCTGTGCCAAATGCTTTATCAACGTATTCATCGGCAATCACGGGAATGGTGCGCCCCGTGAGCGGCAGTATGAGTTGTTTGCCGATTAGATGGGCATAGCGTTCGTCATCGGGGTGTACCGCTACGGCTACGTCGCCCAGCATGGTTTCGGGGCGTGTGGTTGCCACGATTAAGGCTTCTTTGGGATTGTCTGCCAAGGGATAGCGAATGTGCCACATGCTGCCTTGTTCTTCGATGCTCTCTACTTCCAAATCCGATACCGCCGTGCCGAGAACAGGGTCCCAGTTTACCAAGCGTTTGCCGCGGTAAATCAAGCCTTGTTCAAACAGGCGCACAAATACTTCGGTAACCGCTGCGGCGCGGGTGTCGTCCATGGTGAAGTATTCGCGGCTCCAATCCACCGAACAGCCAACGCGGCGCATTTGTTCGGTAATTGTGCTGCCGGAAACGGCTTTCCACGCCCATATTTTTTCCAGAAATGCCGCTCGTCCCAAATCATGGCGGCTGATGCCTTGTTCACCCAGCTGCCGTTCCACCACAATTTGTGTGGCAATACCTGCGTGATCCGAACCCGGAATCCAGCATACATTTTCGCTTTTCATGCGGTGATAACGTGTCAATCCGTCCATAATCGTTTGGTTAAACGCATGCCCCATGTGCAATGTGCCGGTTACATTCGGCGGCGGTAATTGAATGGAAAATGCTTTTTCAGACAAATCCATATTGGGTTGGAAAGAGCCGTTTTTTTCCCAAATATTGTAAAGGCGGGTTTCAATGTCGGCGGGAGAATATTGATTGTTTTGCATGGTGAATGGTTGTATTAAGCAAAGTTAAATGTGTAATCAGAAATTATAGCCCAGAACCGTTCAGGCTGCCTGAAAGCGATGGATATGCGATGTTAAATCCAAATTATCTATTTGATTTAAATGTTATTTAAGATGCTTTGATGTTTTTCAGGCAGCCTGAATAGGAAAGGCATCACCATTTATTTTCTTTTCCGTTTAATTCTTGGGTGATGCTTTGCAAAAACGTCAGACGAATCGGTGAAATCAAGCCGTTTTCGGTAGCGGTTTTGACTGCACAATCGGGTTCTTTTTGGTGGGTGCAGTTGTGAAAACGGCATTTTCCGATTAAATGACGCATGTCAGGGAAATAGCTGAGTAAATCAACTGCATTCAGGTGATGCAAACCAAAGGCTTGCAAACCCGGGGAATCAATCAGTTGGCTACTGTTGTCCAAGTCATACAATTGAGCGTGGGTGGTGGTGTGCTTGCCTGAATCAAGTGCATCGGAAATGATGCCGACGCGAGCAGTATCTGTTCCCAATAAGGCGTTGATGAGTGTGGATTTACCCATGCCGGATTGACCGAGCAGAATGGTGCATTGCCGATCTAATATCGGCAGTAAAACATCAATATTGTCTAGGGCACTGAGTGCTAATACGGGGTAAAACTGTTGGTAAAACGCGAGTTTTTGCTGCCATTTTTCGGTTTGCGGCAAATCGGCTTTGTTGAGGGCGATAATCGGCTGTATGTGTGCCGCTTCGGCTGCCAATAATGCCCGCTGCAATAATGTTTCGCTGGGCGTGGGGCTGGCAGCGAGAACAATCAATACTTGGCTGACGTTGGCGGCAATTAATTTGCTGCGGGTTTGGTCTTGCCGATAGAGCAGGTTTTTTCGCGGTAAATAATCTTCGATAACCACTTGTTCTTGATTGATGCGTCCGATGTGTACCCAATCGCCGCAGGCAAAATCCACACGTTTTTTGCGTGCAGTGGCTTCGTAAACCGTATTGTCGGCAGTGCGTACAATAAAACGGCGGCCATAATTGGCGATGATTTGGGCTTGGTTGGATTTATTCAAGGGTGAACCTGTTCGATTGGGATTATTGGCTCATTTTGCTGAGCAATGCTTGTTTTAATGCCAGCTGGTGAGCGGGGTTTTCCAGCTGCGGTGCGTAAATCAGAAAACTGTCTTCCACACGTTCGTCTAAGGTGGCGATTTTGGCGTATTTCAGGCTGATGTTCATTTCCGCCAAAATTTCGGCAATATTTGCCAATAAATAGCGTCGGTTAAATGTGATGATTTCTAAGATGTACCAGCCGGTTTTGTCTTCTTCGGGTGTAATTTCCACTTGCGGGGCAATCGGCAAATGGCGGCTGCGCCGTCCGATGGATTTTTGGATTGGGTTGCACAGAGCGGTTTGGTTGGGTGTGCTGATAAATTGGTTTAACGATTCTTGTACGCGGCGCTGTAGGCGTTGGAGATCATGTGGCTGGCAGCCTTCAGGCAGCCCGATAATAAAAGTATCCAAGATGAAATCGTGTTCGGTAATGTGGGCGCGGGCGGCGAGAATGTTTAAATCGTGGCGGCTGAAAATGGTACACAAGCAGGCAAACAGTTTTTCACGGTTGGGCAGATACACCATGACTTGCATGGCATCGTTGCCGGGCAATAAACGGATGTGGGCTTGTGCTTCGTGCTCGTGATTAATCAAAAAGGGTAAATGCCAGAGAATTTCTTGCATTTCGTGGCGCACAAAATAGGCTTTGCCTAAAATTTTCCACAATTGACGCTGTTGCTGCTCTTGAATATTCAGGCGGCTTAATTCGTTTAAGGCGCGTTGCTGGCGGTTGCTGACGACAACGGTTTGGTCGTGCTGCTCGCCTGACAATACTTTTAAGGCTGCTTGAAACAGGTTTTCCAGCAATCCGGCTTTCCAGCTGTTCCAGATTTTTGGGTTGGTGCCGCGAATATCGGCAACGGTGAGTAAATACAGGGCGGTGAGCCGACGGCGGGTTTTGACGCGGTTGCAGAATTTGGCAATCACGGCAGCGTCTTGAATGTCTTCTTTTTGTGCGGTTGCCGACATCAACAGGTGATCTTCCACCAGCCATGTCAATAAATCGGTTTCTTCGGTATTTAAAAAATGATCTTCGGCAAAACGTCGGGCATCGGCAACGCCTTCAACGGCATGATCACCGCCGCGCCCTTTGGCGATGTCGTGAAAAAAAGCCGCCAGATACAACAGGTGTTTTTCTTCAAAGGAATACATCAAACCGGAGGCAAACGGCAATTCGTGGCTGTGTTCGTCCATTGCCAAACGGCGCATATTGCGCACCACCATTAAGATGTGGTCATCAACGGGATAAATATGAAATAAATCGTGCTGCAACAGTCCGACAATTTTTTGCCAAGCGGGCAGATACCGCCCCAATACGCCGTATAAATTTAAGAAGCGCAGCAAATGGGTTAAGCCGCTGCCGTGTTTGAAAAAGCCGATAAATAAGCGGCGGTTGTCGATGTTTTGGTAAAAATCCGCACCCACGGTTTGCGCCGCGCCCCACCAGCCGCGCAGGGTTTGCGGTGCCATACCGCTGACTTCAGGGTGCTGCTGCAATAATGCGGCTGCCTGAAAAATATGAGAAGGTTTTTTTTGGAACAGTTTTTTGTCATCAACTGCCAATAAGCCATTGACTTGATAATAATTTTCATCAATACGTGAGGTGATGCGCGGCAATACGGAATAAACGCGTCCGCGCAGCATCGGCAGAATAATGTCGTTCAGCTGCTTAACGGATTTGGTAGCACGATAAAACACGTGCATCAGTTTTTCGCTTTTGCGGTATTTATTGTCGTCTTGAAATCCCATGTTTTGTGCCACTTGGCTTTGCAAGTCGAAAATCAGCCGTTCTTCGGCGCGCCCCGCAACCAAGTGCAAATCAATGCGGATTTTTGCCAGCTGGCGGTGGCTGTGAATCAGCAATGCCGCTTCATTGCGAGTAAGAATATGTTGTTGCACCAAATAATGAAAATTCGGGCGTATGCCTTGCACTTGTGCCAGCCACATCATGGTATGAATATCGCGCAAGCCGCCCGGTGCGGTTTTGACATTGGCTTCCAGCTGGCTGGCTGAACCCTGTGCTTTATTGTAGCGCTGCTGCTGTTCCAGTAATTTACCTTCAATAAAGACGGCAACATCGCGCTGTTGATTGAGACAGCTGATGAGCCGATCTGCCAATTGGTGTTTACCGCAAATAAAACGGCTTTCCAAAAACGCGGTATCGCCGGTTAAATCTTCATGCGCACTGATACACAATTCGGCAACTGTGCCGATTTTGGCGGCGGGCATCAGATTCATGTCCCATAAGGCTTGAACAAAGGTGGCAATGCGCTCTTGCAAGTCGGCATCAGGTGCGTTGGCGGTAACAATTGCCAAATCTAAATCAGAATAAGGATAAATTTCACCGCGCCCGAAGCCGCCGGTGGCGAGTAAACACATTTCATCATGATGAAACCATTCTTGCCACAATACCGCCAAAGCATATTCCAAGGCTTTAATGGATTGCTGAAAAAACACCGAGATTCGCCGCTTATTCAAGTAATTTTGGATAATTTGCTGTTTTTTTTGTGTTAATTCTTGTGCCACGGCTTGGCAGGTTTTGCAGGGCAAAGGCGCGCTCATACAGGGTTTTCCGTTTTGATACTGTGTTGATAAGCCAATTGTATCGGTTTAATTTGTGCCAACCGCGCTTGCTCAATGGCAGCGGCAATGTTTTTCGGGTCTTGGGCAGCGGCAATGGCGCGGGTGTCTATGTTTGAGGCTACCTGAAGCAGGTTTAACCAATGCTGCCGCTGCGGATAGGGTGTATTTTCTTTATTTTTGCGTCCGCGTACGTCTGCCAGACACACGTTCAAAACATGAATAAATCGCTGCGGACGGCGGAAAGCATCGGTTTTTTTCAATATGTTCAAGATGGTTTTCGGTTTCAGGTGTGCAACCGAATGAATGCGGATATGCCACACACACGCCAGTTGTGCGCATTCGGCGCATTGTTTGGGTACACGCCAGCGGTGGTTTATATTGATTACCGATTTTTCTCCCGCCAAATCATGCCCGTGATGATGAGGCAAAATATGCGGCGGTGTTAATGCTTTGCCCACGTCGTGCAGCAGGGCGGCGTAGCGTTCAGGCAGACTTAAATTTAAATCGGCGGCGGTTTGCAATGTCATTAAAGTGTGAATGCCGCAATCAATTTCAGGGTGGTGATTCGCCGGCTGAGGCACGCCGAACAGTGCATTTACTTCAGGCAGCAGCACCGCCAATGCGCCGCAATCGTGCAATACCGTTATCATGCGCGCGGCTTGTTTTTCCATTAAACCTTTGGCAAATTCCTGCCACACCCGCTCGGCAACCAAAGCATCGGCTTCACCGTCGGCAACCATATTGCGCATCAATTGCATGGTATCGGCGGCAATTTCAAAATCATAACGTGCGGCAAAACGCGCCGCCCGCAAAATACGCACGGGGTCTTCGGCAAAAGCAGGGCTGACGTGGCGCAATATCCCTGCTTGTAAATCTGCCTGTCCGCCGTAAGGGTCGATGAGTGTGCCGTTTTCGTCTTTCGCCATGGCGTTGATGGTGAAATCACGGCGCAGTAAATCTTGTTCTAAAGTAACGCTGCTGTCTGCATAGAATTGGAAACCGGCGTAACCGGCAGCGGTTTTGCGCTCGGTTCTTGCCAGCGCATATTCTTCATGGGTTTGCGGGTGTAGAAATACAGGAAAATCTTTGCCGACGGGTATGAATCCGCGCGACACCATCATCTCGGCATTTGCACCCACCACCACCCAGTCGCAATCCGTTTGAGGCAAGCCCAAAAGTTCATCGCGTACTGCGCCGCCCACCAGATAAATTTGCATACGTATTGATAAATCCAATCATGATTTTCAGACATCAGGCTGCCTGAAAAAATAATGTGTTACCGCATTGTTGCACTTGAATTTCTAATTCTATATTGAGAATGTCAAAAGTCAATCAATGTTTGTGGTTCAGGGCATTAACAGGCGGGTAATCGTTCGTTTTTTGCGGCTTAACTTTAATCTTTGCTGAAACAACGAAAGAATAAGCCTGAAATGAAAAGGTTTGCGTTCGGTAGAATACCGAGCCCAGACCATGACGTGTAAATGATTGGTATTGGGGCAACAAAAAACGCGGGCAATATTTAGTTACCCGCGTTTTTTTGTTATTGTTTATTCATTGTCATTGGTGGTGGCGATTACTTCTTCTAAAGTGGTAACGCCTTGCATGACTTTCAGCAAACCCGCACGGCGCATTTCCACAAAGCCTTCTTTTAAAGCCTGTCTGCGAATATCCACTTCATTGCCGTTGTTCATGATAATTTCTTGCACAGACGGCGTGATTTTCAGCACTTCATAAATACCGGCACGTCCTTTATAACCTTTACCCTTGCAGCGATCACAGCCGACAGCGCGGTACATTGTCCATTCTTTTGCCAAGTCTTCGTCATTGAAGCCGGCTTTTTTCAGTGCAAATTCCGGCGGGCGTTCCATGGGTGCTTTGCAGGAACACAGCCGCCGTGCCAACCGCTGCGCCACAATCAGGCTCACTGCGCTGGCAATGTTAAACGGAGCAACACCCATGTTTAACATGCGCGATAAGGTTGCCGGTGCATTGTTGGTGTGTAAGGTAGAAAATACCATATGACCGGTTGACGCGGCTTTAATGGCAATATCGGCGGTTTCCAAATCGCGAATCTCACCAATCATAATGACATCAGGATCTTGCCGTAAAAACGCTTTCAAGGCAGAGGCAAAAGTCAGCCCTTGTTTGTCATTCATATTTACTTGGTTGATGCCGGGCAAATTAATCTCGGCAGGGTCTTCGGCTGTGGAAATATTAATGTCTTCGGTGTTGAGAATATTCAAACAGGTATAGAGGGTAACGGTTTTACCTGAACCCGTTGGTCCCACCACCAACACCATGCCATAGGGTAAATTAACCGCTTCCATCAGCAATTCTTTTTGGAACGGCTCAAAACCCAGCTGATCCACTTGCAGCATACCGGCATCGGAATTCAAAATACGCATTACGATTTTTTCGCCAAACAGCGTGGGCAAGGTGTTTACACGAAAATCAATGGGCTTGGCACTGGACTTAAACTGCAAACGAATCCGCCCGTCTTGCGGTACTCGTTTTTCAGAAATATCCATTTTTGACATTACTTTGATGCGTGAAGCAACTTGGTCGCGGATATTTAAGGGCATGCGTGCCACTTCTTTGAGCTGACCGTCAATGCGGAAACGCACCCGAGCCATTTCTTCGTAAAACTCAAAATGAATATCCGATGCGCCGTTGTTTAAGGCATCAGACAACATTTTGTAAACAAAACGAGAAATCGGACCGTCTTCTTCAGTGGCTTCATCGGCATTGGCTACTTGATTGGATACCTCCGACAAACCGGACATGCTGCCTAATTCACCCATTAATGCAGATGATCGGTCGTCAAGATTTTCCAAAAGCTGGTTGAGCTGATTGTCTTGAACAATCACCAAATCCGCGCTTAATTGGACAGTGAACGCCAGTTTTTGATAGGCTTGAATCGGGGTCGGGTCAGATACTGCCAAAAATAAATGGCTGCCGCGCTTGAATATCGGCACACAGCGATTACTGCGCATTTGATCGGTGGTTAATATACCGTTTATCAATAAACTTTGATTATAGTTATGTAAATCCAGCAGCGGAAAATGAAAGGTTTGCGACAAAAATATCGCAAGTTTCAGTGGGTCAATGGCACCGGATTTAAATAATTCCGGCATCATGTTGGGATTTTTTTCTAAAGATTCCCGCAGCTTTTCGGCTTGCTCCGAACTGATGATTTTGTGTTGGTATAATACGCGCAGTAAACCGATACTCATGGTGTTTTTCCAAAATGGTCAGACCCGAAACGGGCAGAAAGCCAATAATTAATTGAAGTGATAATTATAAGACAAATTGAGCTTTGACTAGCATCAACTAAGCCACTTCCCAATAGTCCACATACAATTGCAATTCTTGCTGCTGCTGCCACTCATTGGCAATCGGACGGTACACGGCGCGAATGCTGTCGGGCAAAATATCAGTGCAGCGGAAAAACATGGCTTCAAATATTTTTCCGTCTTTACATAAACCGGCTTTTAAATGCCCGCTGCCCACAGCTTTTTGCCACCGCACTTCAAAGTTGTCATGAAAACAGGGTGGCGCAAAGCCTTGCCCCCACACTGCCGCACCCAATTCTCGGGCGTGTTGCAGGGTTAATTCATCGGCGTTGAGTGTGCCGTCGGTGAGGTAATGCTGGTTTAAGTCTTCTGGTTGCAGATACTCTTGGCAAACGGCTTCAAAGGCTGCCTGAAAACGTGGGAAATTGGCTTGGGAAATGGTTAAACCCGCGGCGGCGGCATGTCCGCCGAATTGAATGATTAAATCGGGTTCACGTTTGCTGACCAAATCAAGTGCATCGCGTAAATGTAAAGCGGCAATGGAACGACCGGAACCGCGTAATTTATCGTTGTCGGCAGGTGCAAAAACAATGGCGGGGCGGTTAAAACGTTCGCGCAAACGGCCGGCAACAATGCCAATCACGCCTTGATGCCAGTCATTCCGATACACCACTGCACTGTAGCGTTGATCAATGTTGATGTCGTTTAAACCCATTAAGGCTTCATCCAGCATACCGTGTTCGATTTGGCGGCGTTCGCGGTTCAGATTGTCTAACTGAGCCGCCAATGCGTTTGCTTGTGTTTCGGTTTCCGCCAGCAAGCAGGCGATGCCCAAGCTCATGTCATCTAAGCGTCCGGCAGCATTTAAGCGAGGTGCAACGGCAAAGCCCAAATCAAAACAAGCGGCTTTTCGCCAATCGCGTTTGGCAATATGAAAAAGGGCACGGATACCGATGCACATTTTTCCGCTGCGTATGCGTTTCAAACCTTGTGCCACTAAGATACGGTTATTGTGATCCAGCGTTACCACGTCAGCAACCGTACCCAGTGCGACTAAGTCCAGCCATTGAGCCATAACGGGTTCAGGCAGCCTGTGATTAAAATGATTTTGTTCACGCAACAGACGGCGCAGGGCGCATAACACATAAAACATCACGCCCACACCGGCTAAAGCCTTGCTGGCGAAAGCATCATCAGGCTGATTAGGATTAACAATCACGCAATCGGGCAGCGTATCACCGGGTAAATGGTGATCGGTTATCAAAACATCGATACCCAATTGCTGCGCCCGCTCAACGCCTGCCAAGGCAGCAATGCCGTTGTCCACGGTCAGCAGCACTTGAGCACCGGCATCGGCGGCAAGCTGTGCCAGCGCGGGCGACAGACCATAGCCGTGTTCAAAACGGTTGGGAACGAGAAAATCAACCACGCCGCCCATACTGCGCAAGCCTTTTACGCCCAAGGCACAGGCAGTGGCACCATCGGCATCGTAGTCGGCAACAATCACAATTCGTTCTTGCAAACGGATAGCGGCAGCCAAGCGGGTGCAGAGTGTGTTGATGTTTTTTAAGCCGTCAAACGGCAGCAAGGTTTTAAGGTTGTCTTGGGTTTCATCGGCATTTTTGACTTGCCGCGCCGCATAGAGCCGTGCTTGCAAGGGTGCAATGCCGCTTGCCAGCAGGGTTTGGTACACGTCTTGATTAAATGTGCGGCAAAAAATTTGTGCGCTCATTGCCATACCCCATTAAAGCGCGGCATTTTGTGCCGTTTGTGAAAAAATGAAGTCAATAAACCGGGTTTGCGCACGGTTAAACAACCGCCGTGTTCACCGGAAAGATGCAGCTGTAATGTATCCAGATTTCCGTTTTTCAACGCATCGAGACAAGGAACAAACCAATTTTTATCCCATTTATGCAGCTGTTCAATATAGATCTGCGCATTTGCCGAAAGAACCGATTCACTGAAAATTTCACTGAAAAATGTATGCACATCGCCTCCGTTTTCAGGCAGCTTGTGATGTAAATCTTGCCATGAGGCGGGTGGGCTTTGCAGCGGTTTGTTCGACCATTGATTGTCGGCATATAAGATACTGTTGTCAGCATCACCGCATAAATCATGCTCAAACCAGATGCCATTGATTTCATGCAGCCCATTTTCTTGACGTGTTTGATTAAACGGCTGTTGATGCAGCCACATTTGTATTTCGGTTTGTAAACGCAATATTATTTTGGCATCTTCACCGCAAGGTTTGCTGTGTCCGTCCAAAAAACCGTCTAAATCCAAGAGTGAGGGCACATGAAAGTCCAAAGTTTTCGGCAGGGTGAGCAGCCATAAGTCAGCGCGGTAGGGCAATAATTGCCAGCCGTCTTTGTTGAACCAGTTGCTGAAGCCGGCACAAATCACTTGTGCTTCATACAAGCTGATGTGTAAAGACTTGCCGCTCAAATATTGCACATGATGCATTCCTGCCTGCTGGTGTAAAGGGCTGCACAAAAGTGCGGGCTTATCTTCAGGCAGCCTGAATTCGGTTTTGATGTGGCGGAGCAAAGACCGGCGGCACAAAAAATGTGCATAAAACGCGCTGTTTAAAGCATATTTGTTTTGCCATGTGCCGAAACGTCGTAAAGTGTTTAAGCCCGTCAGCGGGATTTCGGGTAAGGAAATTTTTGGGTATTGCCAAAAAAAGCGGGGCAGGACAAGATTGAGGTGCATATTTGATGTTTTTTTGATTGATGGCAATTTTAAGTCAAATAAAAATATCGTGCAGTGAAGTGGCTGATTATACGGTATTTGAGCAGACAATCATTTACTGCTGTTTTTGCTGCGGTTAATTGGATACAAAAAAGGGCGGAGAACCCGCCCTTTTTAATTTGAATGGCATGTGTCACTTTTCAGGTGAAATACACAATGTCAATTATTTTGTTGAATTGGGTTAGTTTTCTTGGTTTTATTGCGTTGATTTTTAATTTCTCCAGTGGCTTTGACTTTTTGATCAAGGGGCTGTTTGGCAGTTTGATCAAGAGGTTGCTTGGCAGTTTGATCAAGGGGTTGTTTGGCAGTTTGATCAAGGGGTTGTTTGGCAGTTTGATCAAGGGGTCGTTTGGCAGTCTTCATCATATCTTGTTTTTGATTGAAATAAGTTTGCTGCTGTTGCGGCGTTAATACTTGGAAAATAGCGTGTTCTTGTTTCAATCGCTGCAATTCTATGGCATCGCGCTGTTGATTTATTGCTTGGACCAAGGTGCGTGCTTTAGGCTCATTAAAAGTTTTGTCTTTTAACAAATCATCTTTTTGTTCAGATAATTGCTGCTGTTGATTTTTCGCACTTTCGCGTTTTTCGGTACTCTGACGGTATTGTTCGCGAATTTGTTGAATTTGTGTTTTTTGACTGCTACTCAAATTGATGTTTTCGAGGAATAGCAGACCATGAGGCGGTGCGGCTTGAACCGTCAGTGAGGTGAAAGAAAGTGCGGCGGCACTGATCAGTAAAACATGACGAAAAGATTTCATAAGTAATTACTCCTTTGATTGTTTCAGAAAAATAACAATGGTATTGATTTACAACTATTAATTATATTACAGGCAGACGTAATGCGGGGGGTATAAACGTAAAACTTCCTGCTTGCTGTGTAAAACGCATACGGAATTTGGATTTGTGTTGTGTTGTGTTTTTACAAAGCGTTTATTTTACAAAACGTTTATGTTGCGGAGATTAGGAATATCGCATTCTGTGATGTTTATGAACTCAGTCAAATTCTGTAGTGGGGGAGCAGTGTGTAGTTTGTGCTTAGTGTGGTATCAATGCGCATCTTTTTTATATGATCACAAATATAAAAAAGGTGGGGAAACCACCTTTTTTAATCTATTGCCTACATTCATCCAAGTAGATGAAGTATAAGATATTGATTATTTTTCCGATTGTGTGTCATGTGGAAAGTTATTGTGTTTAGAGCGGCTCAACTTTCATGGGTGCGTTTTGTTTCGAGCGCATATCCTGTTTCATGGGCATGTCTTGTTTCACAGTCATGTCCTGTTTCATCGGTACGTCTTGTTCCATAGTCATGTCCTGTTTCGTCGGCATGCCCTGTTTTGCAGTCATATCCTGCTTCATCGGCATGTTTTGTTCCATAGTCATGTCCTGTTTTACAGTCATGTCTTGGCGAGGCGAAACAACTTGAGCTTGGGCGATGAGAGAAGTGCAAGAAAGAGCAAAAGCACTGATCAATGAAAGATGTAAAGATTTCATCTATAACTACTCCTTATTTAATTATCTACTAATTATGTATGAAAGCAAATGATATTCATTTGCTACGGTTATTCTATTGCCGGCAGATGTAATGCGGGGTTTTATAAACGTAAAACTCCTTGCTTGCCGTGTAAAACGCAAGTGAAGCTTGTTTCTTGTTGATGCCCTGATTTAAAGTGTCGTTTGTTTGGCATTTTTTGTTTTATTGAAAATTTGATATTAAAGATAATTGATTGATTACCAAGGAAAGGGTAGTGAAATGGCTTCTGTTCGTCATGTTTTTTTTGTGTCTGATCGCACCGGTATTACTGCCGAAAGTATGGGGTCGGCTTTGTTAAATCAGTTTGACGGTATTGAGTTCAGACAAATTACGTGTCCGTTTGTGGATACTGTGCAAAAAGCTGAAGATGTGGTGGCGCAAATCAACCATGTTGCCGAAACAGGGCATGTTCGTCCGCTGATTTTTGCCAGTATTGTTGATGAAAATATTCGCCGGATTGTGAAAGTGGCATCGGGTTTACATTTGAGCTTTTATGATGCGTTTATCGGTGAATTGGAAAAAGAGCTGCACGCTGAAGCCAATCATTCTGTGGGCAGAACGCACGGTATTCAAGACACTGAGCGTTATGATGCACGCATGGAAGCCATCAATTTTTCTTTGAGCCACGATGATGGTGTCAGTGATAAAGATTTACAGAAAGCCGATGTGATTTTGATGGGTGTATCGCGCAGCGGCAAAACGCCCACTTGTTTGTATCTGGCACTTCAATACGGTATTTTTGCTGCCAATTATCCGCTGACGCCTGAAGACTTGGACAGTACGGATTTACCGCGCATGCTCAAGCCGTTTCGTCATAAAATTTTTGGCTTAACCATTGAATCCGAGCGATTACACCATATTCGCAGTGAACGCCGCCCGAATTCACGTTACGCCAGTATTGATAATTGTTGCCAAGAAGTGAATGAGGCAGAATCAATGTTCAGGCAGCACAATATTCCGTTTACCAACACCACACATAAATCTGTGGAAGAATTGGCGGCGTATGTGATACAGGCAACCAAATTACGCCGTCGGTTTTGAGTAATCAGGCTGCCTGAATATCTACCGTATTTGCTGAAAGTAAATTTTTATCGTTATGCCAACTGATCACACCTCAATTCGAACAAACAACCATTCACATCTCATTACTGATGCGGTATCACGGGCGATGCCGCATGAGCTGTTTTCGGATTGGGAAAAGTTAAAACCCTTCGCCGATAAGCTTTTTTATGGTATGGACGAAGGGCATACTTATTTGCCGCTTCAAAGCAGGCAAGTAAATGTGTTGGCAAACATGCCTGTTTTGGTGGGCAATGCGAGTGAATTTAAGCCGTTTATCTTGGATAAACAACGCTTATTCAGCGGGCGTTTGTGGCAATTGGAGCAACAGATTGCCGCTCATTTATTGCGTTTGGCACGAGGTAACGGAGCTAAAATCATTGATTGGCATTGGGCGGCAGAGCAGCTGCATTACCATTTCAACCACATGGCTGAGGCACAAAAAACCGCTGTTGCTTTGGCTTTGATTCAGCCGCTGATGCTGATTAATGGCGGACCGGGTACGGGTAAAACCACCACGGTTGCGAGTTTGCTGATGCTGCTGTGCCAAAACATGCTGCGTACACAAAATAAATTGCCGCGTATTGTGCTGGCAGCACCCACAGGTAAAGCCGCTGCGCACATGGCTGATGCTTTTCAGGTAGCCTTAAATCGTTTTTCATCCGATGAAGGTGTTGAAACCCATTTACGTCAAGTAGGCGGGCAAACGCTGCACCGTTTGCTGAAACTGCGTCCGCCTTTATTGCAGACGCCTTATTCACAAGAAAATTCTTTATCTGCGGATATTGTGGTGGTTGATGAAGTGTCCATGCTGGATTTGTCTTTGCTGCACACGCTGCTTGATGCTTTGAAAACGGGTACGCGATTGATTTTGCTTGGCGATCACAACCAACTGCCCGCTGTGGGATTGGGCGATGTTGTGCGTGATTTGGCACAAAAAACGATACTGCCGAGACAAACTGCGGAACAATTGCGGCGTTTGCTGCCTGAAGCAAAAATAGACACCGAAAACCATACGCCGCCGTTAAGTGCCAATGTGGTTACGCTCAGCCAAAGTCATCGTTTTGATGCCGAAAGCGGTATTGGTTTGCTGGCATCAGCGGTTACCCAAGGAAACATCACCTCGGCGGCACAGGCGTTTTCTGAATTTCCTGAAGAACTGGTTTGGCGGCAAATATTGAGCGCAAAAACCCATTCAGATTTGTATCAAATACAGCAAAACTATTGGCAAGCGGTTCGGCAAAACAATCCTGCGGCAGTCTTCGCGGCTTTGAAGCAAGTCATGGTGTTGGTTGTGCGGCGTGATGACGCAACGGCGTTTAACCAAGCCTACCGTGATTATTTGAGCTTGCACGAACATTCGGCACAAAAAACATGGTTTGCCGGCTTGCCGCTGATGGTCAGTCAAAACGATTACAGCGTGGGTTTGTATAACGGCGACATCGGCGTGGTATTGCCCGATAAAAAAGGGGTGTTGCAGGCATATTTTGACGGCGGCAGCCGCTGTGTTGCGTTGAGCCGATTGCCTGAACATGAAGATGCGTTCGCCATTACTGTACATAAGAGCCAAGGTTCGGAATATGATACCGTGTATTTATTACCGCCGAATCCTGCAATCAATGCCGAATCGGATCAAACGGCTTTATTCAGTCGCGCACTCCTTTACACGGCGATTACCCGTGCCAAATCGCGCTTTGTGTTTTTGGAGCTGCCTGAAACTTTTCAGGCAGCCTTAAATACGCATTCAATACGGCGCAGCGGCTTGCGTACCGCATTGCAAGAGCAAAATAACATTATTTAACTGACCTTTACTTATTGGCGCGAAATGATTAGAATTATCAATTCTGAATTGCAGACGGTGTTTTATAACGCATGTGATGCCGTTTGAACAGAACAACAGATAGCTTGTTCAGCAATCCGTTTTTTGGGTTTGCATGCTGAAGTACAGAGGATTGCTGTGTTGCGCGTATAAAGATTGCAGGTAACTGAATGAGCGATCAAAAGGTCTTCGGCTACGGCATATTTTTCAAGCGGTATTGAATTTGAAACAGCTTATCTCATCTCAAACAACAATTAGATTGAAGGAGTAAATATGAGTTTTAATCCCATACACATCACATTCAGTATTTACATTATTGCGGTGATTTTAATTGGATTGGCGGCGTATTTTGCTACCAAAAATTTTGACGACTACATACTGGGCGGACGCAGCTTGGGCAGTTTTGTAACGGCAATGTCTGCCGGTGCATCAGATATGTCGGGCTGGTTGTTGCTGGGCTTGCCCGGTGCGATTTATGTTTACGGCTTGAGCAAAGCGTGGATTGCCATTGGCTTGATAGTGGGTGCGTATTTCAACTGGCTGCTGGTGGCGGGACGTTTGCGTGTTCATACCGAATACAACAACAATGCCTTGACTTTGCCGGAATATTTTTTCCACCGCTTCGGGCAATACGGTATTTTGATTAAAGTGGTATCTGCTGCGATTATTCTGTTTTTCTTCACTATTTATTGTGCTTCAGGCATTGTGGCGGGTGCGCGTTTGTTTCAAAGCCTGTTTGCAGTGGATTATGTTACTGCCATGTGGCTGGGTGCGGGCGCAACCATTATTTACACCTTTATCGGCGGCTTTTTGGCAGTCAGCTGGACGGATACGCTTCAGGCAACCTTAATGTTTTTTGCCTTGATTTTAACGCCGATTATGGTGTATCTGGCGGTGGGCGGTGCAGATGAAGTGAATACGGCGATTCAAGCCGCAGCAGCTACAGCTGGTAAAGAATACAGCAATCTGATTTATGGCACGAGCTTTGTTGGTGTGGTGAGTGCCGCGGCTTGGGGCTTGGGTTATTTTGGACAGCCGCATATCTTGGCGCGGTTTATGGCGTCCAGTTCAGTCCAATCTTTGAAAAAAGCACGCCGTATTGGTATGACATGGATGATTTTGTGTTTGGCAGGTGCGGTTGCCGTTGGCTATTACGGCATTGCTTATTTTGGACATTATCAAAATCAAATCAATATGTTGGGCGGTGACCCTGAACGTATTTTCATTGCCTTGGCAACTTTGCTGTTCAATCCTTGGATTGCCGGTGTGATTTTATCTGCCATTTTGGCAGCGGTGATGTCCACATTAAGCTGCCAATTGCTGGTGTGTTCCAGTGCGATCACCGAAGACTTTTATAAAGGCTTTCTGCGCCCGAATGCGGAGCAAAGCGAATTGGTTTGGATTGGTCGTTTTATGGTGCTTGCCGTGGCTGTGGTTGCCATTTTGATTGCGTCAGATCCCAAAAGCCGTGTGTTGGTTTTAGTGGAGTATGCTTGGGCGGGTTTTGGTGCCGCATTTGGCCCTGTAGTCATTTTTTCGGTATTCTGGAAACGCATGACTGCCGCCGGTGCCTTGGCCGGTATGTTGCTGGGCGCTTTGGTTGTGGTGTTTTGGAAGCCGATCACCGGCAGCAGCTTGTATGAAATTGTCCCTGGGTTTATTGCGTGTGCCATTGCCATTGTGGTGGTGTCTTTGCTGACTAAACCCGCCCAAGGCATTGAAAAACGTTTTGAAGAAGCCGATGAAGCTTTCCAAAGAATGCAGAAATAAGTAAAGTAAACGAAAGAGTAAGTAAAACAAAAACACCTGCGCCTGAATTCATCAGACACGGGTGTTTTTTGTCTGTATTATTCATAAGATTTTCTGTCTGTTTTATTGATTGATATGAGTGAACGAGCCCCAATCGGCATTATTGCCGCCATGCCTCCTGAATTGAATGCCTTAATCGAACGATTGGTTGATAAGCAATACATTGAAATCGGTGCTTTTGTGTTTTACCAAGGTTGTTTGGCAGGGAAATTGGTGGTGCTGGCATTAAGCGGTATTGGTAAAGTCAATGCTGCTATTACTGCGGCATTGCTGATTGAACGGTTTTCTCCTTCGGCCATTATCAACACAGGAAGTGCCGGCGGCTTGGGAACAGGTATGCGCGTGGGTGATGTGGTCATTGGCGCAGAAACCGCTCATCATGATGTTGATGTTTGTGCTTTCGGCTACAATAAAGGGCAAATACCGCAATTGCCTGCTCGGTTTGAATCTGCTACTGAATGGGTTGATAAAGCAGGAAAAGCCGCTGAAAAATTCACTGGTGCGACAGTGCATCACGGTTTAATCGTGAGCGGTGATCAATTTATTCATGATGCCCGAAAAGTTCAAGCCATTAAGGAAGATTTTATTGATGTGCTGGCAGTGGAAATGGAAGCCGCTGCCATTGCGCAAACCTGTTATCAAATGGAGACTCCATTTGTGGTGGTGCGTGCGGTTTCTGATTCCGCCGATGAAAAAGCAGAGATGAGTTTTGATGCTTTTTTGGAAACGGCGGGGCGGCGTTCTGCTGATATGGTGGAAGCCTTGATTCAAATTTAATGATTTGTGTGTTTTTGGAGGATTAACGATGAAATACCGTTTTGGATTTATCGGAGTGGTTGCTGTGGGTTTGCTTGGTGCGTGCGGCGGCGAGAAGCAGTCGGCAAAAATAGATGTGGCTGCCTGTAATACGGCTTTAATCACACCCAGTATCCAGCAGCAATTGCAGAAAAATATTACAGAATCAGCACGTCAATACATTGCCACTGATTCACGCGGCTTTATTGATGCCGATAAAATTATTGCCGCTGCCAGCCAGTTGTTGGTTAATGTTGATGATGTTGCGGTGGACAACAGCACGCCAACAACAATGTGTAAAGCAGCCTTAAAAGTATCTGTGCCAAACACTGTGTGGCAAACCGCACAAAGTAACGCGCCTTTGGTTTTTCCCGCACCAAGAACATTTACTGATATTTTAAATCAACAGGTAAACGGCAGCGGTGTCAGCTGGAATGCCGATGTTTTCAGCCAGCCTTTAAGTTATATGCCTGCGGCGGAAGCAGCAGCGAGTGCACCGGAAATCACAGGGCAGGGCATCAATGCGCTCAGTCAAATTTTAAGCACTGCATTGCTGCCTTATGGCGTGAAAGATTTACTGACCATAAACGGAAAAGTAATTAACCGTGCCGATGCGCTGAAGAATGTCAATAACTTGCAATCAATTCCGGAAATACCGGTAAGTGCATCTGAAGCCAGTGCCAATGCTGATGCACAAATGGCCAGTGCCATTCTAAACGGTGGTGCGGTATTGCCGCCCAATGCTGTTGCAACAGTATCTGCCGATGATTTATTGCAGGCACAAAGCAATAGCCGCAATGCGACAGCCGAAATTAATCGTTTGTGGCGGGATATGGACGGAAGCATTCGCAACGAGCTGACTGGTGATCAAGAGCAATGGGTTGCCCAGAAAGAAAAGCAATGCCGTGCCGCCGCACAAGCAAAATCCGGCAGTGAAGCAGAATTGGCACAATTGAATTGTGAAACACAATTAACCAACCAACGCATTAACTATTTGCGCGGTTATGTGATTCATTGATGACGCATGGAAAACCAATATCTTCCGCGCCTGTACGGTAGTAAACTTTAACCAAGCAGCCTTAGGGCTGCTTTTTGTTTTCTAAGCTACCTGTGCGGCAGTGAACTCATGGCAAACACCTCAAAAACAATCCAAGCCTTTCTAAGCTGCCTGTGCGGCAGTGAACACTATGACCTGATTGACGCAGGTCAGACACGCTTTCTAAGCTGCCTGTGCGGCAGTGAACGAGTTAAGCGCAGAAGAAAAAACCGAATTAGATTTCTAAGCTGCCTGTGCGGCAGTGAACAAAAAACATCATTGCGCCTTTGCGTGATGCTGTTTCTAAGCTGCCTGTGCGGCAGTGAACAATTTGAGACATTTCTTTATATGCTAGTTCATATTTCTAAGCTGCCTGTGCGGCAGTGAACAGTGCATGTATTATTTAATAAAGTAACGCGATTTTCTAAGCTGCCTGTGCGGCAGTGAACCATAGCTATACTATTATTTTTCTCTCTGAAAAATAATAGTATAGCTATATCAAAAACAGGCAATTACACAATTTAAATTACAGTCTCCTTGGGAGCAAAAAACGAAGCGTGAATTATGGCTGTGATGTTACTGTTTCACTGATACGGGAATTAGTCCCCTGTCAATCAGAATCTGACAAGAGATGCCTGGCAAGCGGACAACATCCCACACTAAGAGAGGTTCGAAGTCCAATCATGTAATCTGATTCTGGGGTCAAAGCACCAGAACCAAAGGGTCTTGTTCCCTTTCTTCAGATTTAAATCCTGCTCGTTTATAAAATGGATAACTCCTGTCACTGGGCCATACAACCAACAACTCGCACTTATTCGCAACTGCCTGGTCTTTAACAAAATTCAATAATTTCTTACCAACCCCATTATTCCGATAAGCTGGTCTTACGTAGACATTCGTTACATATCCCCAGCAACCATTGATTCCGTATGGAGAAGGTATTTTATTCACCAAAATCAAAGAAATAACGCCTATCAACTCCGCATTTTTTTCAGCAACAAAGTTGATTAAGTTCCCCATAGCATCTAATTCCATCTCTTTTTTTAGAAATTGCTCTGTAAAATGGGCTTTATCTATGGGTTGTTCTGTTTCTTCGTCATCGCTGCATAAAGCCCAACGCAGATCGGCGAGTGTGGGTAATTCGGAAATGATGGATTTACGTATGTGGATCTCATTACAATTTAGGGGGCTACCTGATTTCATGTGTTTGCCTTACGTTATTTATATAATTCTGCAGCTTTTAAAAATAGAGTCTTGATGTGTTGCCTTTAATCTAAGAACCTATGTTCAATAACGTCTAAGAACCAATATTCAAAAAATTCTTAATAAAATCATATGATGTCAAAAAACGACTCAATCATCGCCCATTGGCTATCTGTCAAATCACTCGGGTACATAAAGGATTACCTACTATCTTGGTTTATCTGCTAATTATACGCCATATGATTTTATTAAGAATTTTTTGAATATTGGTTCTTAAATATTATTGAACATAGGTTCTAAGTATAGTATAGCTATATTTCTCAACAACCATTGCCTGTTCGTTTGACAGGCAGACGGCAGGTAGGCAACAATGCGGGCAATTCGGAATTTAAAAGGCTTTGCACGACTACAACCGAATTCTCCGCTTCGCTCGTGACGGTATCTGTGTTATTTTGATGTTCGTTTTTTGCTGGGTTTGGCATATATAGCAATGATGAACAAAAATCAAGCCAAAAATGAATTTAATGCGGGCAGAAACACTTCAGTAATGACCAGTGGTTCTTGATTTAAATGAAACACAGATTGCCTTGCCCAGTGTTTTTGTACCGCATCATCGCCCTCAATGTCGGCAAACGCGTAAACAAAAGGGGATCTTTGCCAAGGCAGGTTGTTTTGAAACAAATGCTCTCCCAAAGATTGTTCGCCGCATTGCAGTAATGATGTCCAAAAAGAGGCATTGTTTGTGCAGACACTTCGCGCCCAAACAACCGCCGTTTGATTGAGACACAGCTCCACTTCGCGCACAAAAAGTTTGCCTGCCTGCACCCATGCCAAATCAGCGGTTTCCGGTGGAATATCGTGGTATGTGCCTAAATGGCGTAAATGCACTGAGAACTCAGCATCTAAATTTTTCAGGCAGCGTGTCAGAGATTCGGCAGACAATAATGTACTGATGTTTTTTGATTCATCAAGTACCAAATGGTTTTGCCAATGCAGGGTATTCAGATTTAACGTCATTTGCGTCAGAAATACAGTAATTACAATAAAAAATACCTGCCGCTGATTTCTGAAACAAAACAGCGGCAGGGAAACAATTTTTATTCAAACATGTTTATTCTTCAAATGATTTTTGCAGCATTTCCGGTTTTTCAATCAATGCTTTAATCGACAAGCGCACACGACCGCGGTCATCCATTTCAATGGCTTTGACATTGATTACTTGACCGATTTGCAAATAGTCACTGACATTTTTCACACGCTCATGTGAAATTTGGCTGATGTGAACCAAACCGTCTTTGCCCGGTATCACCGACACAATCGCGCCGACATTATTATCCAGTAATTTGATAACAGTACCTTGGTACACCTTGCCGACTTCAATTTCCGCTGTGATTTCTTCAATACGACGGCGGGCAGCTTCACCGGCTTCGGCGGTAACGGCGGCAATGGTAATTGTACCGTCTTCGGCGATATTGATTTCTGTACCGGTTTCGGCGGTGATGGCGCGAATGGTTTCGCCGCCTTTGCCGATCACTTCACGGATTTTGTCTTGGTTAATTTTCATGGTGTAGAGGCGCGGTGCATGCTCCGACAGCTCTTGGGGACCATCTACTGCTTCTTTCATTAAGCCCAGGATGTGTAAGCGCGCTTCTCTGGCTTGTTTTAAAGCGATGTCCATGATTCCTTTGGTGATGCCTTGGATTTTGATGTCCATTTGCAAAGCAGTAATGCCTTCGGTGGTGCCGGCTACTTTGAAATCCATGTCGCCCAAGTGGTCTTCATCGCCTAAAATGTCGGTTAATACGGCAAATTTATTGCCTTCCAAAATTAAACCCATGGCAATGCCTGCCACGTGGGCTTTCAATGGGACACCAGCATTGAGCAAACTCAAGCAGCCGCCGCACACAGAAGCCATGGAAGATGAACCGTTGGATTCGGTAATTTCCGATACCACGCGCATGGTATAGCTGAATTCTTCGGCAGATGGCAATACGGCAATTAATGCGCGCTTTGCCAAACGGCCATGACCGATTTCACGGCGTTTCGGTGCGCCCACACGACCAACTTCGCCGGTGGAATAGGGGGGGAAGTTGTAGTGGAGCATGAAACGGTCGCTGTATTCTCCGCTCAAGGCATCAATAATTTGTTCATCACGCTGCGTACCTAAAGTGGCAACAGCCAAGGCTTGGGTTTCGCCGCGGGTAAATAAAGCTGAGCCGTGGGTGCGCGGTAATACACCGGTTTGGATATTAATCGGACGTACGGTGCGGGTGTCGCGACCGTCAATGCGCGGTTGGCTGTCTAAAATTTGTCCGCGCACCACATCGCTTTCCAATTTTTTGAATAATCCTTTGATTTGATTGGCAACCAAAGTATCGGTGTCTTCGTTGATTAATGCTTCGGCAATGGCAGACCAGGCTTCGTTTAATTGGGCAGTTCGTGCTTGTTTTTGTTTGATTTTGAAGGCAGCATCAATTCGTGCAGCGGCAATTTCGCGCACTTTTGCTGCTAAGTTCTCATCAACAGCAGTTGGCTGCCAGTCCCACATTTCAGGGTTTACCTCGTCGGCAAATTCATTGATGGCAGTAATGGCGGCTTGCATTTGTTCATGTCCGAATACCACAGAACCCAGCATTACGTCTTCAGGCAGTATATCGGCTTCAGATTCCACCATTAACACGGCTTTTTCTGTGCCTGCCACCACCAAATCCAAGCGCGATTTTGCCGATTGTCTTTTGGTGGGGTTTAAGACATATTCACCATTAATATAACCTACGCGTGCCGCACCAATCGGACCGGCAAACGGCACACCCGACAACACCAAAGCGGCAGACGCACCCAGCATGGCGGGAATGTCTGAGTCAATTTCAGGGTCAATCGATACCACCATTGCCACGATTTGAACGTCGTGATAGAAGCCTTCGGGAAATAGCGGGCGAATCGGGCGGTCAATCAAGCGGCTGGTGAGAATTTCTTTTTCACTTTGTCTGCCTTCGCGTTTGAAAAATCCGCCGGGAATGCGGCCGGCAGCGTATGTTTTTTCAATATAATCAACGGTTAATGGGAAGAAATCTTGTCCTTGTTTGACTTCTTTGGTTGTGGCAACGGTAACCAATACCACGGTATCGCCCATAGATACTTTTACTGCCGCCGCCGCTTGGCGTGCGATTTCACCGGTTTCAAAAGTAACGGTATGATTGCCGTATTGAAATGTTTTGATGTGCTTATTAAACATATTATTCCTTAATTATTTAGGTATGGCAGTTTTGATTGATTAAAAAATACAGACCAATATTTTAGATGACAACAATAGTTATGCGTTCTAAAACGCTAATTATGCACACGCAAAATGAATGTACATAGTTAGGGCTTCAGAGCAGCAAAACCGACTTTTCAGGCAGCCTTTTGAGATAATCTCATCTTTAAGAAAGCAGACAAAAGAAACCGTCATTAACAAACCGACAGCAAAGCCCGTTGTGGTGATTTTGCTGTGTTTTGTTCCGCATGGCAGAAATTGAATATCAGTGTGTTTTCAAGTTCTTCCAAATCAAGAAGAACAGTATTTCAGGCAGCCTGATTTTGTGTATTCTAACACGAAATATGCTTATTTTTTTATCAAGCATATTAGAACCCATGTTTAAAAAAATTCTTAATAAAATCATATGATGTCAAAAAACGACTCAATCATCGCCCATTGGCTATCTGTCAAATCACTCGGGTACATAAAGGATTACCTACTATCTTGGTTTATCTGCTAATTATATGCCATATGATTTTATTAAGAATTTTTTGAATATTGGTTCTTAAACATTATTGAACATAGGTTCTTATTTTGAATTAAAGTGATTTGAATGTGAAATTAAGTTGTTGTGATGAGTGAAGCAATAAAATCGGTTTCATTTACTTTTTTTCACAATTTACCCATAATCTTGTCAATCAAATTTAATGACTGAATCAGCAGCAAAGTCTTGCTAAATGCTGAAATCCTTTTGTATTTACTCTGAAAATGGTGAGCATGTTGTCTTCTTTATTCAATACTATTAAAAGTCGCCTGAAAAATGACTTTTTGAGTGATCGTTTTCACACCTACATTCAACTGATGCGGGCAGACAAGCCCATTGGTACGCTGCTGCTGCTGTGGCCTACTTTGTGGGCATTGTGGATTGCTGCTGATGGTTCACCGACATGGCAGCTGGTGCTGCTGTTTGTACTGGGTACATTTTTTATGCGCAGTGCGGGTTGTGTGGTAAACGATTTTGCCGATCGTGATTTTGACGGTGCGGTGGCACGTACCCAAAACCGCCCGTTTGCGCAAAAGAAAGTCAGCACAAAAGAAGCCTTTGTTTTGGTTGCCGTATTGTGTTTTTTTGCACTGTTATGCTTATTGCCCATGAATCAATTCACTTGGCTGATGAGCCTGCCTGCGCTGTTTTTGGCATTCAGTTATCCGTTTACCAAACGCTTTTTTCCTTTGCCGCAGTTGTATTTGGGATTGGCGTATTCGTTTGGTATTCCCATGGCGTTTGCGGCAGAAACGGGGAGTGTACCAGCATTGGCATGGTTGATTTTTTGCGCCAATGTGCTGTGGACCCTGGCTTATGACACCATTTATGCTATGGCAGATAAAGAAGATGATTTAAAAATCGGTATTAAAACTTCGGCAATTACTTTTGGTAAATATGATGCCGAAATCGTGATGTTGTGCCACGCCGGCTTTACTTTGCTGATGTTGATTTTGGGCTGGCAAATGAAAGCGGCGTGCCCTTATTGGCTGGCGGCGGCAGTGGTGATTTATTGGCAATACCGACAATACCCTGCCATTGCCGGACGCAATCGCATGGCTTGTTTCCATACTTTTTTACGCAATAATCGAATTGGTGCAGTGTGGTTTATCGGTATTGTGCTGCATTTTTGGTGGACATAGCAGTTTCATTGCCCGAATAAAATTTCAGGCAGCCTGATGTGTTTAGTGTTTTGTATTCACTGACATGGAAGTGGTGATTATGTTAATGCCTTCGGATTTGAAAACCATTCTGCACTCTAAACGTGCCAATATTTATTACCTGCAATATTGCCGTGTACTGGTTAATGGCGGGCGGGTGGAATATGTTACGGACGAGGGCAAGTCATCTTTATACTGGAATATCCCGATAGCCAATACCACGGTTGTTATGCTGGGAACCGGAACATCGGTAACTCAAGCTGCCATGAGAGAATTTGCCAGAGCGGGTGTATTGGTGGGTTTTTGCGGCAGCGACGGAACACCGCTCTATTCCGGTAATGAAGTAGATATTGATGTTTCATGGATTAGCCCGCAAAGCGAATACCGCCCCACTGAATATCTGCAAAACTGGGTGTCATTCTGGTTTGATGAAAAGAAGCGACTGATTGCCGCCAAACGTTTTCAACAAATTCGTTTGCAGCAAATTGAACGCCATTGGACTGGTGCAAGAATGCAGCGGGAAACACGTTTTAGTCCTTCTGCATCAATACTGAAAGATAAATTGGATCGCTTTCGTACGGGAATAGAGAAGGCTTCCGATCATAACGAATTGATGAGCCAAGAAGCGCAGCTCACCAAAGCACTTTATAAGCTGGCCAGTGATGCAGTGCAGTATGGTGATTTTACCCGAGCGAAACGCGGCGGCGGTACTGATAGTGCTAACCGTCTGCTGGATCAGGGTAATTATCTGGCATACGGACTGGCAGCCGTAGCAGCATGGGTTACGGGAATACCCCACGGTCTTGCGGTGCTGCACGGTAAAACACGGCGCGGCGGCTTGGTGTTCGATCTGGCTGATTTGATCAAAGATGCACTGGTATTGCCTCAGGCTTTTATTGCGGCAATGGAAGGCGAGGATCAGCAAACCTTTCGGCAGCGTTGCATCAGCGGGTTTCAGCAGTCTGAGGCACTTGACCTGATGATTGAAACGTTGCAGGAGACGGCACTTAAATTGAGGAGCGAGCGCGAATGAATGTCCTGATTGTCTCGCAGTGCAGCAAAAAAGCCCGAGAGCAAAGTTGTCAGATACTTGATCAGTTTGCTGAACGTAAAGGAGATAGTTGCTGGCAAACGGCGATTACGCAACAAGGGCTGGATACGTTGCGGCGGTTGTTACGTAAAAGTGCTCGCAGAAATACGGCAATTGCCTGCCATTGGCTCAAGAAAAATGGGCAAACGGAGCTGCTTTGGATGATAGGAAATCTTCGGCGTTTTAATGCTCAGGGATCGGTACCAACCAACAGTACATCGCGAGATATTCTGCGCAGCAAGCATGAATCGGGTTGGCGCAGCGTGGAATCGATTGCTGTTCTCGCGGCAATTGCCGGTCTGTTTCATGATTTTGGCAAAGCAGGGACTTTGTTTCAGAAAGGGCTAAAAGGGAAATCAGCTCCGCGGTATCAACCGTTTCGCCATGAATGGTTATCGGTACGCCTGTTTCAGGCTCTGGTTGGAAAGCAAACCGATGTGCAGTGGCTGGCGCAGCTTGGCACTCTAACGTCGGCTGATGAAGAAGTACTACTGGCGAATCTGTATAAGGACACGCAGAGCCACACCCACACTAACAGCCCGTTTACCGGTTTGCCACCGCTGGCGCAGGTGGTTGCTTGGCTTATCTTGTCCCATCATCGCTTACCGCAGTATTTAGGGGAAGTTGCGCCCCCCAGTTTTGAAAATGATAACTGGCTTACCGAGCAGCTCAATATTGACTGGAACGCGCGTAATCACGTTGATAGTAACTGGCGAGAAAAGGATTTTCGTGATGTATGGAACTTTTTAAATGGAACACCATTACGGAGCGAAACCTGGCGTGAGAAGGCCAGACAACTGGCTAAACGGGCGGCGCATGCGGTTTCCATCTATGAATTCGGCAAAATAGATCAGCTTTTTACCCTGCACCTGGCGCGTATGACGCTGATGCTTGCCGACCATTTCTACTCTTCGCAGACCCCACGTGTGGTGTGGCAAGATCCAGCCTATGCCGCTTGGGCGAATACCGATCGTGAGACTGGGCAGCTTAAGCAAAAGTTGGATGAGCATAATGTCGGTGTTGCACATCATGCGCTTTTATTGGGGCGAAGTTTACCTGTATTGCGTGAGCATCTGCCCGCCATAACACGGCACAAAGGCTTCCGTGAAAGAGCTAAATTGGTGCGTTTTCACTGGCAGAATCGCGCATGGGACGTGGCTGAAGGATTGCGTGAACGTGCACAGCGTCAGGGCTTTTTCGGAATTAATATGGCATCAACCGGTTGCGGAAAGACCTTTGCCAACGCACGCATTATGTATGCTCTTGCCAATGAAGAAAAAGGTTGCCGCTTCACCGTGGCTCTGGGTTTGCGTACCCTGACGCTGCAAACCGGAGACGCTCTCAGGGAAAGGCTGAATCTGGGAGAGGACGATCTTGCCGTATTAATCGGCTCTTCTGCTGTGCGCGAGCTACATAATGATAAGACTGATTACAAGCTGCATGATGCTGAGGAAGACGATCGCAGCAGTGCTTCAGAGAAGGATTTGTTTGAAGAGCATCAGTATGTCCATTACGACGGCGTAATTAATCAGGGACCATTGCGGCAACTGCTGGACAGTGATCCAAAGTTGAGTAAGCTGATTAATGCGCCCGTTTTGGTCTCAACAATCGATCATCTCATGCCCGCAACCGAAGGGGTTCGTGGCGGCAAGCAAATTGCGCCAATGCTGCGCCTGTTAACCAGCGACCTGGTGCTGGATGAACCGGATGATTTTGATATTGCTGATCAGTATGCTCTTTGTCGTCTGGTGAATTGGGCAGGAATGCTTGGCAGCAGGGTGTTGCTCTCTTCGGCAACACTGTCGCCGTGGCTGGTGATGACGCTTTACAGCGCATATCTCTCAGGGCGAAAAGCCTTCCAGCAGGCATGTGGTGAGCCCGGACAAGCACAGGAAGTGTGCTGTGCTTGGTTTGATGAAGATGAGTCTTGTAGCTCTGTATTCGGTGCTCATGAGCCTTTCTGGAAATATCATAATCAGTTTGCCCAGCGCCGTGCCCAAAGGTTGGATAAAAAACCGGCTCTGCGGGAGGCGCGTTTGGTTACTGTTGAACCGGCTGCCCGGGAAATAGAGACATTTGCTGCCACGCTTCAACGTGAGATTCTGAATTTACACCGCAACCATCATCAGCGGCACCACAGCGGCAAAACCGTTTCGCTGGGGTTGGTGCGGATGGCGAATATCAATCCTCTGGTGGCAACCGCACAGGCACTGATGACCATGCCTTCACCGGAAGGCTACTGCATTCATTATTGTGTCTATCACAGCCAGCATCCGTTGCTATTCCGTTCGCATATTGAAAAGCGACTGGATGCGGCATTTTCCCGCCATGACGAGCATCAGATCTGGCAGCAGCCCGAAATTCAGGAGGCGCTGGAACGGAATCCCGCTATGCACCATGTGTTTGTGGTGTTGGGTACTTCCGTGATAGAGGTTGGGCGGGACTGGGATGCAGATTGGGGCATTGCAGAACCGAGTTCGATGCGCTCGCTAATCCAGTTTGCCGGACGTATTCAACGCCACCGTCAGCAAAAACCAAAGTGTGCTAATTTTCTGATACTCAGTAAGAATTTTCGTGCATTAAAAAACGGCACGGAAAAAGTTGCCTACTGCCGCCCGGGCTTTGAGAGCAAGGATTATAGGCTTAAAAGCCACGATCTCGCGGACATTCTGCTGCTTAAGCAATATCAATTTATCAATGCCGTACCACGTATCCTTGAACCTGATGAACCTTACAGGGACACCTCTTCTTACGGCAATTTAAGTACTCTGGAACACGGGCGCAGCTATAGGGAGTTGTGGGGCGTGAAAACAGACAAAAAACAGCCTATGGCAAAACGGCCTCCTGCAGTCATTTGGTGGCGCAAACAGATTAGTTGGAGCGCAGAGCTGCAAAGACTCACGCCATTCAGAAAATCTCAGCCCGAAGAGCAGCTATTTTTGTATATGGCAGAAGAAGATGATAAGCCAAAGTTTTGTGTGCTTGATGATGGATACAGTGGCTGGAAAGATGCGGGAAATATTGGTGCTGTTGAATTGCAAATGGCGATCGGAGTTTCTGCCTGGTTGGAGAGTGATTACGCTGCTGTGATGCTTGATATTGCTGAACGAAAGGAGATGGAATTGACGCAGGTAAGTAGACGCTACGGCGAAATCAATTTGCGAAAGGCAGGAAATGGTGTCTGGCTTTATCACCCGCTGTTGGGTGTGTTTCGTGCCCTCGATTGAGGACACGAGCTGCCTGTGCGGCAGTAAACGACGAAATTTAGTTAATTTATAAATCCATATTTCTAAGCTGCCTGTACGGCAGTGAGCAATGAATGCAGCTGACCTTTTGCAATCATATATTTCTAAGCTGCCTGTACGACAGCGTTGTGAGTTTAACAAAAAAAAATATTTTAGTAAATTTTTTAATTATTATTAATTGATAAATCCATAGGATTGACATTAATTTCTTGGAAGAGTATATTTTTGATCATCGTGCTAAATCTGTTGATGGGTGATCTTATGAAATTGTTTGAAAAAGCTTTCTTCATATGTCTGGTAGAAGTTGCTGTGCTTTGTGTTAAACCTGCGTATGTTCAAAACCATTTTTATGGGTAGTTCTCGGGCATTCAGGAGCCGGTTCCGCTTTTGGGTGAGCGTTCAAAATTCGATAACGATAAGGATGTGATATGTCACAAAAGAAACTAACGGATTTTATTGTGGAATACATTGCCGGACGACGGCAAGCCAAGCTCGAAGCCTTCGATAAGAAGAATGCAGCAAATAACTCGCCGGAAAGCGAAGTTTTGCAGGAGCGACAGGCACTTGAGCTGCGCTATGAGACGCGTAACTGGCTAACAGATGCAGCAAAACGAGCGAGGCGAATCACTCTTCCCGTGACTCATGCCGCGAAATTTACTCACAGTGATTCGAAAAGCAGCAGTATCTTTATCGAAACCCACACCAAAGAAGGCTATCTTTCAACGTCAACACTGAGTAGCCCTGCTGAAGATATCGTTGGCGACGCCGCCGCTCTTGATATCGCTAAGTTGCTGCAAACGGAGGTTGAGGGCGACTCGCTTCTGGCGTGCCTGAAACGCAACGATGATTCACCACTGGCTGTTTTGGCGGAAACACCCGAGCAGCTTGCTGAGTGGTTGGCGGGTTTCTCACAGGCATTGACGACAAAAGACCCAACTTCTCACACACTTGCCAAACAGGTTTATTTCCCTGTTGCTGGTGATTATCACTTGCTGAATCCACTTTTCCCCAGTTCGCTGGCACAGGCACTACACCAAAAAATAGTTGCGCAGCGTTTTAGCGAGGAAGCAAAAGCGATCAGGCAGGCGCGCCATGAAAAGAAATGGCACTCAGAAATGCTGGTCATATTCCCCAATACCGCTGTGGTCAATTTTGGCGGTACAAAACCGCAAAATATCTCGAAGTTGAACAGTGAGCGAGGCGGGCGTGTATGGCTGCTTCCTGCCAGCCCGCCTGTCTGGGAAAAACAGGATAAAAAGCCACTTACGATGACCACGATTTTTGACTCTGGTTCTTTTAAACGTGCGACGAAGCAGACACTGCGTCAACTTATTCATTTGTTGGTCAGTACCGGCGAAAAAAAGAATGCCAAAATCCGACGGCAGCGTGATCGCTATATTGATGAGCTTATTGACCTGTTATTCAATATTGCTGCGGGCATTCAACGCGAAGACTGGGCGGGCTGGACGAAGGATAGCAAGGATAGCGCGTGTCAATTAAAACGGCATCAGCAGTTTTGGCTTGACCCTTATCGGGTTAATATTGATGAAATTTTTCGCGCCGAACGTGATAAAGATGATTGGCAGGTGAGTGTAGCGAACGATTTTGCCCTCTGGCTGAATGATCACCTTAAAAAAGGGGGATTAAGTGTGGAGCTGGTGGAACGGAGAGAGTGGCAAACAAAGTTCCATCAGCGTTTACACGAGATAGAGCTGGATTTCAGGAGATACCGCCATGAGTAAGCTCATTATTTTACACCGGCTGAAGGTGGAGAACGCAAATGCCATTGCCGGGCTAACATGGGGGTTTCCGGCAATTACCCATTTTCTCGGGTATACACATGCGCTGTCGCGAAAGCTCGAAGCCAGCCATGGACTAACGCTGAACGGGTGTGGTGTGGTGTGCCACAGTCATCAGGTTCATGCCCATACCTCAGGATGGGATTATCAATTTGCTTTAACCCGCAATCCGCTAACAAAGGAAGGAGAGACAGCCTCTTTTAATGAGGAAGGGCGAATGCACATGACAGTTTCCTTGTTGCTGGAATGTCACGGGGAAATTAAGAATGGTGAAGTGGGGTTCCAGGAGCTGGCGCAGCACATGAAAGTGCTATGCCAGACACAAAAGCTGGCGGGTGGCTTCATTACGGATATACGTAATGTCCGTATTTGCGCACTTACCGCCGATGACAAAAATTGGCGTGCGATCCGTTACAGCCTGATGCCGGGATTTGTTCTGTTGGATCGCTCCGCTTTACTGAAGGATCATTTTCAACAACTGCATCAGCAACAGCCTGATGCGGAAATGTTTGATGCTTGGCTCGATTTTGCGGCATTCAAAATGAAAGCCAATGAGTCAGGGGACTGGCAATATCAGCAGAAACCTGCTCCTGGCTATCTGGTTCCGCTGATGACCGGGTGGCAGCGCATATCTCCTCTTTATCACGCCGGTGTTGTGGCAAATGCACGTGATGCTCAGTCGCCGTTCTGTTTTACAGAAGCCGTTTATGGCGTTGGCGAATGGCGCGGCATTCACCGTATTGAAGCTCCTGAGGAAATATTTTGGCATTATCGCACCACAGAAACCGGCTATTACTGCTGCGGGCAATTTGCTCAAGAAGATGAAGCGCAAGACAAAGACGACCCCATCAATTTTGATGACAATTAAAGGATGACATCATGGCTAAAAATTCAACGATTAAAACAGCATCTGTACTGGCTTTTGAACGTAAGCTGGCGAACTCTGATGCGCTGTTATTTTCAGGTAACTGGCAGGGTGACAGTTGGCAGGCAGTGAAAGTACAGGAGAAGGCGGTACGAGGAACCATTTCCAACCGGCTGAAAAATGCGATTACCAGCGACCCTGCGAAACTGGATGCTGAAATTCAAAAAGCCAACCTGCAACGCGTGGATGTGGCGGCTTTGCCTGCCGAAGCGGATACCTTAAAAATAGAATTCAGCCTGCGGGTGTTGGGTAATCTGGCAACGCCATCGGTCTGCAATAACAGAGAGTATCAGGCGGAGCTGGAAGGCGTGATCAATGGCTATATTGCGGAGCATGGTTTTGCTGAATTGGCATTGCGTTATGCTTCTAACCTGGCAAATGGTCGCTTCCTGTGGCGTAACCGCGTGGGTGCAGAGCATGTGCGAGTGATTGTTAAAGGAACAAAAAACTGGGAGTTTAACGCCCATGATTATTCGTTGCGTGACTTCAAAAACAGCGACAAACAGCTGAAAGAGCTGGCGGCAGAAATCGAACACGGTTTGAAGGGCGATGGCTTCGTACTGTTGAATGTTGAAGCGTATGTGCGCCTGGGGCAAGGGCAGGAAGTATTCCCGTCCCAGGAGCTGGTACTTGACAGCAACAGTACCAAAAGCAAAGTGTTGTATCAGGTAGATGGTGTGGCTGCCCTGCATTCGCAGAAAGTAGGTAACGCCTTGAGAACCATTGATACCTGGCATCCGCAGGTAGAAACACTCGGTGCTATTGCGGTAGAACCGTATGGTTCTGTCACCAGCCGCGGTGTGGCATGCCGCCAGCCAAAAGAGAAGGTGGACTTTTATACTCTGTTGGATAACTGGGTAATAAAAGGCGATAAACCACCGGTGGAACAGCAGCATTTTGTGATGGCTGTGCTGATCCGTGGCGGCGTGTTTGGTGAGAAAGAATAATAAGGACACACTCATGGATAGCTATCAGGATATTCGTGTCCTCCCAGACCCTGAATTTAAGGCATCAATTTTACTTTCAGCCTTGTTTGCCAAACTTCATCGAGCACTTGTGGCTCACGGAAAAGGCGATGTCGGTGTGAGTTTTCCTGGGTATGAGGAAACGACGCTGGGTGAAGTGGTACGTTTGCACAGTGAGCGGGCGGTGCTTGAGACTCTGGAGGCGACCGGCTGGCGAGCAGGGCTGAATGATTACTGCACCACCTCAGAAGTACTACCCATTCCGGAAATTAAAAGCTGGAGAAACGTATCGCGCATACAGGTTAAAAGCAGTGCCGATCGACTATTACGGCGCTCGGTGCGTAAAGGGTGGATAACGGAGGAGGAAGCGCAACAACGCGTTCTGAATCACCAAAACCAGAGTTGCAAACTGCCTTTTATTCAGATGAAAAGCTTGTCTTCAAAGCAGGCGTTTCGGCTATTTATCCAGCACGGGGAACCACAGCAATCACCCTCCTGCGGACAATTCAGCAGCTACGGCTTGAGTGCAGAAGCAACCATCCCCTGGTTTTAGTTCAGTAAATCGGGTGGGAGTCCACTCGGTTTTTCTTTGACAAATTTAGCTTTATAGCCAGCCCTACTGACAAATACTGTTGCGCTCCGAGCTGACCCTTTTTTTAGGTGTTTTTTTAATTATATGATTTTTATATAAAATATTTTAGTACTCTAAAAAAGGGTTTTTAGGCTGAAAGGTTGATTAAGTTATTGTTATCAGTGTATTGTATTTTTTTACTCCTGTTCACTGCCGCACAGGCAGCTTAGAAAGATCGGTTAATTCTTCATTCTGATTGCCGTAATGTTCACTGCCGCACAGGCAGCTTAGAAAGCCGTGCCGCTTTCCAGCTCGCTGAACTGCAATGTTCACTGCCGCACAGGCAGCTTAGAAACAGACGACAATACAGGGTGGCTTTCCGGCTCTGTTCACTGCCGCACAGGCAGCTTAGAAAAGATCGCCAGCCATATTCAGTACTGTTGAGCAGTTCACTGCCGCACAGGCAGCTTAGAAAGGACACCGCATCGGGTGATTTTCAGCTGCTTGATGTTCACTGCCGCACAGGCAGCTTAGAAAACCCCGTGTAGCAACGGGCGGCAAGATTTTAAGTTCACTGCCGCACAGGCAGCTTAGAAATTGTTTGACGAATTGACAAAAATATCGCCGAAAGTTCACTGCCGCACAGGCAGCTTAGAAATATTAAAGTGCTTTTAATTGCTTTTTAAAAACGTTCACTGCCGCACAGGCAGCTTAGAAAGCCAACCAACAACAAAACGCCCAAGAACAACAGTTCACTGCCGCACAGGCAGCTTAGAAAAGACAGACTTGTCTCAATGGCAGCCGAACAACGTTCACTGCCGCACAGGCAGCTTAGAAATGCGATTTCCAAATAATTAAATTCAGCTGGGGGTTCACTGCCGCACAGGCAGCTTAGAAAAAATCATCACTTGAGTTTTTTTCACAAAAGGAGTTCACTGCCGCACAGGCAGCTTAGAAATAGTTCAATAGAATCGGTTAAACATACCAGCTGTTCACTGCCGCACAGGCAGCTTAGAAATCATATCCGTTATTATTTTCAGTGATTTCAGTGTTCACTGCCGCACAGGCAGCTTAGAAACATGGCGGCGGTTACGTATGCCGATGCCGTCTCGTTCACTGCCGCACAGGCAGCTTAGAAAAGCAACGGCAACACAATAAAAATAAATAACGGGTTCACTGCCGCACAGGCAGCTTAGAAATGATATGCAGCAAGCCGGAAGTTCTACAAAGTGTTCACTGCCGCACAGGCAGCTTAGAAACATACACTGCTATAGAACAGCTGCATCGCGTTGTTCACTGCCGCACAGGCAGCTTAGAAAAATCGCTCATCAGCAACTAAGCGGTCATATGCATTCACTGCCGCTCACGCTGAGTTTTTAAATATCCGCAGCCCCCCAGTACAGCTCCAAAAATTCAGGCAGCCTTTAGGCTGCCTGAAAACAGGTTAAACCCAATAAATCAATGAATTAACGTTTATCCACAGGAATATAATCACGGCGTTCTGAACCGGTGTATAGCTGACGCGGGCGACCGATTTTTTGGTGCGGATCGGCGATCATTTCGTGCCAATGAGATACCCAGCCTACAGTACGTGCCAAGGCAAAAATCACTGTGAACATGGATACAGGGATTTTTAACGCGCTTAGAACGATACCTGAATAGAAATCTACATTCGGATACAGTTTGCGCTCAATGAAATAGGGATCGTTCAGGGCGATTTTTTCTAATTCCATTGCCAATTTGAATTTGGGGTCGTTATGCAAACCCAGTTCGTTTAATACCTCATCACAGGTTTGTTTCATGATTTTGGCGCGCGGGTCCATGTTTTTGTAAACGCGGTGACCAAAACCCATTAAGCGGTATTTGCGCTCTTTTACACCTTCCATGAATTCGGGAACGCGGGAAACATCGCCGATTTCGTCCAGCATTTTCAGTACGGCTTCATTGGCTCCGCCGTGTGCAGGCCCCCACAAGCAAGCGATACCGGCAGCAATACAAGCAAATGGATTAGCACCGGAAGAACCGGATAAACGTACTGTGGAAGTAGAAGCGTTTTGCTCATGATCGGCATGCAAGATGAAGATGCGGTCTAAGGCACGTACTAAGATGGGATTGGGGGTGTACTCCTGAGTAGGCATGGCAAACATCATGTGCATGAAGTTGGCTGTGTATGACAGGCTGTTTTTTGGGAAATTAAAGGGTTTGCCCGTAGAGTAACGATAACACATTGCGGCGATGGTGGGGATTTTCGCAATTAAGCGGAATTCGGCAATGCGGCGATGCTCGGGGTTGTTGATGTCCAAGCTGTCTTGATAAAACGCTGCCAATGCACCGACAACACCAACCATCATCGCCATGGGGTGCGCATCACGGCGGAATCCTCGGAAAAACCAAGTTAATTGTTCATGCACCATGTTGTGGTGCAATACGCCATTTTCAAACTCTTCTTTTTGCTTGGCATTCGGCAATTCACCGTAGAGCAGTAAATAGCAGGTTTCCAGAAAACTGCTGTGTTCCGCCAATTGCTCAATCGGATAGCCGCGATAGTACAATTGCCCTTTATCACCATCAATAAAAGTGATTTTGGATTCACATGATGCAGTGGAGGTGAAACCGGGGTCAAAAGTGAACATGTCCGTACCCGCATACAATTTGCGGATGTCAAGAACGTCAGGTCCTAAAGTACCTGATAATACCGGCAAATCCAAAGCATCTTTGCCTTCAATATTGAGAATGGCTCGAGACATCTCTAACTCCTTATTATTTTACTTAATGAAAACAGATTTCAGGCTGCCTGAAACTTCGATTGAGTATATCCAATCCAAGTTTCAAAAGGAAGCCGTTACGCCTGTCTGATTTTTTCCAACAATGGCCGGAAAGCGGGATTACTGCAGATTTCGGTTTGATTAACCCAAGCCAGAAATTCCTGATCGGGAGAATCAAGCAATTGAGTCAATAAGGTTAATTCATTATCCGATAATGCGTCAAATTCTTTAACCATAAATCGTTCAAGCAAAATATCCAGTTCAAGCAAGCCGCGGCGCATCAGCCAGCGGATACGCCGTTTGGCAGCATTGCTAAACACGGTTGTGTCAGCCGGCATTACATTGCTCGTTTCAACATAACTTCCTTAATCTTACCGATGGCTCGGGTCGGATTCAGGTGTTTCGGACACACATCAACACACTGCATGATGGTGTGGCAGCGAAACAGGCGATAGGGATCGTTTAAATAGTCCAAACGCTCGTTGGTGATGGTATCGCGGCTGTCAACAATGAAGCGATAGGCGTTGAGCAAACCGGACGGGCCGACAAATTTATCGGGATTCCACCAGAACGATGGGCAAGCAGTTGAACAGCAAGCGCACAAAACACACTCGTATAATCCGTCTAACTCTTTGCGCTCGGCTTGCGTTTGCAAACGTTCGCCGTCCGGCACGGGATGATTATTCACCAAATAGGGTTTGATGGAGTGGTATTGATTGAAAAACTGTGTCATGTCCACGATTAAATCGCGGATAACCGGTAAGCCGGGCAAAGGGCGTAAGGCAATCGGCTGCTTTAAGCTGCGAATATCGGTTAAACAAGCCAAGCCGTTTTTGCCGTTGATGTTCATGCCGTCAGACCCGCAAATACCTTCGCGGCAGGAACGGCGAAACGATAGGCTGTCATCTTGAGCTTTGAGTTTAATCAAAACATCTAATAATTTAACGTCTGTCGGTTCAACCTCCACCTCGTAGTTTTGCATATAAGGCTTGGCATCGACGTCGGGATTATAGCGGTATATTTGAAAACGTATTTTTTCCATGGTTTGTGATTCCTGTGTGTACGCTTTTAATAAACGCGCTTGGCCGGTTCGATGTATTCCACACTCAAAGGTTTGGTGTGCACCGGTTTATAAGTTAAACGTTGGCCTTCGGCGAAATACAAGGTGTGTTTCATCCAGTTTTCATCATCGCGGTTGGGATGATCGTCAGAGGCATGCGCACCGCGCGATTCTTTGCGTGCTTCGGCAGAAACAAGGGTAGCCTGCGCCACTTCAATCAAATTATCCAATTCCAAAGCTTCTAAGCGGGCGGTGTTCCATACTTTGCTTTTGTCGGTGATTTCGGTTTTGGCAACACGTTCGGCGATTTCGCGAATGCGTTCCACGCCGTCTTGCAAGACTTTGTCGGTACGGAATACACCGGCATGGGATTGTACGCAACGCTGTAATTCAGTGCGTACATCATCTACTTTCTCGCCGTTGGTTTGATTTTCCAAGCGGTTTAAACGCGCTAAAGTTTTGGCAGAAGCATCTTCAGGCAATGGTTTGAGTTCGCCGTAATTTTTGATGAACTCAATCATGCTGTCGCCCGCGGCTTTACCGAATACCACCAAATCCAATAATGAATTTGTCCCAAGACGATTTGCACCGTGAACCGAAGCACATGCACATTCACCCGCAGCATAGAAACCTTTTACCACTGCTTCGGGATTACTGCCTTGCGGAGCAACCACTTCGCCGTGGTAGTTGGTGGGAATGCCGCCCATCATGTAGTGGCAAGTCGGTACAACGGGAATCGGGTCTTTAATCGGATCAACGCCGGCAAATTGGATCGCAATTTCACGAATGCCCGGCAGTTTTTCCATGATTTTTTCTGCACCCAAATGATCCAGTTTCAGCAATACATAATCTTTGTTTTTGCCGACGCCGCGACCCTCATGAATTTCCATTGCCATGGCGCGAGAAACCACATCACGGGAAGCCAAGTCTTTAACAGTGGGTGCGTAACGTTCCATGAAACGCTCGCCTTCGCTGTTAAGCAAGATACCGCCTTCACCGCGCACACCTTCGGTAATCAATACGCCCGCGCCGGCAACGCCGGTGGGGTGAAATTGCCAAAATTCCATATCTTCCAAAGGAATACCCGCACGCGCCGCCATGCCTAAACCGTCGCCGGTGTTCATGAACGCGTTGGTGGATGAGGCGTAGATACGACCTGCGCCGCCGGTCGCAAACAAAACTGCTTTGGCATGAAGAATATAGACGTCTCCGGTTTCCATTTCCATGGCAGTAACACCAATGACATCACCGTTTTCATCGCGAATTAAATCCAGTGCCATCCATTCTACGAAAAATTGAGTATTGGCACGGACATTTTGTTGGTACAAAGTGTGCAGCATGGCATGACCGGTACGGTCTGCTACGGCGCATGCACGTTCTACCGCACGTTTGCCATGTTCGGCAGTGTGTCCGCCAAACGGACGCTGATAAATTTTGCCTGATTCCACGCGGTCAAACGGCATGCCCATGTGTTCCAATTCGATGACGGCATCGGGTGCACGGCGGGTCATGAATTCAATGGCATCTTGATCGCCGAGCCAATCTGAACCTTTAACGGTGTCGTACATGTGCCAATCCCAGCGGTCTTCCTGCACATTACCCAAAGAGGCGGAGATGCCGCCTTGTGCCGCTACGGTGTGAGAACGAGTGGGGAATACTTTGGATAAAACAACGGTATTTAAGCCGGCTTTGGATAATTCCAATGCCGCGCGTAAACCGGCACCACCACCGCCAACGATAACAGCGTCAAAACGGCGAACGGGAAAATTCGTGGGAAAACTCATGCGACCCCCCAAATAACTTTAATCGAATAAATCAAACAGCCGAGCAGCCACAAAATAGTGGCAATGTGTAAGAACAAACGTTTGCCGAATGGTTTTATGTAGTCCATCCACAAATCACGAATACCCACCCAAGCGTGCAATATCAAAGCAATCACAGCAATTTGGGTTACCAAACGCACCCAAGTTTGTGCAAAAAATGCTTGCCATGCTTCATATGCAGATGGCATTAAGACAATGGCTGCCAACAAGAAAGCAGTGTACACCAGCATGACCACAGCAGTGATGCGCTGCATCGCCCAATCGCGCAGGCCGTAATGTGCGCCCGTTAATTTACGTTCACTCATAATAAGCATGCTCCTGCAATAAGAACAGTCAGCACAATGGCTGAAACAAAAACAATTTTAGATGTGGCGCGGGCAGTAGAGAGTTCTAAACCTTTGTGTACATCTAAAAACAGAAATCGGATACCGGCAAATGCGTGGTGCAAATACGCCCAGAGTAAACCGATTAGTATGATAATCACCAAAGGATTATGTACCCAAGTCTGATAAGTGTTGAATGCGGACTCATCAGATAAAGTGCCTGAAAACAGCCACAGAATGAGCGGAAGGAAAATAAACAACCCCACGCCGCTTGCCCTGTGCAAAATGGATACAATTGCCGGAATCGACAAGCGTATTTTTGCTATATCAAGGAATTTCGGCCTTCTTTTTTGCATTGCAGCTTCCCCTAAAAACGATGTTAGAGACATGAACCAAAATAAACAACGCAGCATACACTGAAGCTGCACGGCTGTTAATTTTACAACTTTTAACGGCGTTCAACAGAAAAATTTTAATATAACCGATAACAGCAGATTTATTAAATGGTTTTGCTGTGTATTTTAAGAAGGTGCAAACCAATTGGCCGTTATTTTTGGGTACACACTTTACTTTCAACAAAACGTTCAGCTAAGTCTTTTAACTCAAAGCGATCAAGGGCTGGTACGGGTTTGCTGTCAATAAGTGGTGCAAAATCCACTACTGTGTTCATATAGTGATGTCCGGCAACCCGCCACACAGAAGTCAATAATGAAACATGTGCGTAAGACGCATCGGTGGTGCGTTGCTGTTGTTCATCAAAATAGCGCAATGCGATGGTTTGAATGGGTGTGTTGGTATCAATGGCTGCCTGAAAAAGGGCTGCTTTAAACGGCAGAATACCTATGCCGTCGGAGGTTTTTGATTCGGGAAAAAAGGTAACGCTGCGATTACGCAGCAATGCTTGGGCAATGGCTTGATTAACGCTGTCGGTGTCTTTGCGAGAGGTTCTGTTGATAAACACGGTGTCAATGCGCCATGCCAGTTTGCCGATAATCGGCCAGCGGCGAATGGATTGTTTGGCGATAAAACCGCTGGGGTAAAGCGACATCAGCACAAAAACATCCAGCCAAGAAATGTGATTGGATACTGCCAAAATGGGGGTGGTAATGGAGGTGTTGTCTCTGCGGTTGATGTGTAACCGAATATCAAAAATTGCCAAAATTTCGTTGGCAATAGCGGCCAATGCGTCGTTACGTTCGGCAACAGACAAATCAGTGAAAGTATTGATGCGCCGATAAGTGCGGGCAAGCCAAGCGGGTAATTTTGCAAGGCGCAAGAGGCGTTTGTAAAAAGAAAGCGGTGTATATTGGGCAGAAGTCATTGTGTTGTTTTTCGGGTTAGTGCTGACAAACAGAACAGAAAAAAGTACTGCGCTGGGCAATAGTCGTTTTGGAAATGGGTGCGCCGCATTCGCGGCATGGTTCATTTGTGCGTCCATAAACGGCGTATTGTTGCTGAAAATAGCCACTTTTGCCATCAGAATTAACAAAATCGCGTAAAGTGCTGCCGCCGGCATTGATGGCACGGTGCAATACGTCTTTTATGGCGATAACCAGTTGTTCATATTCTTGAGGGTGCAATTGGTTGGCGGGTTTCATTGGGTGAATGCCGGCGTAAAACAGGCTTTCATTGGCATAAATATTGCCCACGCCAACGACAACGCGGTTATCCATAAGTGCCGATTTAACCGCACGGCTTTGTTTGGTTAACTGTGCTGCCAAATAGGCGGCATTAAAATTTTCGCTGAGGGGTTCGTGTCCCAAATGCCGTAACAATGAATGCTGTTCAGGGCTGCCTGAAAACCACAATAAAGCACCAAAACGGCGCGGATCGCGAAAGCGCAGTAATGTGTTGTCGTGGAAGACAAAATCAGCGTGGTCATGTTTTTCCGGCGGCGGGTGTTGTTCGGAAAAGACACGCAGACTGCCGGACATGCCCAAATGTATCATCAGGCAACCTGTTGATGTGTGAAACAACAAATATTTGGCGCGGCGCGAGATTGACAAAACCGTTTGTCCGCACAAATGCCGATGTAATTCCGGATCAACTGTTTGGCGTAATTTTGGCTGGCGCACCACTACCGATTGAAATATTTTGTGTTCAATATACGGCGCGATACCGCGGCGGGTTACTTCAATTTCAGGTAGCTCAGGCATAATGCTTTATGTTGTTTAATATTTTTGTTTTATGAAATATATTTTCAGGCAGCCGTCAATAGCACTTAATCTGCAGGGTCATTATAATAAACAGTTTCGTTGCAACGATAAAAAAATTTTACCAATATATCAAAATCCATGCTGAACACACAAAATATCATTTTTATTCACGGTCCTGCGGGTCGTCTGCAAACCATTTACATTGCCGCACAAGGCGAAGCGAAGGGTGTGGCGGTCATTAATCATCCCAATCCGCTGCAGGGCGGGACATTTATCAATAAAGTGATTCAAACTGCTGCCAAGGCATTGTCTTCATTGGGCTTTCATTGTTACTTGCCTAATTTGCGCGGTGTGGGTGAAAGTGAAGGGGAACATGATTTCGGTCGTGGTGAAACCGAGGATTGCTTGGCAGTGCTGCGGTTTGCGCAAACACAGCATCCTGATGTGTCGAAGCATGTTTTGGCGGGTTTCTCGTTTGGCGGTTATGTCGCCCTTTTTGCTGCCGAAAAAAGCCAACCCGATGCCTTATTGTTGCTGGGACCAGCTGTTGGTGTGTATCAACCCGATGCGCCGCTGTCATTCAATCCCAAACGTACTTTATTGATTCACGGTGAAACCGATAAAGTAGTGCCTTTGCAAAACTCACTGGATTGGGCGAATAAGCAAATCATGCCGATTGTGGTTGTTCCGCAAACAGGGCATTTTTTTCACGGTAAATTGATTGTTTTGCGTGAATGGATAGAAAAGTGTTTACCAGGCATCATTGGTATCTGAATTGAGCTGGTTTTTGGTTTGAAAATAATGCGTTGGTTTCATCTTATCTTGATTTTAAAATGATTGTTGCGGCTGGTTTTCAAAACCATGACTGCGTTTTTTATCCAATATTTTCAATATAATTGATACGTTGCGACTAAAACGCATTCTGTTTTTCAATCAAGCCTTTGCTTTATCATTCTTCCTTGTTGGTTAGAAACCCCGCCTTAAAGGGCGAGGTTGCGAGTGATGTGTGGTCTGGGCACGGTGAAAGCCGCGCCCAGACGCTGAATGACAACAACCTAAAGATTGGCAGCTACCTTTTCCTGCTTAAAATCTGCTTGATTTCACGGGCAGCAGACTGCGGGTTGTCGTGTCCGATAATCGCGGATACAACGGCAATGCCGGCGATTTTTAAATCAATAAATTGTCCGATATTTTGGGTGTTCAAACCGCCGATAAGCACAACGGGGAGATTGACTGCCGCTAAAATTCTTTTGATTTCTGAAACGGAAAGCACATTGGCATTTGACTTGGTGGGCGTGGCAAATACTGCGCCGACACCCAAGTAATCAGCACCGTCTTGCTGTGCTTTAATAGCTTGGGCAACGCAATGAACAGACACCCCCAGTATTTTGTCCGAACCAAGCAAAGCACGCACCTTGTCTGCGGGCAGGTCTTCTTGTCCGATGTGTACGCCGTCGGCATCTATTGCCAAAGCAATGTCCGCTCGATCATTGATAATGAGCGGTACATGATAGCGGCGGGTTAGCATGTGCAGTTCTTGTGCCAATTGATAAAATTCAGCCGATGAGCTGTTTTTTTCACGTAATTGCACCACCCCGACGCCGCCCAAAATGGCTTGTTCCACGGTTTCAGGCAGCATTTTTCCATTGAGTAATTGGCGGTCGGTTACCAAATACACAGAATAATCAGGCGTCATTGAATTTTGCCATTTTTACTAAAGTTTCTGTAGTCATCTGGCTTACGGCATCATGCAGGGCTGCGCGAAAACTGCCATTGCCCAGATGCCCTGCTTGTTTGTGTGCAATTTCTCCGGCGATGCCCATAACCAATAATGCCGCAACAGCCGAATCAAAAGGCAAATCAGGGTTTGCACCGCAAAAACTACCGATTAACGCAGTGCTCATGCAGCCCGTTCCTGTGATGTTTGCCATCATGGGATGCCCATTATGAATAAAAGCGGCTTGGATTTGGTCGGCAACAATATCGCAAGCACCGGTAATAACCGCTGTGCAATGGTGCGTTTTAGCGATGTTTTGAGCGATGGAAAGCGTTTGTTGCTTTGGGGTTATGTCGGCTTTACCGGCGTCCACACCGTAAATTTGGGCTTGTAACCCCGCCAGAAAGAGCATTTCCGAAATATTGCCGCGAATCACGGTGAATTGAATTTCAGACAGCAAGATTTGAACAGTATCACTGCGCAGATGTGATGCACCCGCGCCGACGGGGTCTAAAATAACCGGTATCTGTTTTTGATTGGCGGCTTTGCCCGCTTCAATCATGGCGGAAATGTGTATTTGATTGAGTGTGCCGATATTCAGCACAACCGCTTGGCTTAACTGGGCAATTTCTGCCACTTCGTTAATGTCGTCAGCCATAATGGGTGATGCGCCAATGGCAAGTGTGATGTTGGCACAGTCGTTTACGGTAACGTAATTGGTGATTTGATGTACCAGCGGGCATTTTTCTCTTAAATAATCAAGTGCTTGTTTGTATTTTCTCATGATGCTTCCTGTAATCCGTGTTGATATAAATCGTAAAAATGATTTGTGGGTCCATTGCCTTTACCCAGATTGAGCGCGTGTTCAATTGCGGTGGTGATATAGGATTTTGCGCGGGTAATCGCTTGTAAAATCGGCAAACCATTTGCTAAATTGGCGGCGATGGCGGAAGAGTAGGTGCAGCCTGTTCCGTGTGTGTTTTTGGTGTTGATGCGTGCTGATGAAAAATAATAAAAGCTTTTGCCGTCGTATAACACATCAATCGCATCACCTATTTTGTGCCCGCCTTTTACCAACACTGTTTTCGCACCCATTTGTTGAATGATTCGGGCAGCTTGTTCCATATCTTGTTGATGATTGATGGATATGCCTGAAATTTTTTCGGCTTCGGGAATATTGGGTGTTAATACGTCAGCAAGGGGAATGATTCTTTGAATCAGTGTGTTAACTGAAGATTCTTTCATCAGTGCACAACCGTTTTTTGCATACATTACCGGGTCCACCACAATGTTTTCAGGCAGCCAATTTGCCAGGCACTCCGCCACGGTAATCATAATTTCCGGTGTGGACAACATGCCGATTTTCACGGCTTCGGGAAAAATATCTTCAAACACGCAATCCATTTGTTTAGTGATAATATCTGTGTGAATATTTTGTATATCGGCAACGGTGCAGGTATTTTCAGCCACCACTGATGTAATCACGCTCATGCCGTATGTGCCGTGCGCTGAGAATGTTTTTAAATCTGCCTGAATACCGGCTCCGCCGCTGCAGTCGCTTCCCGCAATGGTTAATACTTTTTTTATCATCAAAATATCCTTAATTCTGCGTTATGCCAAAATAGGCTGCGCAAGGCAGTGATGATAAAAAATCAATAAACCATCGATAAAAAATAAAAACTCCGTGCTTTTGAAAATCATCAAAAGCACGGAGTTTCATCAGTTATCAACTGATTCATTAATCTCATCATGCTCCCTACGCTAGTATGAACTAACAGGTTCAAAGGGTCAGGTTTTACCTTCTCAACGCTTACGCGTTCCCCTGCATTTGCAGATAGTGATTATAGTAAAAAGTGGAGGTGATGCCAAATATTTAGATTTAATGATGTTGGAATAGTGATGCTGAAAAAATTGGTTTGCGGGTAAGCCAATGACAAAACAGCGAATTAACTATTGTACAATGAGTGCAATAGGTTTGAAGAACCCGATTTTATTTTTCAATGCTTGCGTATCTCTTTGCATTGAATTATGGTGATTACCGCAAAATGGTCAATATTTGGGTGGGTAAAACATGCAAGTTTGGCAAGAAATTGAGATTTTCTTGACGCACACACAGCAAAAAGGGGCATCGACACACACTTGCGCAGCATATCGGCGTGATTTGCGGCAATTGCAAAACAGGCTACCTGAAAGCACCGTTATTGCAGAGCTAACTGTATTGATGCTGACCGCTGTATTAAAAAAACTCAGTGCTGAAGGTCTTCAGGCAGCCAGTTTGGGACGAAAAATCAGCGCGTGGCGCGTATTTTTTGATTATTGGCTGCAGCAAGGCGTATTAACCGATAATCCTGCACGGCAGCTGAAAATCCCGAAAAAATCACAGCGTTTACCTAAAGCTGTTGCTGCCGAACCTTTAAATACATGGTTTGATCGCCCGAGTGATGACAACGCATTGGCATTGCGTGATCAGGCACTGTTTGAGTTGCTGTATGGCAGCGGCTTGCGTTTAAGCGAAGCCGCTAACTTAAATCTGGCTGATGTGATGCTGACGGAAGGTTGGGTGCGCGTGTTGGGTAAAGGCGGTAAACAACGGCATGTGCCGCTGGGGCAAACAAGCACGGTTGCTTTAAATGCCTATTTGCCGCATCGGCAAGCAACGGATAATGAAACAGCGGTATTTACCAACCGATTCGGTAAAAGGCTCAGTACGCGTCAGATTCAAAATCGGCTTAATTTATGGGCAAGTGAACGCGGTGCTGATCGCCATTTATCACCGCACATGCTGCGCCACAGCTTTGCCAGTCATTTACTGCAAAACGCAGGCGATATTCGCGCGATACAAGAGTTACTGGGACACAGCAGTTTAAGTACCACACAGCAATACACGGCTTTGGATTTTGATCATTTGGCAAGGGTTTATGATGAAGCCCACCCGCGAGCCAAACGCAAAGAAGAAAAAGAGAAATGAAGTTCTGGATTGTTATTCATCCTTTTTTGTGTTGAACCAAAACCAGCAGGTCGTTCGTTCAAAACTTCCCGCCGGTTGATTTACTCTGCCTTTAACGTTACCAAACCATTCAACACCTGATCCAGTCCGCCGAAAACGGAGATGCGGTCAATACGTTCCGCCACCCGTTCCAGCGTTTCCAGTTCTTTCAGACGCAGGGCGACAGGGTTGCCCTCCATCACTTTGGCGGTGTTCAACAGCGAGCGCGTTGCCGCGGTTTCTTCGCGTCGGCGGATGACATTGGCTTCCGCTGATTTTTCCGCTTCCACAACGCGGGCGAGGATGTTTTTCATCTCGCCCGGCAACACGATGTCGCGCACGCCGAGGCTGCTGACTTCAATGCCGAAACCGATCATCTTTGAGCGAATGTGCGCGGCAACCAGTTCGTCAATATCTTGTTTGTTTTCCAGAATCGCGTCAATGCTGCGTGTGCCGACGGCGGCGCGCAAACCGAACTGCAATTCGCGGTACAGGTAATCGACGGGTTTGCCTACCTGCGCGAAGGCGTGTTGCACATCTGTATAACGCCAGCTTGCAACGAGGTTGAGGCGCAGCCCCACGCGATCTTTGGTCAGGATTTCCTGCCCGCTGACTTCCATCACCTGCAAACGGGTATCGACCAGTTCCAGTTGAATATCTCGGTTGAACCGCCAGAAAGCGCGTGTTCCCGGTTGCAGCAATTCGCTGACGCGACCATTCACGCCAAGTATGCCGATGTGGTAGGCAGGCACTTGCGCAACCAGAATGCCCTCCAGCCCCGGCACGCGGGTTTTCATGTTGGCGGCGTTCAGGCGGGCAACCATCGGTGCGGGCAATTCCGCACCGGCGTCAAGGTCGAAACGCTCCAGATGATGCGTTTTCAAACCTTTCCAGATAAAGCGGCGCACGCCCGGTGCCAGCACTTCGACCAATACATCATTCTCGAAGCGCAAACCGGCTTCGTTGTCTTTCAGAATCATGCTGATAAAATGTTTTTCCGCTTCGGCGGGCTGATTTTTCAGCAGATAATCAACCACCGCCTCGGCAGGCATTATGGAATCCTGCGCACAAGTGGAGACTGCGGGCTTTCCGCCGAAAGGCAGAAGCCAGTAACGCCTCGGTTCCAGAATGGCGCGAAAATCGCCATCGCGGGTCAAGATACCTTTTTCATTTATGCGTACTACAAATTTTTGCCACATTTTTGTGCCCTTTATCAAGGTGCCGGCAGGGCACTGACCCAGCGGGCTTCCCATTCGACGCGGGCGGGGCGGGGTGAGGAGGAAGTCGGCGTTGCCCGTTTTCGTTCGGGCGATATTGTTGCCGCGAATGTCTAACTACATTGCAAACTTCCGTGCCTCAAACCGTGCCGCTTGCGCAGGCAGGGCGTCGGCCGGATCAGCGGCGGGGGGCTTGCGCCATCCGCAGCCAGCGGGTGTTACTTTACAATCGTCATTTACAGTGACATAGTTGGAGTGGGAGTCGAACCCACGACCTATCGGTTTCCAGTTTTGGAGCGGGAATCGAACCCGCCTTCATCAGTGATGAACTGATTGCCTGACCGCCAAGGCGTTCCAAATGGGGAACAAAGCGTTTTCAGCGGGCGGCATACGCGAACGTGACAGCAAAAACCGACTTTCGCGCACCGGCGGGGTGAGTAACCCCTGCCTGTAAGCCATGCTGAAAAACATTTTGCTCAGGGGGAACTATAGCAAAAGGCGTATTGATTGGTGTGGCATTTTTTAATAAATTGAAATTTAATTGGTTTTTGATTATTTGTGACAGCATTACGGTGAATGGTTCTGGTTGTTTGCTGGATTTGTGGATATGATTTTTTGTATAATTTAGATCAACAAGCCACATTTTTGTAACGAGAAATGGCATGAAAAAACCACTGTTGATCGGAATGGCTTGGCAAGCAGTTTCTTCACACCCGTTAGTATTAAAAAAATTAATTCAATTGGCAAATAAACAACCTCGCCGCAGAGCGATGAGGTGTTTGATGAAATAATTTCAGTTGCAAATCATTATAAAGTTTTTTATATTCCTCAAATCCCTGCTTTTGTACATAGCGACTGTAGGTATGCACCTATTCTCGAATGATATGCCGCAGAGCGGCAGGGAATATGACCCAAAGAGATTAAAACATTGCTTTTGCTATTAAGTGATTTAATGAACAAGCAGTAAATCGGTGTTGCCGCAATCAATTAAATTGTATGCGTTACTTAGAAAAATAAAAAACGAGCAAGACATTGAAATCTTAACCCGTTTTGTGTTTTGTCTGTTTATAAAAACAACAAAAATATTATGGCGGAGAATAAGGGATTCGAACCCTTGATACAGGTTTTGCCCGTATACTCCCTTAGCAGGGGAGCGCCTTCGACCACTCGGCCAATTCTCCGTTGAGAAGAGCGCACTATACAGAAACATTAAGTTTCCGTCAATAATTGTGAAACCGATTTTTTGATTTTCTTGACTCCCGAATTGCCGAATAAGATTTGATTTGTTAATCTTCGCTCATGTTTACATTTTCTACTTTCTTATCTGCCTGCATGCGTTTAAAACGCATCTTAGAAGCCGCGTTGTGTTGTGTTGTATTGTCTTCTTGTGCGGGGCATTCCAGTCCTGTTTCAGGCAGCTCAGAAGTGCCTGATGGTTATTACCGTGTGGTGAAAGGTGATACGCTTTATCAGATTAGTCGGCGTTTCAACCAAAATGTACAGACATTATCGCGCTGGAATCGTTTGAGTGATCCCGATAATTTGGAAGTAGGGCAGTTATTGAAAGTGAAAGCAGACGGGAACGGTAAAAATATTGAAAAAACAAAGACACCGACAAGCCAATCAACCGCTTCAGCAGCCAATACAGATACCAAGGAGCACGCCAACGCACAGTATCAATGGCCGGTTCGCGGTCAGATTCTTGCTTCGTTCAACGGGACAACGCAAAAGGGCATTGATATTGGCGGCACCCGCGGTACTCCCATTCATGCAGCGGCAGCGGGAACAGTGTTGTATGCGGGTGATGGCGTGCGCGGATATGGTAAGCTGATTTTATTGCGGCACAGCAAAACCGCACTCACGGCTTATGCACACAATGACAGTTTGAGTGTAAAAAAAGGTCAAGTTGTGAAAGCGGGGGATGTTATCGCCACCATGGGCAGCAGCGGTACACAAAACGTGAAGCTGCATTTTGAAATTCGGTTGAACGGCAATGCAGTCAATCCGGTGAATTATTTACCGTAATATTCGTTGGAAATCGGCGGCGAAAACAAAAATACTTGTTTGGTTTTCAAGCCGCTTGTTCCTGTTTAAGGTGTATCGGAATATTTCATGCGCCGCTGAATTCGGGCTGCATGACGTGCCAGCCCTGCCGGATAGCGTTGCTGATAACGGCGCGGATTTGGCAGCATCACTGCCAGCCGTGCTGCTTGCCGTTCATTTAATCCTGCGGCAGAAATGCCGTAATAATGACGTGCCGCCGCTTCCGCCCCAAAAATACCGCTGCCCCATTCGGCAACATTTAAATACACTTCTAAAATGCGTTTTTTGCTCCACATGGTTTCAATCATCACGGTAATCACGGCTTCTTGTGCCTTGCGGATATAGCTGCGCTCTGATGATAAAAATAAATTTTTTGCCAATTGCTGGCTAATGGTTGAACCGCCGCCACTTTTTTTATGCTGTAATTCATTTTCAACGGCTTGCTGTAAACTTTCCCAATCAAAACCGCTGTGTTCGACAAAGCGATCATCTTCGGCAGCAACCACGGCACGTTTTAGGTTTGCTGAAATATGTTCGTAGTCCACCCATTGCTGGGTAATCTTTGCTTCAGGATTTTTCTGTTGCAACACGGTTAATTGTGCTGCCATAAAGGCGGTTTCAGTCGGATTAAAAAAACGCCAGCACAGTACACAACCGAATATCCATGCCCAATACAACACGAATAAAGCAAGCAATATCCATGCAGTATTGCCGATGAGACGGCGAAAAGAAAACGTTGTTTTCATGATAATTTTTCAGGCAGCCTGTAATTTATTGGTGGGTTTTCTCATTTGGCAGCACCCTATTCAAAAAAATCGCCAGCAATGCACACAAGCCCACACCGGCGAATGCCATGCTGCCGAGTTTCACTGCCATGCCGCCCACGCCCACGGTTAATACCGAGCTGACAATAACCAAGTTCTTCGGATTCATTAAATCCACTTTGGCATCTATCAGTGTTTTTAAACCCAAAGAAGCAATTGTACCAAATAACAAAATCATAATACCGCCCATTACCGGCATGGGAATAGATGCCAAAAAAGCATTGAATTTGCCGAAAAACGCCATACAAATGGCAAACACTGCTGCCCATGTCATGATAACGGGATTGCTGTTTTTGGTAATCATCACCGCGCCCGTTACTTCGCCGTAGGTCGTTACCGGCGGACCACCGATTAAACCGGCAACGCACACGCCCAAGCCGTCGCCCGCCAGTGTTTTGTGTAACCCAGGGTCTTTGGTGTAATCAATGTCGGTTACTTTGCCGATTGCCATTACGCCGCCGATGTGTTCGATGGCGGGGGCGATGGCAACGGGCAGCATGAATAATGCAGCCTGCCAGTTTACTTGCGGTGCCACAAAGTGCGGCACGGCAAACCACGGAGCGGCGGCAATGGCGGCGGTGTCCACCATACCGAAAAACAATGCTGCCAAATAACCGGAAGCCACGCCGATTAAAATCGGAATGAGCTTCATCATTTTGCTGCCAAACACAGCCACAATCACGGTTACCGAGAAGGTAAAGCCCGATAACAGCAAAGAATGGGTGTAATCAACGACTTGGGTGTCGCCCGCTTTGCCCATTGCCATATTGCTTGCCACCACAGCCACAGACAAGCCAATGACCATAATCACGGGTCCGATGACCACGGGCGGCAACAGGCGATGCACGGCTTCCAGTCCGCGCCACTTCACCAGCAAGGCGAATAAAAAATACATGAAACCGGCGGCAAACAGACCAAAGCAGCGTGGCGGGCAAACCCCATTCTTGTATGGAATAGATAATTGGTGCGATAAATGCAAATGATGAACCCAAAAAAATCGGTACTTTGCGTTTGGTGGCTGCCTGAAACAGTAAAGTACCGATGCCTGCACCCAATAGTGCCAGAGCGGGGTTTAAGCCGGTGAGCAGCGGCACCAACACCATTGCGCCGAATGCCACAAACAAAATTTGTGCGCCGGCAATCGCAGTCTTGATTTGATGTCCCATGTGTTGTCTCTTAAATTTTGTTTAAAATGAAATTATGTATGCCGAATTTCCCAGCATTGATGAATTTTCTTATTGCGAAAATCATCCGGTACGGATTGGCGGTTGATGTTTTTTACAAAATAACGCTGATTTAAATGTTCTTCCAAGTAAAAGCCTTTTAAATTATTGGAAAAGAACAGAATGCCCTGCGGCGATAATAAACGCATTGCGCCGTCAATCAAGCGCACGTGATCGCGCTGCACATCTAAGATGTCGCGCATTTTTTTACTGTTGGAAAAACTGGGCGGATCCATGACGATTAAATCGAAAGTTTTGGTTTGTTCGGCTGCCTGAATCAAATAGGCAAATACATCGGCGCGTATCAATTGATGTTGGCTTTTATTGATGCCGTTTAAGGCAAAATTGCGCTGTGCCCAATCCAAATAGGTATTGGATAAATCCACGGTTTCGCTGGCTGCTGCGCCGCCGGTGGCGGCATAAACGCTGAAACTGCCGGTATAGGCAAACAGGTTTAAAAAGCGTTTTCCTTCAGCCGATTGCCCAATGCGCCTGCGGGTGTTGCGGTGATCCAAAAATAAGCCGGTATCCAGATATTTATCCAGATTAACCCAAAATTTGCGCCCGTTTTCGTGTACCACAAAATCTTCGCCGCTCTGACCTGTTTTTTCGTATTGCTCCTTGCCTTTTTGGCGGGCGCGGCGTTTTAGATGAATATGCTCTTTGGGAAATCCGCTGACAAAACAAACCGCATCAATCACTTGGTTTAGCCAGTGTTCGTATTCTTTTTCAGGCAGCAACCAACCGGTATCATATTCTTGCAGGTGAATGTGTTCACCGTATAAGTCAATGGCGAACGGAAATTGCGGTACATCGCGATCATAGAGCCGCCATACCTCTGTGTTTTCACGCTTTGCCCATTTGATTAAATGTTTGATGTTTTTACCCAAGCGGTTGGCAAAAGCGTCAATTTCGGTACTCATGGATTTTCAGTATCCAATAATAAGCGGGAAACAGCTTCCCCACGAACCAAATCACAATCCAAAATTTCCTGTAAATCAGCTTCATTGGCGTAGGTGTACCAACGGCCTTCAGGATAAATCACCAAAGCGGGTCCTTCTTGACATCTGCCCAAGCAGCCGCTTTGACTGATTCGCAATTTGCCGGGGCCAATCAGCCCCATGTTTTTGGCATGCCCGCGCAGAAAATCCAAGGCAGCATCGCCGGTGTGGTTGTCACCGCAACTTTTGCGGTTGGGGTCGTTGCGCTGATTGCAGCAAACGAATAAATGACGTTTGAAATAACTCACGAAAAAATCCTTATTTCAGGCAGCCTGAATGCGGTAATTCAATCAAAGGTTAATGAATGCGGGTGCGGATGCTGCGCTTTTATCGCCGACAGCATAGCAGGAAAATTTAAGTGAAATTGTTCGGCACATTCACGTGCGCGTTTTTTCAGTTTGTTCCAAGCCAATTGTGCGGGGGCAGTCTGAAATGCCAGCACAGCGGCGTTGCCGTGGGTTTCTGCGGGAACGGCAATAACGCGGTTATCAAACACACGGCGCAAACGGTCCATAAAAATAGGGTAGCGTTTATCGCCTTGCCACCAATTGGTAACAAAAATACCATTATCCCGCAAAGCGTGGCGGCAGTCGGCAAAAAAAGATTCGCTGACCAAGTCGTTGATAATTTGTTCACCGTCAAAACCGTCCACCAACACAATATCGGTATTGCCATGCAGTATTTTGATGTATTCTGCGCCGTCGTCTTCAATGATTTCAAATTGCTTGCTTTCATACGGCAATTCAAACAGGCTCTTTGCCACGTTAATGACTTGCGGGTTGATTTCTACAATGGTTTGTTTGGTTTGCGGCAAATATTCGTCTATCCAGCGCGCAAATGAACCGCCGCCTAAGCCGATTTGGGTAATGTGGTGCGGCATGTCATCAATAAATAATAACCACGCCATCATGGCGCGGCTGTAAGACAACACCAATTCGCTCGGGTTATCCAAATTCATTGAGCTTTGAATGGTGGGTGTGCCTAAATGTAAAGAGCGGATATTGCCTTCTTCGGAAATGCCGACTTCAGGAAGGGTAAAACGCGCAGGGCGCAGACGGCGGTAGGGGTGTCGCGGCATGGGGTGTCGGGGTATGTATGGTGTTTAATGCGAAAAACGCTTGTCTTATTTTTAATAAGACAAGCGAGTATTTTTGTTTTAGTTTATTTTTTTCAGGCGGTACATCGGTGCTAACTCACCTTCGGGTTCGCTGCCGTCCATATAATATTGAGTTAAATAGTTTTCACCAACAAAGTAAGGAACGATTTCTCTATCAATGGGCAGATTAATCATGTTGCCTTGTTTGTTCCAAGAAAAATTGCCTTTGGTGACAAATGGCTTACCGGGTTTCATGCCTTTCAGATAGGTTTGTGTCAGTACAAAGCTGCCGTTTTCGTTTAAGACCAGATTGGTTTCAATGCCGGCGCAATCGGCACAGGGCACCGTGCCGGTGTAGGTTCCCCACCAAGTGAGTGAATTTTGGGCATTGTGCCCATCGTTAATCATGGCGGGCGGTGTGGCTGCGGCTTTGCTGATAACAGGTGCAGATGATGTACCACATGCGCTCAACAACGCGATTGTTGCCAAAGCTGCAAAAATTTTATTTGTTTTCATAATATTATCCTCCTGATAATAATAAAGAGCAAATCCAATGCAAGACATTGGATTCAGACAATATGATAAAGATGTTTTTATAAAATCAATATCGACAAATCGGCAACTGTTGTTTACCGAGGCGGTATCTTACCTGAATCAGCCGATGCTTGCTTGCTGTATTTTATTGGCGTGGTTTGTTTGGCGGCTTTGTTTTCAGGCTGCCTGAAAGAAATCAGTTAATATCACAGCCACTTATTTCTGGAAAAATAAGTTAACAGCGACACCACTACGCTTGCCATCACCGCTAATATCAAAAAATAGCCGTAGTGCCAGTGTAATTCCGGCATATTGTCGAAATTCATACCGTAGATGCCGGTAATTACGGTGAGCGGCATAAACAAAATGGTAATCACGGTTAATACACGCATTTGTTTGTTGAGTCGATTGGATTGATACGATAAATGTACGTCCATCATGCTGACTACTGAATCGCGGGCAGTATCCACGGTTTCCAGTAATTGAATGCTGTGATCGTGGACATCGCGCAGATAAACTCGAGTGTTGGTGTTGAATGCGGCAAAATCGCCGCGCACCAATTGATTGAGCATTTCACGCTGGGGCAGCAAGCTGCGGCGCAAACGCATGGCTTCGCGCTTGAGTTTGTGGATTGCCAATAAAACATCATCGCTGTCTGACTTGAATAGGGTCTTGTCCAAATGTTCAGTGCGGTTGCTGAATTGGTTGATGACGGAAAAATAATCGTCAATTAAGCGGTCAATTAGGAAATAACATAAGCAATCAATGCCTTGATTGCGTGATTGCAAACGATTTTGTTGCAAGTTGTCGCGTACGGTGCTGAATAAACCCATGGGGCGTTGCTGGAAAGTGAGTAAAAACCCTTGTCCCATGATGATGTAGATTTGATCGGATTGAAGTTTTTTATTTTGGTATTCAAATGTTTGAAAAACCATAAACAAATAATCGCCGTAGTCCTCAATTTTGGCGCGCTGTCTGCGGCTCAAAATATCTTCTATCACCAAATCATGAATACCGAATGGTTTGAGCAAATTGTGTAAGCTGTCGGCGTTATTGATGCCAATGGCGCGCAGCCACATCAATTCAGTGCTGTCGCTTGGCGGTGAAATGGCATCGGGCAGTTTGTTGGTATATTCCTGCCGATGAAAGCTGTCAGCATTGTAGCGGACAATATTCAAGGAACGCTTCGGTGAATTGGCAGTGCTGCTGCGCACAAATTCTTCGGGTTGGCTGATGTTGTTGAGCGATAAATCGCCGTTATTGTCGTTGGTATTCATGCGGGTAGTACGTGTAGTTGGAAAGATTGACCGATTTTTTGCCACAATATTGATTCCTGTGCCAAAGCAGCGGCGGTAAGCGGATGGTGGTGCAGCCAGTCGGCATCCAATGTTAATGTGGTTTGATGTTTGTTTTGATTGTATTGCAAGGCAAATTGTTCGGGCAGTGCAACATCTTGGCGGGAGCGGCAGAAGAGTGCGGCAAGGCGCAGTGAAATGATTGGCAGCCACAATTCCGATTCGCCGATTCGGGTATCAAATTTGCGCAAATCACCGCGATGCCCCAGCACTAAGGTTGCCAGTATTTGTTGTTCTTTGCGGGAAAACCCCGGCATGTCTGCTTCTTCCAGAATATAAGCACCGTGTTTATGGTAACCGGTGTGTGCGATGGATAAACCGATTTCATGTAAAGCTGCCGCCCATGCAGTATTTTGGCGTTGGACTGAAAAATCATTCAGCGGCGAATGCTGCTGCAATGCCATTAAAAATTGGTCTGCTAAATGCGCCGCACGCTGTGCTTGATGAAGATCAACATGATAGCGTTTTTGAAAGTCGGCAATGGTTTGGCTGCGCATGTCGTCGCCCAGCTGGCGGCCAATCATGTCGTACAACACGCCGTCGCGCAAAGCCGCATCGGTAACGGTCATGAAGTCAATGTTCAATTCTTCAAAAGCGGCAGTCATGATTGCCAAACCGCCCAAAAATACTTCAACACGATCGGGTTTTAAGCCGCTGAAGTTATTTTTTTTGATGTTGCCGCTGTGAATCAGTGAACCGGCGATGTATTGCATTTGTTGAGCGGTAATGCCGTTGATGGCGTGGTTGTTTTCGGTAATAACATCACGAATAGAACGTGCACTGCCGGAAGTACCAATGGCGGTTTGCCAGCTGATGCGCTTTAAATCAGGCGTGATGCGCTGAATTTCGATGCGGGCGGCATTGACGGCTGCCTGAAAATTTTTAGCATTGACTTTGCCTTTTGGGAAAAAGCGCAAGCTGTAGGTAACACAGCCCAAATTCAGGCTTTCCGTGATGTCGGGTTGCAGCGCACTGCCAATGACAAATTCGGTAGAACCGCCGCCAATATCAATGACCAGCATGTTTTTACCGTTTGGCGGCAAAGTATGCACCACGCCAGTGTAAATCAGCCGAGCTTCTTCACGTCCCGCAATGATTTCAATAGGAAAACCCAGTGCGGCTTCGGCGCGGGCGGCAAATTCATCAATATTTTTTGCCACACGGAAAGTATTGGTGGCAACCGCGCGGACTTGTTTGGGGTTGAACCCGCGCAAACGCTGCCCGAATTGTGCCAAACACGTTAAAGCACGCTGCTGGCTGGATGCGTCAAGATTTTTGTGTTCGTCCAGACCGGCAGCCAAACGCACCATTTCTTTTATAGAATCAACGATTTGTAATATTCCGTTGTGATTAATGCAAATTTGCAGTCGGAAGCTGTTGGAGCCTAAGTCCACGGTGGCGAGCATATTTGACGAAGTCATTTGGATTAACGATGCAGAAAGTAAAAAAATTTCCGAATATTACCGCAGACGCTCGGTGTCTGTCATAAAAAGCGGTTTTTGAATCAGACCAACAGCATTTACTTTTGGGCTGTCCTAGATAACATTGATTTTTGGATTTTTGGAAAAAGAAAAGAGTAATGGATGCACAAGGCCACAAACAAAAGACGGCGGCGCGAGCAGTGAGGTTGAACCACCGCCCGCGCCCCTAGCAGTCTAGGCATACATCGGAAAGCCGCCACCTCTAGAGGCGGCGAGATTGTACACCAACGTAGGACAACAACACCATGCAATATCGCTGTAACCAATGTAATAAGTTATTGACCGTCGACATCGGCAATATCGAAACTAAATGCCAGCACTGCAAGATGACCAATCAATACCAATCGTTAACAACCCAACCTAATGCCCTCAAGCGTCTTAGCCAACGCAAAGGACAATATGGATGGATACCCAAGCACACAACCCTTCAAATAGACCCACCCCAGCCTCCGCGTGGGCGAATAAGAAACATCCTTATTCACCCCCCCGACATTCCAATCTTTGTACCGTCCGCAAAAACAATCATTTCTGGCACAAACTGAGTTTTAAACTTTCCGTCTTTCAAGTTTGCCAGCTCTCTATCATTGTCCATAAACTGATTATAACTGCGTCGTCCTGTCCATGTGGTGGTTGTATCGGCCTTGATGCCATCGGTAAACTTAAAAGTTATCGCTCCTATTTCCTTATCGAACATGTCGATAAATTTTAGTTCGCCAGAAACGCCCGTTATCTCTTTTTTCCCTTTGTTCTGTAGAGCGATTTCAAAATATAGGCGATCTTCAAATTCAAATTTTCCTTTTTCAAGGCCATGCTTCACCAGCGTTACAACGAGTGTCTCATCAATCTGACGCTGTAGCGCGGCTTTTTCCTGCAACACTGTTTCTTTTAGGGCTTTTTCCTCAGCCGCTTTTCTTTCTTGCTCAGCAACCCATTGTTTTTGATTGTTGATAGCTGATCCAATGGTTGTGCCAACGGGTACGCCCTCACCACCAAAGGCTTGCGCCATCGTTACTCTGAGGATGTAATCGACCAATAGCTTTTTGTCTTCATCGGGTAACTTTTCCACGCTGGCTTTAAGTTCTTTTTCCCAATTCGCCGTGTTCTGCGGGATAACAACGCTTTTGGGATCGCTGCATCCAAACAAGACTAACGTAAAAAACAGGATCGGCCAATGTTTCATTTCCATATCTACATCTACATCTACTCCCTAAAATAACTTGTTTAGGGATTATTTAACAATTTATTTACAATGTCAAATATTCTTGCAGGGCAATCGCATGAAAAATTTTCTCTCACCATTTTAATCAATTAAGCCATAGTGTATTATTTTCCATAAATTATTCTCATCAGAAAGAAACTCATCATAGAAAAAACAGATAATTTGTTGGATTTATTGGTAAAGATTAAAGATCCACGCGGAAAACACAAAATTGCTTACTCGTTGCCTGCCATTTTAACCATTGCCATATGATGTGCCTCGTTGGCAGGTGCGGATACTTTTGTTGAGATGGAGCAATGGGCAAAAGAAAAAATTGAATGGTTTCAGAAGTTAATTCCTTCTTTACCCTGCATT
>NZ_KN050773.1:0-2476 GCF_000745895.1 Stenoxybacter acetivorans DSM 19021 | reverse complement strand
GTAAAAAGAAAAGACTTAAAGCTGCGTTAAATCCGGAGGCTTTGATAACCATCTTATTGGCAGGGTGTGGGTAAAAAGTAAATGCTGTTGGTCTGTTGACCAAATCAAATCCCATTGGCAAACTAGTAGGGATAAGCTAAGGCGATTGCGTGAGTAAACTTACTCGTAAAGATAGTTGAGGCAGTAAACATCAAGATTCAAAGGCAACGAAGCGATTTGCTGGTTTTGAAGAATTCGATTCTTGATTCCACATTTAAAGGCAAATTATAAATTAAGGGAGTAAAGAATGAGTTTACAAACCAACTTGCAAGGTCGCTTACGCAATACCTTTTTACCCAAGAGTCACGGCCTGATACCAGTTTTTGAAGCAGTAGTCAACTCGATCCACTCCATCGAAGAAAAAGATAATGCCAGCGACGGCAGAATTATTCTTCGCATCAATCGCGCTACCCAAGGCGACCTAGATTTAGATGCTAAGTCTCTCTCTCCTATTCTCGGCTTCACCATCACCGATAATGGCTGTGGTTTTGACGAAGCAAATTTTAAATCATTTGAAACTCTCGATTCGGATCATAAAATTGACAAGGGTTGCCGAGGTGTTGGTCGCCTGATGTGGCTAAAAGTATTTGATCTGGTTGAAGTTGAAAGTCACTTTTTCGATGTTGATGGTGAGCTTAAAAAACGTGTATTCCTCTTCGATGATAAATTGGGAGTCCATGGTGAAAAGGTTGTTGAGGCCACATCTCAAAAGCCAGGCACCCTCATTAAGCTAGTTAATTTTGATGATGGTTTTCGAAAGCAGGTTCCTGCAAAAGGTCTGTCCATCGCTAATCAATTGCTGGAACATGTTTTGTGGTATTTTGTGCGACAGGGAAGCACGCCCAAGATATTTATTGAAGATGCGGACGAGATGCTTGACCTTGATCATTTACTCGAAGAGCATATGCATGCCAGTGCATTTCCCGAAACCATTACAATCAGTGATCATAAATTCGACTTAACTCATATCAAATTTCGTGCATCCATTAATAAAAAACACCAACTAGCACTCTGCGCAGCGAATCGGCTGGTTAAAGAAGAATCTATTCAGGGAAAGATTCCTGGTCTGTACGGAAAAATTTCAGATGCATCTGGTGAGTTCACCTATACCTGCTACGTATCTTCCGATTACCTCACCCAACATGTACGCAATGAGCGTACCTCGTTTGATATTGCCGAAGATGTTGAGGATATGCTTAACGAAGTAAGCTTTAAAGACATCCGGGAAGCCGTCCTAGATCGTACTAAAGAGTACCTACAGGAGATTCTGACCGAAAATGTGTCGGCTGGTCGCAGGCGAGTGGATGATTTCATCAACAATCATGCGCCACGCTATCGTCCAATTGCTAATTATGTAGAAGAAGCATTGCTGATCGTTGACCCTGAGAAATCAAATAAAGAGCTGGAGCTACACCTGCATGCTCAATGGTATGAGGTGGAACGTCAGCTCGTAAGCGAAGGTCATGACATCATGCTACCTCAGAATAAGGAACAAGTTGAGGAATACAAGGAACGGTTAGGAGCTTATCTGCGTAAAGCTGGAGACCTTAAAAAATCAGATCTTGCCAATTACGTTTCACACCGCAAGGTAATTATTGACTTGTTACAAAAATCTATCGAACGGCTAGAAGACGGAAAGTATGCTCGTGAAGATATGATACACGAACTGATCATGCCCATGCGTAAAGATTCCTGCGAGACGTTCCTTGACTCTTGCAACCTTTGGCTGATCGATGAACGCCTGGCATTTCATAACTATTTGGCTTCAGATAAAACACTCAAGGCAATGCCAATCACTGGCAATGATTCAACCAAAGAACCAGACTTGCTCAGCCTGAGAGTGTTCAATAATCCACTTCTTGTTAATGATCAGAGCAGCTTTCCACTTGCAGCTATTACCGTGATCGAGATGAAACGCCCCATGCGTAATGATATGCGAGAAGGTGAAGACCCTATTGATCAGGCGCTCAGTTATTTAGAGCGGGTACGCGAAGGAAAAGTAACCACAGCATCCGGTCGCCCGATTCCGGGCAATAATGATATACCGGGCTATTGTTATGTGCTTTGTGACCTCACAGAATCCATGCATCGACGCTGTCGTCGAGCCAATCTGCGGATCACATCTGATGGAATGGGCTATTTCGGATACAACGAATCTTCCCATGCCTATCTCGAAGTGATTAGCTTTGACCAGTTAGTGAAAGCGGCCAGAGAGCGTAACCAGGCATTCTTCGATAAGCTTGGATTACCTTCCGCTTAGGTGATCTTACACACACTATGGCTTAATTGATTAAAATGGTGAGAGAAAATTTTAATCAATTAAGCCATAGTGTATTATTTTTCATAAATTATTCTCATCAGAAAGAAACTCATCATAGAAAAAACAGATAATTTGTTGGATTTATTGGTAAAGGTTAAAGATCCACGCGGAAAACAC
>NZ_JQKE01000008.1 GCF_000745895.1 Stenoxybacter acetivorans DSM 19021 | reverse complement strand
ATTAAAGTACAGCGATTACTGGCGGCTACCTCTGATAATTACCGTGAGCAACTACTGAAAGTGTGTTAAATCTTTCATGCGATTGCCCTGCCCAAAGGTATGTAGTGAGAGCGAAGATAATAAAGCATTGTTATAATACCTATTGGTATTACTCTATTTTAGATTTAAAGTTGAATATATGAATAAGCAAAACCGCAATCCGGCTGTTTTCGCTGTTACGCTGGCGGCATTGGGCATTGTTTACGGCGATATTGGTACAAGTCCGTTGTATGCTTTGAAAGAAAGCTTTTCTGCCGCCGGGTTGTTACCCAGTGAAGCCAATGTGTTTGGCTTTGTGTCATTGATTATTTGGTCTTTGCTGCTGATTGTTACCTTGAAATATGTGTTGTTTATTCTGCGTGCCGACAACAAGGGTGAAGGCGGCGTCGTGATTTTGATGCAGCAGGCAATTCAGTATTTGCACGGCAAATCGGCATGGTTGGTGATGATGATGGGTTTGTGCGGTGCAGCGTTGTTCTACGGCGATGCGATGATTACGCCTGCAATTTCGGTATTGTCTGCTGCTGAAGGCTTAACTGTGCTGCACCCTGATTTCAAAAATTGGGTTATGCCGATTGCGCTGAGTATTTTGTTTGTGCTGTTTATGATTCAAAAACACGGAACACAAAAAATCGGTGCGTTGTTTGGTCCGATTATGCTGGTGTGGTTCGCTGTATTGGCATGGATTGGTGTCTATCAAATAATGCAATATCCTCGGGTATTGCTGGCAGTCAATCCATTTTATGGTATCTCGTTTGCACTGGAACACGGCTGGGGTGGTTTTGCCGGTTTGGGTGCGGTGGTGTTGGCGGTAACGGGTGCGGAAGCCTTGTATGCGGACATGGGGCATTTCGGGCGCAGACCGATTCAATTGGCATGGCTGGGTTTGGTGCTGCCTGCTTTGGGCTTGAATTACATCGGGCAAGGGGCGTTGCTGCTGCATCACCCTGCGGCGATTGTGAATCCGTTTTTTATGAGTGTGCCGAAATGGGGTTTATTGCCGCTGATTGTGCTGGCAACGGCAGCGACGGTAATTGCCAGCCAAGCGGTGATTGCGGGTGCGTATTCTTTAACACGCCAAGCCATTCAGCTTGGTTTCTCTCCGCGCATGAGTATTGTGCATACCAGTGCCGATGAAATGGGGCAAATTTATATGCCGACGGTGAATTGGCTGTTGTTTGCGGCAGTGATATTGGTGATTTTATTGTTTCACAATTCTGAGCATTTGGCTGCCGCTTACGGCATTGCCGTTACCGGCACAATGGTGATTACTTCGCTGCTGTTTTGTGTGGTGATGATTAAAAACTGGGGTTGGCCGAAATGGCTGGCTTTGGGATTAACCGCTGTATTTTTATGTTTTGATTTGGTTTTTTTTGGTGCGAATTTGCTCAAGCTCACGCATGGCGGCTGGTTTCCGATGTTGGTTGCCGTTTTCGTGGTGTTTTTATTTACCACTTGGCGGTACGGGCGGCATTTGATGGCTGTTGAACAACGCCGCCAAGATTGTCCGCTGGACGAATTTTTAGCAAATTTGCGAGCCTATCCGCCGCAAACAGTCGGCGGGAATGCCGTGTATATGGTGAGCAGTTTGTTCAGTGCGCCGCGGGCGTTGCTACATAATTTAAAACACAATAAAGTATTGCATGAATACAATGTGTTGCTGACAGTCCAAACCAAAGATACGCCCTATGTGCCGGATAGGGAGCGGCTGGCAATTAAGCAATTGGATTCAAGATTTACTCGAATAATTGCCAGCTACGGTTTTCAAGAAACACCCAATATCAGCCATATTCTGGCGGCAGCAAGTAAACAAGGCATTGATTTGGAAATTGCAGACACATCGTTTTTCTTGTCGCGCGACAGCATTTCTGTTTTGGACAAAACCCCGCATTCGCATATGGGCAGGTTGCGTACGGGTTTATTCAAATGGCTTTATAAAAACAGCACGCCGCCCACTGATTATTACCGTATTCCCAGTAATCGTGTGGTGGAATTGGGTGCGCAGGTATTGTTATAGACAGTGTGAGGCAGCCTGAAATATAAATGTATTGGACGTATTGTTAAATAGCAGTTGAAAACAGCGCGGTAATCATCTTGTTTATTTGAGTGTACTTAATCGTAAACAGTGAATTGTTGTGCGGCGGCGGTCATTGTTTTTATTGGCAGACAAACCATAAAAAAACACACCTCAAAAACAGGAGAAATAGCCTATTTTTGAGGTGTATGCGGTACATCAAGTCGGCAAGAATTTTGGTTGCCTGAAACTTGACTTCAAAATCATTAAACTAAACGTCTTCCACTACGCCGGCACTTTTTACCGTTGCTTTGGTTTCAGCGATTGCGGCATCACGGTCGGCAACGGAAGCATACATCACGCTGGTGCCGACGATTTGACCATTGCCGGCTTTTACATTGAAATAGGGCTGACCGGCGTGCGATGTTTCCAAAGCGAAGTGTTTGTCTTCCACCGCATTGGTGCGTACAGAATCAATACCGTTGAGCGCAGCCAATTTGCTGTTGTATTGCTCGCTTTTCAGCAAGGTTTTGCCGTCTTTATTTTTCAAACTGAAATTGAAGTGTCCGGAATCGGTTTTCCTGAGTTCAAATTTTGCCATGCTTCGTCCTTTCAAAACTGTAAAGAAACAGAGTTATCAGCGAGGTTATTGCCGAAAACACACCGACTTAATCTTTAATGTCGGAACGCAACGGCGATGCCAGATTACGCGTTATTCAAAGCAGTGGCAATAGCCGAACATTAAAATTTTAGATTAATGGCTGAGTTGCTGATGTGCTTCCTGCTTGTCGGCATGATTGGTGCTTGTTTGATTCTTCATCACGGGAACACTTAATGTCAGTGGTTTGGCGTGTTTAAATTGCAAAGTTAAAGGAATGCTGCTGCCGGGTTCTAAGGTTTGTGTTAAACCGAAAAACATAACATGCTTGCTGCCGGGTTTTAACTGAACCGTTTTGCCTGCCGGCAGGGCAATGTTTTCAACTGCGCGCATACGCATCACACCGTTGTCATCAATGTGGTCATGCAGTTCCACTTTACCGGCAATCGGTGATTGGGCGGCGATTAAGGCATCATCTGTGCTGCCGGTATTGTGCAAATTCATAAACGCACCGCTCATGTTCATACCGGGAACAGTGAACCGTACCCAAGCGTTATCGGCTTCAACGCCTTCTGCCCATGCAGCCGAGCTGCCGCATAAAGCGGCAATAAATAAGCATTTTTTCAGGTTTTTCATCAAAAGATTCATTACATTATCCTTAGCATCAGAGTGCAAAAACAGGTTAATAATACAAAAATATTTTTTGGGTTTCCGAAGAACCAAAAAAGCGAACCATTATACGCCCATGTTTATGAGCATGAATGCGGTCATTTGCTGTTTTTCAGTCAACGGCTGCGCAGGATGTTTGCCGTGTAACAGTGGCTTAGATTGCACTTTTAGTCACAAAACAAACAGCGGCATCGTCATGACAAATCTGTCATTAATCTGCTTTTCTGCATGATAATAACAATTTGCTTAATACTGTTGTTTATTATTTTAGGTAATCCAGTAAAAGTACATAATCAAATGGTACTGCGTCTATTGCAGTATGGCTATTGTATTGAAAAGCAGAATTAAATTTTGATGATGATGCCGCTTACAGCAAATATGGCAAAGAGAAAAGATATTTCCGTCATTGTGAAAGCCAGCCGCTGTGTTTTGGTAATATTTCAATATTTGTGGTTGATTTTTAAGGCAGGTATCTTGTTTTTTTGCACGGCATTCGGCTATAGTGCCAAACCTTTTTAATGCGTTGTTTTGATGCGGAGCATATGATGCGGCGGCTGTGGTTTTTATTGAGTATTTATATCTTGTGCTTGTCCGCATGCGGTTATAAAGGCGACTTGTACTTACCCAAAGAAAAAGACAATGCCCATTTCGGTGTCTGGCAAACCGGAATCGGTCTTGAACCGATCAACGACAAATCAATCCCAAACAAACCTGAATATGAGTGATATTTTTTTCTGCGAAGATGTTTCTTTTGTTGATTTGGCTCAAATCTACGGTACACCGTTGTACGTTTACAGCCAAACTGAACTCGCACATGCGCAGCGAAAATACGCTGATGCTTTTGCCGTGTTAAATCCTTTGTTGTGTTACGCCGTGAAAGCCAACGGCAATTTGTCTGTTTTGCGTCATTTTGCTCAGCTGGGCTGCGGTTTTGATATTGTTTCCGGCGGTGAATTGGCGCGGGTATTGGTGGCAGGCGGCGATGCGGGGAAAACTATTTTTTCGGGTGTGGGCAAAACCGAAGCCGAGATTGAACGGGCATTGAATGCGGGCGTTTTGTGTTTTAACGTTGAGTCTTTACCTGAATTAGACCGCATCAATGCGGTTGCCGAACGGTTGGGTAAATCGGCACCGATTTCTCTGCGAATCAACCCCGATGTCGATGCCAAAACGCACCCTTATATTTCCACCGGATTAAAAGCCAATAAATTCGGCATTGCCTATGCCGATGCAGAGGTTGCATATCAACACGCCAATTCATTGCCGTATTTGCAAATAGTTGGCATTGATTGTCATATTGGTTCGCAATTAACTGATTTATCACCGTTTATCGAAGCATTAGATCGCTTATTGTTGTTGGCGGATAAACTGGCGGAGGCTGGTATTGTTTTGCAGCACATTGATTTGGGCGGCGGTGTGGGCATTGTTTATCACAATGAAACCGTTCCCGATTTGCACCGTTATGCCGCAGAAGTGGCGCAGCGGCTGGCAGACCGCCGTTTAAAATTGATTTTAGAACCCGGGCGCAGCTTGGTGGGTGATGCGGGCGTATTGCTTACTCGCATTGAGTATATTAAACATGGTGAAGAGAAAAATTTCATCATTGTTGATGCCGCCATGAACGACTTAATGCGCCCCGCACTTTATGATGCGTACCATGTTATTGAGCCAGTGGTGCATAAAAATATTGCGCCGATAACAGCCGATGTGGTTGGTCCGATTTGCGAAAGCAGTGATTTTTTGGGTAAAGATCGGGTTTTGGCGGCAGAAGCGGGGGATTTATTGCTGATTCGCAGTGCGGGTGCTTATGCTGCTGGCATGGCAAGCAACTACAACACCCGTTGCCGTGCTGCTGAAGTATTGGTAAACGGTTCGCAGCACCGATTGATTCGGCAGCGTGAAAGTATTGAACAATTATTGTCTGACGAACAACGATATTTATCAAACAACGATTGATTGAATCATTTTGATGTGAAACGGGCGAGGTTCTTTACGAATAATCGAAAGAGCCTCGAACACATTAATCAAGCCGCCCACAAAGTGATTACACCCAGCACACAAAATACGGCACATGCACAAAGCCGAATCAAAGGCAAAGGCAATTTTTGAGTGAGCCATGCGCCAAAGAAAATCACTGGAATATTAGCGATAAGCAACCCTAAAGTGCTACCGATAACCACACTGAATACATCGTGGTAACGCGCCGCCAATAATATTGTTGCCAGCTGGGTTTTATCGCCGATTTCTGCCGAAAAAAACAAGATAAGCGTGGCAAAAAAAGCACCAAATCGAAGATAACGTGTGTCGGTTTCCTCGTCTTTATCCGGTTTGAGCAGCCATAAACCCACCGCAATAAAACTGCCGCCCACGATGTAGGCAATCACGGCAGGCGATAAAGACTGTGTCAGCCACACGCCGAGCTCTGCCGATATTGCGTGATTAAGCAAAGTAGCAACGGTTATCCCCGCCATAATGGCGTATTTTTGTGTAAATCTTGCTGCCAAAAACAGTGTCAGCAGCTGGGTTTTATCTCCGATTTCAGACAAAGCCACCGCCAAAACAGACGAAAAAAAAGCAGACATAAAAAAAATAATATTTCGCAGTAAAAAAATTGAAGACAAGAAAAACAATTGGCAAAAAATGAAAATTTTGCCAATTGTTTTCGCATAATTATTCACCAAATAAAGTGAATGAAAAGATTATCGCAGTTTTTGCGGCAATGAAAAAGCGGGTTTGGTGTTTTTCAGGCAGCCTGAAACGGTAAATACTGCCATCTCGTGTTGCTGAAAACAAATTGGCAATCTATTTATGGATTGATTGCCGTTGCAAAACAGATTGCCGCATTTTTCTGCCGTTCAGACATAAGCCGCATTGGTTTGTTTATTTTTGTGTTATCTCCGCCAACGCTTGCCGCAATAAATCCACCGTACGCGGAATATTTTGCAGTTTATCCAAACCAAACAAGCCGATACGGAAACTTTGGAAATCAGCGGGTTCATCTACTTGCAGCGGCACACCGGCGGCAATTTGTAAACCGTGTTGTGCAAACAGCTTACCTGATTGAATTTCCGGTTTGTCGGTATAACACACCACCACGCTTGGCGAAGCAAAACCGTCGGCGGCAACGCTTTCAAAACCATATTCTGCTAACAGTGCACGCACCGCTTGTCCCAATTGCTGTTGCGCTGTTTTCAGTGCATTAAAACCAATGTGCTGTGCTTCTTGTATCACTTGGCGCAATACAATCAAGCTGTCGGTGGGCATGGTGGCATGATAGGCATGCCCGCCGTTTTCGTAGGCACGCATGATTTGCAGCCATTTTTTTAAATCCAAGTCGAAACTATCGGATTGTGTGGCTTCCACACGATCGGTTGCCGCTTGATTCAGCATAATTAAACCGCAGCACGGCGATCCGCTCCAACCTTTTTGCGGTGCACTGATTAATACATCAATACCCAAATCCTGCATATTCAGCCACAACGCACCCGAAGCAATACAATCAATGACCAGCAAACCGCCGACCGCGTGAGTGGCTTCGGCGAGGCGGCGGATATAATCATCGGGCAAAAGCAGACCGGCAGCGGTTTCCACATGCGGTGCAAAAACGAGCGCGGGGCGTTCACGCTCAATTGCAGACACCACTTCTTCAATCGGCGCGGGTGCAAACGGCATGTGTTTGTTGTTGCTCTGTACTTGCCGCGCTTTCATCACCACCACGTCATGACCGATGTTGCCCATTTCCAAAATTTGCGACCAGCGAAAACTGAAAAAACCATTGCGCACCACCAAACATTTTTGTCCGCGCGCCAGCTGCCGAGCCACCGCTTCCATGCCTGATGTTCCGCTGCCGGGAACAATGGCAACCGCATCGGCATGGTAAACGTGCTTTAATAAAGCAGAAATATCGCACATGGCTGTCTGAAATTTGGCAGACATGTGATTCAAGGCGCGGTCGGTATAGACGACGGAGTATTCTAATAAACCATTGGGGTCGATATTGGGGAGCAAAGCAGACATGAGAAGTCCTTTCGTTATGATTGACAGTAAAGCTACTTTTTTTTATCACACAGCAATCCGAAACAATCATGTTCTATGCGGTAGAAACCAGTGTGAAAAGCTATATTTATTTGAAAAAACAGTTGCTTAGCTATATAAAGAAAACGTGTAATAAAAATATTGAACAAAAGAAAATTAGCGGTATATTAAAGCAATTTAAAGTAAATGACGCGATTGAATATCATTAATTTATTTTGTTTTTATATGGCATATTGTTTATTCATTATCGGGCTCACGGGGTTAATGATATTGTGCGCGGCTGGTGTTGGGGCAGAGTGTTTTCAGGTAGCCTGAAAAACACGATTTTCAGGGCAATGTGCGGCGGTAATGTATAAGACAGTTTTTTTCGGGTAATATCCCCGTCAAATCCGTTACAAACAGGGAAACACGCCATGAATAACATTCAGGCAGCCGTGATACAAATGGTTTCGGGAACTGATGCCGCACACAACATCAATTCCATGCGGCGTTTGGTGCGCCAAGCCGCCGAACAAGGTGCAAATTGGGTGTTGCTGCCGGAATATTGGCCGATTATGGGCAAGAAAGACACCGATAAACTCGCCATTGCTGAGCCGTTTGGCAGTGGATTGATGCAAGACGCTTTACGCGCCGCTGCCCAAGAAAACGGAGTTACCTTATTCGGCGGTACGATTCCGCTGCAAAGCCCTGAGCCGAATAAGGTATTGAATACCATGCTCAGCTTTGCGCCGAACGGCAGTTTATTGAGCGTGTATCACAAAGTACACTTATTCGGTTACAGCGGCTTAGGTGAACGTTACGCCGAATCTGACACCATCACCGCAGGAGCTGAATTGCCGAAATTATGTGCCGACGGCATCAACATCGCCCAAGGTGTGTGCTATGACCTGCGCTTTCCTGAATTTTTCCGTGCACAGTTACCGTTTGAAGTACTGCTGCTGCCCGCTGCGTTCACCTACACCACCGGTAAAGCACACTGGCAAACGCTGCTTTGTGCCCGTGCCATTGAAAATCAATGTTATCTTTTGGCAGCTGCCCAAGGCGGTCAGCATCAAAACGGACGGCGCACTTTCGGGCACAGTATGATTATTAATCCTTGGGGCGAAGTATTGGCGTGTTTGCCCGAAGATGAAGGGGTAGCGGTCGCTTCGCTGGACGGTACATTGCTTAACAGTGTGCGCAATAAGCTGCCGGCACTGAAACACAAGGTTTTTTGAGTGTTTGGTTTCCCTTGCCCATTCTCCCAACGATCTTGTTCCCCGTATGGGGGGCTTCACCTATTTTGTGTTAGCATACTGACACATCTATGCTTTCAGCGGTGATTGCCAAACATCCATCAGACAAGTAAATAAATGTTGTACCCAAAAATTGTGACGGGTTCCAGTAGCACACATTGCCTGGTTTTGCATTTTTTTGCAGTGCTATAAAATCACAAATTTTTGACATTGAACTGACGTTATTAAATTTGATTGATATGGGTTCTCGATGTTTTGAATCATCACTAAGATAAGAATCAACCTCAATGGCTACACCACACCTTTCATAATCAACACACATTGATTTTATTACTGAGTCGTGTAAATCTATCTCTTCGGGCAACATCACACAATCCTTTTTTGTAAGATTAAAACAATCCGTAACTGTTGCGCTTAACGCATAAAAAATTTACGGAACAGGTATGAGATTTCTCGGAGGGAATGCGATCCGCAATTTCTCACTAACAATTCAATAAATTACAGTACCTATGGCCGCCATCTCTAAGAATATTATGGCGCAGGCAAGTTAATGATACTGCGGGAAAAGGAAAATGCAGTTGGAATTTTAAAAACAATCGAAGTTGCTGCAGTTACATGTGAATAAAACTGTGTATTGTGTGTTTGCTGTTTGCAATGACAGCCATTTGTGTTTCAGGCTGCCTGAAAAAATATCGGTTGGTTGCGGCGAGAAAATCAAGCCAGTGCGGCAATCTGCGGTCTCAATGAACGCACGGTATTAAAAAACAGATTGCCCTGCCGTTTGTAACAGTCGGCGAAGGGCGTGCCAATATCCGTTTGGTTTATGCGGCATATTTTTGAAACCAATTGCCGTTAATTTATTCTTCACCTTCTGTTTCAGGCAGCCTGCTGATACGAACGCGCTCAATGCGGCGGTTGTCTTTGCTCAAGACTTCAAAACGGTAGCCGTGGTAGTTCACATGATCGCCGACATCGGGAATATCCTGCAATTCTTCCATGAGCAAACCCGCCAGCGTGTGGTAGTCGGCATCTTCCGGTAAAGGCGGCAGGGCGATTTGTTGCGCCAGCTCGGTGTATTCCAAACCGCCGTCTGCGGTGAAACTGTTGTCGGCATTTTCTTGAATGCTCAGTGCTTCTTCACGTTCGTATTCTTCGGGAAAATCGCCTGCAATGGTTTCCATTAAGTCTTTCATGGTAATCAAACCCAATATTGCACCGAATTCGTCCACCACCAAAGCAAAATCGGCACTTCTGGCGCGGAAGAGTTCCAACGCATCTAAGACAGTGCTGCCGTCGGGCAAGACCAAGGGTTGTTTTAAGGCTGCCTGAATATTTAATTCACTGCTTTGAAGCAATTGATTGAGCAAGTCTTTTTTATTGATATAGCCCAAAGGTTCGTCAATTCCCGCTTTACCGACCACCATTAAGCGCGAAAAAGGCGTTTCTTGTAATTGTGTATATTGTTGTTCGCGGGTTTGTGAAATATCCAAGCGTTCAATGTCGCTTCTTGGGGTCATTACGCCCAAAATCGGGCGTTCTGCCAGTGTTAAGACACTGCGAATCATCGATTTTTCATTTTCTTCAAAATGGGTATCGTCGTCATTGTCGCCGCTTTTTGCCAGTACGGCTTCGCGCATGCCCATCATGCCCAATACGCTTTCGGCGGTGCGGTATCGCCAAGTGCGTCCGCGCAAGGCATTTACACTTATGTTTCGTCCGGAAACTTGGTTAAATACCTCGATGAGAATGGAAAATGCAATGGCTGCGTAGAGATAGCCTTTGGGAATGTGGAAATGCAAACCTTCGGCAATCAGGCTGAAACCAATCATCAGCAGAAAGCCCAAGCAAAGCATCACCACGGTGGGGTGTTTGTCCACAAATTCGGTGAGCGGGCGGCTTGCCCAAATCATCAATACCATTGCCACCACCACTGCTGACATGGCAACAATGACGTGATCAACCATTGCCACGGCGGTAATCACGGAGTCAATGGAAAATACGGCATCTAAAATTAAAATCTGCGCCACCACGCTGAAAAACGATGAGTAATGGCGGCTGTGGGTAACTTCTGCAAAAGCACTGTGTCCTTCTAAGCGTTCGTGCAGTTCAGTGGTGGCTTTGTAGAGCAAGAATAAACCGCCGCCGAGCATAATTAAATCTTTAACGGATACGCCGTGATCGGCGAAAAACATAAACGGGCGAGTCAGGGTGATGATGTAGGACATCAAACCCAGCATGATGATGCGGATAACAATCGCCAAACTCAAGCCGGTAATTCGTGCTTTGTCGCGGTGGCGCGGTTTGACCTTGTTGGCAAGAATGGCGACAAATACCAAATTATCAATGCCGAGAACCACTTCCAAAACCAAAAGTGTGGCAAATCCTATCCATGTGGTTGGTTCAGCCAGCCAACTGAAATCCATTGTGTTGTTTCCTTGTTGATGTAATCGGGTTTGGTGTACTTTTTAACACATTGCTGCCAAATTTTCATTCTTTTGTGATTGGTGTTTTTTCGCCGATTGCTGCCAGCGGCAGTAATAGGTCATGAATCAAATCCCAAAAAAGAGTTGTTTTTATGGGTGGTATTGGGTCATTTACGAAAATTTGTGCCACTTCAGCATAGCTGCTTTGCGGTTTTTGCCGATCATTGCCGTTGTAATTGAGCTGGGCTTCGTTTTCGGCAGTAAGCGGCGGTGTGGTTGATTCGCTGCCATGCCATTTTTGAGCGGCTCGCCAGCTTGTGCGCGGGAAAAACGGCAGTGCTTGCTGCTGCCCCTGTCGGTAGTAACGAAGCCATTGCGTTAATTGCTGATGTGCTTGCTCTTTGGGCAGTGGTAAAAAACACAGGGTGTCTTCCGGTGAAAAAACATAAGTGTATGGTTCACAGTTTGGTAAGGCAGCACAGAAAATCAGGTGTTTCAGCCGCAGAATGATTTGATCGGTGTCTGTGATGCGTTTGGGAAATTCAATGAATTGTCCGTGTTGGTGCAGCTGGTTCAGGCTGCCTGAAAGTATGCCGTGTTCGGTTGCGATGTGTATATTGGTATCCGGCAATGCGGGGCTTTGTAATAAAGTTTCGTCCAAGGACAAAACCGCATTGCGCAAGGGTTCGGCGTTGAGCTGTCCCAATGCGCCAACGGGCAGAACGCCGTCAGCAGACAGAGCTGCGGTAACGGTGTTGAAATCAGCGTGTTTGCGGCGGGCGTGTAAATAATCGCGGTAAATTCTGCCGCTGTCGGTGGGTTTGAACGGTTCATCGGCATCTTTGTCTTCGTGCTGATACGGTGCTTGCCATTGCAGCTGTTGCCGCAGCCAATGCTTTACGGGATTGCGCCAGAATGTAAGGAAGTCGTCGGTGTTTATCGGCAGGGCATCGGTTGGTGTTTCGGTATGAAAGCCATCGGTAAATGGTTTTTCCGGTTGCGGTGTTTGATTTAATGCGGAGGCATAGTCGGCGCGGCTGCTGCTGAATTCGCCGTTAAAATAAGCGTGTGAAAATGCTTGTAAGGGGTATTGGCGAATGTGCTGTTCAATATATGCCTGTGGGGTTTGTCCGCTCATGGCGGCTAATGTATCGGTTAATTCGTAAATCAGCGCAGAGGGGGCAAGGTCTTCATTTTTCCGTATGTCTTTGCCGATATAGGATAAATATAATTTTTCACGTGCGCTGAGTATGGCTTCCAGAAATAAATAGCGGTCGTCGTCGCGGCGGGCGCGGTCGCCTTTTTTTGGGTGTTGGGCGATGAGGTCAAACGGAGCCGATTTGGTGGTGCGCGGGAATTCTCCGTCGTTTAAACCCAATAAACACAAACATTTAAATGGTAGGCTGCGCATCGGTACCATGCCGCAGAAAGTGATGCCGCCGCGTAAGAAACCGGCTTCGCTGCTGCTGTTTAAAAAACCTTGCAAATGTTCGCGCACCAGTGCGGGGCTTAGGGCTGCCTGAAAATTTGCCAGTTCTGCTTGTGCCTGCCATTCTGCCAGTGCGGTTTCCAGCTGCTGCATGGCGTTGCCGCTGAGACTGTCATCGTCGGCAAAATCGCGTATGAAATTGCGTACACGCTGTTGCCATGCGGTGATGTCGGCGTCGGTTTGCCAGAGGCGGTAGTGCCGCAGTAATGCCGCCAGCCAATCTTGTGCACGCACCAATACGGCGGTGAGGTTGATGTCGGCAGTCCAAGGGTAGATGTTTTGCCAATGCTGCCAGTTGGCGGTATTGGGTAAGAGCCAGCCCAAAGCGGTGCGGTTCATGCCGTGCTGCCAAGTAAAATCATCGCCTTTGCCGCCGAAAGCGCGGCGCATGGTTTCGCCGTCTCCCCAATGAATGCCTTGCTCGATAAATGCCGCACTGATTAACTCAATGTCTGCATTGCTGAAATGAGAGCGGCGGCGCAAAGCCGGCTCGTCAAGCAAAGCCAGCACTTGGTCAATTTCCAAGCGGCTTTCTGTCAGTGCGATCAGCTTTTCCAATAGTTGCAGCAATGGTTGTTTGCGGCTGATTTTGGCATCAGCGATGCTGTAGGGCAGTATTTGATTGCCGCCTTGGCTTTGTCCGAATACGGCGTCTATAAACGGGATATAGGCTTCGATGTGTGGGGTTAATACGGCGATGTCGTGCGGCTGCCAATCAGGGTGATCGGCAAGGTCTTGCAATAATTGGTCTTTGAGGATTTGCAGTTCACGCAGACGGCTGTGGGCGGCGACGAATTGGACGGAAGTGTCGGATTTTTGCGGTATGGTGTTTTCAGGTAGCCTGAGGCATTGAATGTCGTGCTGCAATTGTGTCAGTTGTGATGTGTGCAGCGGCAGGGGGTCGTAAATTTCTTGTGCATACTGAATGTCAGGCATTTCGGTTAAGGCATCAAAAAAATCACGTCCTTGTTTGCCGAGCGATGAGAGCAAGGGATGACCGCTGAATGCTTCATGCCATTCATCTAAATCCAGCAATATACTTGCCGGCAAGATGTTTCCCCAATATTCATTGCTGGGGTTGAGTGCGAAGATATGCACATCGGTGTGTACGGCGATGGCTTGCAAGAGATTGAGGTACATGGGCGCTAAGGCGGATAAGCCAAACACCATAAGGCGGGCGGGCAGATATTCGGCACTGAGTTTGGATAATACTGCGTGTACTTGTGCCGCACGGTGTTGCTGCGGGGCTTGTTCCTCCAAATACCGCCATAATACCGCTTGCCAGTTTTCGGATTCACCCAGATTCAGCAGCTGGTGTTTGTTCCATGCGGTAATCCAGTTACTGCGGTAAACCAGATATTGGTCAAAAATATCTGCCAATTGCCCCGCCAGATGATAGGGGGCGGCTTCTGAACTGCTCAGATAGTGATGCAAGGCTTGGCGGACTGCTGTAAATTCAGGCTGCCTGAACGTTTCGCTTTGAAATAAATTCAGCAGCCGCCAGCGCATCACTTCGGTGTGAAAAGGGTTGAGTTTGGGCGTGTCGGGCAGAAGTGTACGTGTGAGCCGCCAGCTGAAGCCGGCAGGCAGGCTGAAACGCAGGTTGGCGGCGATGCCGTTTTTTTGTGCCAAAAAACGGTTGATATAACGGCGCATGCCTTGACTTTGCACAACAATTTCTTCGGTTTCCCAAGGCGAGGAGGTGTTTGGCAGGGTTAATAATTTGGCAAGCAGTGCCGCCAAGTATTCCAAGCGATTGGATTGGTAAAGATAAAGCATGGTTTTTATCGGTGAAGGAGTGGTATCATTGCCAACGAGGCTGATTATGCGATAAACAGATTGCTTTGCCAAATAAAGCTGGTTTAAGATAGCACAAGCAAAAAACAATGGTTATTGTGTCTTGATGTGGTGAGTTGAGCTGTGTACAAGATGCAGGGCTTCGGAAAGATTCAAACAATGCTTATGGATTTGATAAAGGGTTACGATCGTGCGATTTGATGGCGTGATTGAAGATTTAGCCGGTACCAAAGGGGTGCTGGCATGTGCCGTGGTGGACTATGAAAGCGGTATGATTTTGGGTGGAAAAAGCCCATCCGGCATAGATTTAGATGTGTTGGCTGTGAGCAATACCGAAATTGTACGATCTGAAGTGAAAGCCATTGCACGGATGGAAGCCGGCAGTGCCACCCCGGACAGTATTGAAGACATTTTAATCACCATGGGTAAGATATATTTGTTGCTGCGTCCGATGGTATCAAGTAAAGGTTTATTTTTGTTTTTGGTGCTGGATAAACAAAAAGCCAATTTATCGTTGTCGCGTCATGCCTTGAAAGAGGCAGACAGAAATTATCAAGATGAGTAAACTTTGAAAAACTAAATGTCGCTCGCGCTGTTCGCCTGAAATTTATTGCGTTCAGCGCGTTGTTTTTTGGGAAAAATATTCTTATGAGCCGCAAACCGCATATTCCGCAGCAAAATCGTTCTCGCAATCTTGCTGCTTTAAATCAGCAATTGGTAAGAATTGGTGATCGTGCCAAGGAGTTGCACAATAAAGGGCAATACCAAGAAGCCTTAGATGCTTGTTTCTATGCACTGCGGCTGAGTGATCGGTGTGCGCCTGCATGGGTGGATGCGGCGGCAAACTGTATCTATTTGAATCGATTTGAAGATGCGATTAAATACGCACAAAAAGGCATTTCTTTGGGGGTGTCGTCCATTCATGTTTACGACACGTTGGCACATGCACACGGTGTATTCAGGCAATGGGACGAAGTAAAAAAATACGGGAAAAAAGCCTTGGAAATTCGGGATAAAGAATTTAGCCGCACTGTTCCTGATTTGAATTGGGGTGATTTGCCGCCGCTGCCTTCTGCCGATACCCAAGCGCAAAACATCATTGCTTTTTCTTTGTTCGGCAGCAGCCCCAAATATTGTGAAACAGCCATTTTGAATGCACAAGAACAAGTAAAAATTTACCCGTATTGGACTTGTCGTTTTTATATTGCCGATGATGTACCGCAAGCTGTGGTGCAGCGTTTAAAAAATGCGGGTGCGCAAGTGATTGTGGTGGAAGAAAACACCCGCAAACAGTTGCCCGGTCCCATGTGGCGGCTCTTGGCTTTAGGCGATACCAATCTGCATCGGGTAATGTTTCGCGATGCGGATTCGGTGATTACTGAATTTGAGGCACAAGCAACGGCAGAGTGGTTGACAAGCGGCAAGCGTTTTCACGTGATGCGTGATAGTGCTACGCATACTGAGCTGATTTTAGCCGGATTATGGAGTGTGGTTTCAGGCAGCCTGCCGCCTTTATCAAACATGCTGGGCGAATTTTTATCCAAGCCTTTAAAATCCCGTCATTTTGCCGACCAGTATTTTTTGCGTGAACAAGTTTGGCCCTACGCGCGGCTGAGTTTGTGTGCGCATGATTCCTTGTATGATTTTATGGGTGGGAAACTGTTTCCGGGCGATGCTTCATTTGATGATTTTGTTCGCCGATTTCAATCATTCCATGTGGGCTATGCTGAAGGCGCGGTGCGCTTTTCTGCTCTGTCGGATTTGCCTGACGGTACTGATGTTGAGTGGACTTTTTTTGTTAGGGAAACCACGCCTGAGGGTGAAACCACGGAAAAGCCGATTTGCACCTATCCCGGTAAGGTGCTGGATGGGCAGGTTGCTGATTTTCTCCCCAATCGTTATGCCAAAATGATCGAAAATAAAACCGCGGTGATTCGGGTGAGCAAGTTATAGAAAATCATGGTGGTAATTTTCCCACGTTGTGTGATTAACACCGCATTGTTGGCATTTATCTTGTTTTTAAAATGAACGGCTATGGAAAAACAATAATATTTATTGAGAAGCGGTGATGGACGATGGGGCAAGTTATTCATTGTGTGCCCAGTTGCGGAAGGTGAGTTATTAAAATCGGCTTGCTGTGTTTTGTTCACGGCGGTAGCCGATATAAAATTCTCAGTATTTTTTGCAGCATTAAGATTTTTTTAAACATATCAGCAGAGGAAAATATCATGATACCCGTAAAAATATATTTCACTGTGGCTCTGTGCTGCGGTTTATTGAGCGCGTGCGGCGATGTGCAGGAAGCGAGTGAGCGCAATATTGAAAAGGCAATCCGTGAATCGGTGTCGGCAGAGCGGGTGTGTTTACCGACACCTGCTGCGGTTGATGTTTCAGGCAGCCCTGATGTTAATTTGTTGCTTGGCAATAAAACCATGCGTATTGCGGTGAAAAATATTGATGGTGATAAAATCAATAAGCAAGCCTTAAAGCAAATGGACATCTTGGTTGATGAAGGCTTTTATCAAGAAGCCAAAGAAGAACAGGCACTGAGCGGCGAAATAAAAATACCGTTCCGTGTGTTTGAGCGCACTGATAAGGGCAATGCCCAAATCCAGCCCAGCCCGCATGGCGCGCTATTGTGTTTGGGAACAAAAAAATTAAACAAAGTGGATTTATTCACTGAGCCGACGGCACACAATGGCGTAACAGCGGTTAAAGCCGTGTATGAAGTGCAATTACAGCCTGAGAAATGGGCAGAAAAATTATTGAAACATAGCGATGAAAATTTTTTCACCCAAGCAAAACACCCGCGCAAACAAAACATGACTTTGGTATTGACCAACCGCGGCTGGCGCGATATGAGGGAATTAGAATAAAAGCAGATAAGAGTAATATTCTAATGTGATTTCAGGCTGCCTGAAACAACAGGCGGCCTGAAATTAATGCGGCAGACAAAAATACACATACATCTTGCCATTGTGTGTTTTTGTGAATTCAGCAACAACCTTTCACATGGAAAAATACAGGCACTTTGAAATTGGTTTTCAGGCAGCCTCAATCATTTGCGCGGCGGCAGTGTTGCGGTGTTCCTGAAACCATGCCAATTCGCTTCTCAGCTTCACCACTTCGCCGATAATAATCAACGCGGGTGCGGGTGCATCGGCTGCCAGTTGTGCCAAGTTGCGCAAAGTGCCGATGCGCACATGTTGTTCGGTGAGTGTGCCTTGGGATACCACTGCTGCGGGTGTGTCCGCCGCGCGGCCATGAGTAATCAGCTCGGTGCTGATGGACTCAGCCTTAATAGTACCCATGTAAATCACCAATGTTTGTCTGCCGCGTGCCAAGGTCTGCCAATGCAGCTCGTCGCCGTCGGGGCGGCAATGGCCTGTGATAAACAGTGCTGTTTGGGCGTAATCGCGGTGGGTGAGCGGAATGCCTGCATAGGCTGTTGCACCCAGTCCTGCGGTAATACCCGGTACGATTTTAAACGGAATACCGGCTTTGGCCAGTTCTTGGCATTCCTCGCCGCCTCTGCCAAACACAAACGGATCACCGCCTTTAAGGCGCACCACGCGCTTGCCCTGCTGCGCATAGTCCATCAGCAAGCGGTTGATTTCTTCCTGTTTCACTTTGTGCGCACCCGCGCGTTTGCCGACACACACTTTATCTGCATCGCGGCGCACCCATTCCAAAATTTCAAGTGATACCAATGCGTCGTACAACACAATATCTGCCGCCTGCATGGCTTGAATGGCATTTAAGGTGAGTAGCCCCGCATCGCCCGGTCCCGCGCCCACTAAGGTTACTTCGCCTTGTTTGAGCGGTTGGTGTTGGTTGAGTTGCTGCTGCAATATGGTTTCGGCGGCAGTTTCATTGCCGCGTGCAACGTGGCTGTCGAAATCGCCGTTAAATAAATGTTCCCAAAAACGCCGCCGCTCGGTAAGTCCGTGCAGTTTTTGTTTGACTGCGGCGCGCCAGCGTCCTGCCAGTGCCGCGGTTTTACCAATATGCTGCGGCAGCAGGGTTTCAATTTTTTGACGCCACAACCGCGCCAATACCGGCGCAGTACCGCCGCTGGAAACGGCAATTTGAAGCGGGCTACGGTCGATAACGGCAGGCACAATAAATGAGCATTGTGTCGGATTGTCTGCGCTGTTGCAAAATTTACCCGCCGCTTCGGCTGCCTGAAATACTTTGGTATTTAAAGATTTATCGTTTGTGGCAGTCATCACCAAAAACACGTGGTCTAACAGGTCGGCAGAAAAGGAATCGCCGCCATGAATAATCACGCCTTTATTCAGCCAGCGTTGAAACCGCGGTGTCCAATGAGCAGACACAGCATATATGGTTGCGCCCGCTTTGAGCAGCATTTCGGCTTTGCGCTCGGCGACATGGCCGCCGCCCACCAGCAGCACAGCGCGGTTGTGTAAATCAGCGAATAAAGGATAGTGGTTCATTTCAGGCGGCTTTATTGATTTTTTAAGCCTGACATCGTAAATGTTTTGCGGCTGCCTGAAAAAGAAGTGTTTTGTCTAAAGAAAGTGCAGGAAGTTATATATTACGTGCACCAATACGCTAAACGTGTTTTGGTTATATGGAAAGAAATTTTTATTCTTTTGTGCCGCACAGCCAACTTGATAGTATGTCAGCCGAAATCAGTGCAGTGCCGAGTATTTGTGCCGTAAAAACAGCAAAACACTTAACAAGATACAGACAAACCAAGAAAGTAACCCATGTTTCGCCCACCGTTATGGACTCCGCCGCACGATGCCGCTGCCGTTGCCCGTCTGCCCGATTTAATCAAGTCATTGAATACGCGTTTGTGCGGGATTGCGGCGCGTTTTACGCGAGTGAAACTGGCGTCCAGCTTGGCAGCGGAAGACATGGTGATAACCGATGCCATTGTACGGCTCAAGCTGCCGTTTGAAATTTTTACTTTAAATACAGGCAAACTGAATGCCGAAATCGTGGCTTTGTTATCGGTAGCCAAGCAGCATTGGGGTTTAACGATTGTTGAATACATGCCTGAAGCGGCAGTAGCGGCGCAGTATGTGCGCGAATATGGTGAAAATGCTTTTTATGACAGCGTGGCACTGCGCCGTTTGTGTTGTCATATCCGCAAAATTGAGCCACTGAACCGTGCTTTGGCTGATGCCGATGCTTGGCTCAGCGGTCAGCGGCGTGAGCAATCGGATACGCGTGCAGAATTGGGGTTGGCAGAACACGATAGTGCACGCGATATTGCCAAGTTCAATCCTATTTTTGATTGGCATGAAACCGATGTGTGGGCGTATGCCGAACAATATGATTTACCGATTAATGCTTTATACCATCAAGGTTATCCGAGTATTGGCTGTGAACCGTGCACCAAGCCTGTGAAAGCGGGTGAAGATATTCGTGCGGGACGGTGGTGGTGGGAAAGCCGAGACAGCAAAGAATGCGGTTTGCACAAATAAGCCGTGCGCCCTGTTTACAGTTACAGGCTGCCTGAAAGTCTGTTCACGCAGTGTTTTTGCCGTGCGAAGTGACGGCGCATACATAAAAAAGGTTCACTTGGTGATAAATCATACGAAATCGCGGGATAAATGGTTTTGTATCAAGCACCTGAGTAAACGTAATCAAGTAATCAAGATAAAAAAACAAAATGGGAAGACCATGAGCATTCAAGACAAACATTTGGATTGGTTGGAAGCTGAATCAATTTACATTATCCGTGAAGTTGTAGCGGAATCGAAAAATCCGGCTTTGCTGTTTTCCGGCGGTAAGGATTCGGTGGTGTTGCTGGCATTGGCAATCAAGGCGTTTCAAATTCCCGGCCGTGCTTTGCAGCTGCCGTTTGCCTTGGTGCATGTGGACACCGGTCATAATTATCCCGAAGTGATTGCGTTTCGTGATGAAACAGTGCGCCGCATCGGTGCCAGATTGGTGGTGGGCAGTGTGGAAAAATCAATTGCCAAAGGCACTGTGGTGCTGCGCCGAGAAACCGATTCACGCAACGCCGCACAGGCAGTTACTTTATTGGAAACCATTGAGGAAAACGGTTTTGATGCCTTAATGGGCGGTGCGCGCCGCGATGAAGAGAAAGCGCGTGCCAAGGAACGTATTTTTTCGTTTCGTGATGAATTCGGTCAATGGGACCCGAAAAATCAACGCCCCGAGCTGTGGAGTCTCTACAACACACGGCTGCATGCGGGTGAAAACATGCGGGTGTTTCCGATTTCTAATTGGACTGAATTAGACATCTGGCAATACATTGCCCGCGAACAATTGGCGTTGCCGCCGATTTACTACACGCACGAGCGAGAAGTGGTGGTGCGTGGCAACTTGCTGGTGCCGATAACACGGTTTACGCCGAAAAAAGACGGTGAAACCAGTGAAATTCGCTCTGTTCGCTTTCGTACCGTGGGCGATATTTCCTGCACCTGTCCTGTGGCCAGCACGGCGGCGACACCGGAAGAAATTATTGCTGAAACCGCCGAAACCACCATTTCTGAACGCAGTGCCACGCGCATGGACGATCAAGTGTCGGAAGCCGCAATGGAAGAGCGCAAAAAAGCCGGCTATTTCTAAGACGATTTATAAACAGGCTGCCTGAAAAAAATTAAAAACAAAAACACGAGAGAACAATATGAATACCGATTCCGTATTGCGATTCATCACTGCCGGCAGCGTGGACGACGGCAAATCAACGTTAATTGGACGTTTGCTGTATGACAGCCAAGCCTTGCTGGCTGATCAAGTGGCTTCTTTGTACAGCGGCAAACACAAACGCACCGCTCAAGGCGTTCCCGATTTTGCACAGCTCACCGACGGCTTGGCTGCCGAACGAGAGCAGGGCATTACCATTGATGTTGCCTACCGCTATTTTGCGACACCTGTTCGCAAATTCATTATTGCCGATACGCCCGGGCACGAACAATACACCCGCAATATGGTTACCGGTGCATCGACTGCCGATGCGGCAATTGTGTTGATTGATGCCGCCCGTGTGGACTTTTCCGGCGGTAAACCGATATTGCTGCCGCAAACCCGACGCCACAGTGCTTTGCTGAAATTATTGGGTACGCACCACGTTATTGCAGCGGTGAATAAACTGGATTTGTTGGATTACAGTGAAGATAAATTCAATGCCATTCAGGCAGCCTATCAAGAATTGGCGGATACTTTAAAACTGAATAATGTACGGTATGTACCGATTTCCGCGCTCAATGGCGACAACATTGTTAATCCCAGCGAACACATGTCGTGGTATCACGGCCGGCCTTTGCTGCGCGTTTTGGAAGAATTGCCGATTGATAGCGGTGTATCCGCTACACCCGAAGCCGTTTTGTTTCCGGTGCAGCGTGTGGCACGTCAAGACGGCAGTGCCGCCGATGATTTTCGCGGTTACCAAGGTCGGTTGGAACAGGGGACGCTGACGGCGGGTGATGCCGTGCGCATTGAGCCTGCCGGATACAAAAGCCGCATCAAAGCCATTTTCGGTATTTCAGGCAGCCTGAAAGAAGCCAAGCCAGGCGATGTATTAACCGTTACCCTTGATGATGACATAGACGTGTCCCGCGGGGACAGCATTGTGGCAGCCGACAGCAGTGTGCGTGCTACCAAAATACTCACTGCTGCGCTGTGCTGGTTTGATGACAAACCGCTGAACACAGCACGCCGCTACCTGTTGAAACACAGCACGCAAACCGTGTACGCCAAAGTTAAAAACATTGATTATCTGTGGGACGTGCAAACCCTGAGCCACACGGAAAATGCCGATACGCTGAAACGCAACGACATTGGCCGTGTTCACTTAAATTTGCAAAAACCAATCGTGCCTGTGGCATATGTGCAAAATCCGGCTGCCGGTGCGTTTATTTTGATTGATGAAGCCACCAACCACACTGTTGCCGCCGGTATGATTGTTGAAACCGATGATGAAGGTGATTGGGTTATTTAAATTTATTTTGGCGGCTGCCTGAATGCGGTTGCCGCTTTTGTTTTGATAAACGTTATTTCTTTCTTAAGCTTTTTGCGGCTTGCTGCTGCTTGTGCCGAATTGGCTGCCGATTAAGTTACCGAGCGTGCGGCAATAATACCGAGATACTGAGAACAACATGACCTTACCGATTTCTTCTGAACTGGTGCAGCAATTGGCTGCGCTGTCGTCTGCACAATTGGCGTGGCTGTCCGGTTACGCTTGGGCAAAAAGCGAAGCGGCAGGTGCTGCTTTATCTGCTGCGGTCGCTGTGCCCGCCGCCGCAATAACGGCAGCCGCACGAAAAGTAACGGTTTTGTCTGCTTCACAAACCGGCAATGCACGCCGCGTGGCTGAAGAGGTGTTGGTGAAACTGAAAGATGCAGGCATCAATACTCAGCTGATGGCTGCGGGCGACTTCAAAAGTAAAAACATTACCGATGAAGACATTGTACTGTTGGTAACTTCCACGCAGGGTGAAGGCGAACCGCCTGAAGAGGCTGTGCCGCTGTATAAATTTCTGTTTGGCAAGAAAGCACCGAATTTGAGTCAGTTGAGTTTCTCGGTTTTGGGATTGGGCGATACCGGTTATCCGAATTTCTGCCAAGCAGGCAAAGACTTTGATGCACAGTTGGCGAAATTGGGTGCTAAACGTTTGCTCAATCGCGTGGATTGTGATTTGGATTACCAAAGCACTGCTGCTCAGTGGCAAGATAAAATTACCGCAGAAGTGGCGGCTTTGGTTCATCAAGGTGGTGATGCGGCGGTTGCCGTTGCCAATGCTGCCGTTGCCGCACCCGCACAGGTGTTTAGCAAAGAAACCCCGTTTTCTGCTTCTTTGAACATACGTCAAAAAATCACTTCGCGTTATGCCGCTAAGGACGTAGAACACATTGAAATTGACTTGACCGGCTCCGGTATCCGATACAAACCGGGTGATGCTTTGGGTGTGTATTATCAAAACAATCCGATATTGGTTGCCGAAATTTTGCAACACACGCAAGTGGCTAAAGATGCGCCCGTGCGTTTGGTTAATGGCAAAGAAGTCAGTATCGAAACCGCATTGCTGAATTATTTGGACATCACCCAAAACACCCCTGCATTGGTGAAAACCTATGCGCAGTGGGTCGCTCAGAATGATTTACGCGAAATGGCCGCCGATGCCGCCAAATTGAACGATTACGTTACAAATACCCCGCCGATGGGCGTATTTGCCGCTTATCCGCATGTGTTGGCGGCTCAGGATTTGCATGATTTATTCCGCTCGCTGACGCCGCGTTTGTATTCTATTGCGTCATCACAGGAAGAAGTGGGCGAGGAAGTTCACATTACTGTGGGCGTGGTGCGCTTTGAACATCATGGCAAAATCCATACTGGCGGTGCTTCGGGTTATCTGGGCGAGCGTTTGGAAGAAGGCGGTGCTGTGCGTGTATTTATTGAGGAAAACAACCATTTCAGGCTGCCTGAAAATGGCGGTACACCAATCATTATGATTGGTGCGGGCACGGGTATTGCGCCGTTCCGTGCTTTTATGCAGCAGCGCGAAGCCAATGGCGACAGCGGCGAAAATTGGCTGATATTCGGTAATCAGAAATTTACCGATGATTTTCTGTATCAGACTGAATGGCAGCAATACCGTAAAAACGGTTTGCTGAATAAATACAATTTTGCATGGAGCCGTGAGGGCAGCGAAAAAGTGTATGTGCAGCATAAATTGCACGAAGAAGCGGCTGAAGTGTGGGCATGGTTGCAGCGCGGTGCGCATGTGTATGTGTGCGGCGATGCTGCCAAAATGGCGCGCGATGTTGAGCTGGCTTTGCTTGGTATCATTGCCGAGCAGGGTAAATTAAGTATCGATGATGCCGATGATTATTTAAATGAGCTTCGTGAAAATAAACGCTATCAGCGTGATGTTTATTAAACAGCATTGTTATCCAAATGTTATCTGAACGGGCTGTCTGAAATGTTTCAGGCAGCCTGTGTGGATAACATAATCAAAATCTATTTTGATGCAGCCAAGCATTTTTACCGTATCTAATTATTCTGATAACAGAATTGCGCTTAATCTCAATATGCAAAAACACAATTTAAAGGAATCAACAGCATGAAATCTGATCCGCGCGCCAAATTACCCGATGCGCCGTTGACCGACAATGAACGCCTGAAAGATCAAAGCGATTATTTGCATGGCAGTATCGCTCAAGATTTAAAAGACGGGCTTACCGGTGGATTTAACGGTGATAATTTTCAGCTTATACGGTTTCACGGTATGTATGAGCAAGACGACCGCGATATTCGCGCCGAACGCGCGGAACAAAAGCTGGAGCCTTTGAAAAATGTCATGTTACGCTGCCGTTTGTCCGGGGGCATCATCAGCCCCAAGCAATGGCTCGGGATTGATGAATTTGCTGCCGAACACACCCTGTACGGCAGCATTCGGCTGACCACACGCCAAACTTTTCAGTTTCACGGTGTACTCAAAAATAATATCAAACCCATGCACCAATGGCTGCATCAGCTGGGTTTGGATTCCATTGCCACCGCAGGTGATGTCAACCGCAATGTGCTGTGCACCAGTAACCCGATTGAAAGCAGTCTGCATCGTGAAGCGTATGAATGGGCAAAAGCCATTTCTGAGCATTTATTGCCGAAAACCACGGCTTATGCAGATATTTGGCTGGACGGTGAAAAAGTATTTTCAACGGAATTGACTGCGCCGCAAACCAAAGAAATTGCCGATAAAGCAGAACCGATATTGGGCAAAACTTATCTGCCGCGCAAATTCAAAACCACTGTGGTGATTCCGCCGTTAAACGATGTGGATTTACATGCCAACGATTTGAATTTTGTGGCAATCGGTGAAAACGGTAAGCTGGTGGGTTTCAATGTGCTGGTGGGCGGCGGTTTATCAATGGAACACGGCAACCGCAAAACCTTCCCGAACACCGCATATGACTTTGGCTTTGTTGGGCTGAGTGATGTGCTCAAATGTGCCGAGGCAGTTGTAACCACGCAGCGTGATTGGGGAGACCGCACCAACCGCAAAGCAGCCAAAACCCGCTATACCTTGCAACGCGTCGGCGTTGATGTGTTCAAAAATGAGGTGGAACAACGCATGGGTGTGCCATTTCAAGCCAGCCGCCCGTATGCGTTTACTGAACGCGGCGACCGCATTGGTTGGGTAGAGGGAGAAGACAAAAAATGGCATCTTACCTTATTCATTGAAAATGGCCGCTTGCTTGACTATCCGAATAAACCGCTGAAAACCGGTGTTCGGGAAATTGCCAAAATTCACACAGGCGATTTTCGCTTAACGGCTAACCAGAATTTGATTGTGGCGGGTGTATCCGCACGTGATAAAGCCAAAATTGAAAAAATTGCCCGTGAACACGGTTTGATTGATGACAAGGTAACCGAACAGCGTAAAAACAGCATGGCATGCGTGGCATTCCCCACTTGTCCGTTGGCAATGGCTGAGTCTGAACGTTTTCTGCCGGAATTCATTGATCAAATTGATGCCATGATGGCAAAAAATGGTTTGCAGAACGATAATATTATTTTGCGCATCACCGGTTGTCCCAATGGCTGCGGCCGCGCCATGCTGGCAGAAATCGGTATGGTCGGTAAAGCCATTGGCCGCTATAACCTGTATGTGGGCGGCAATCGCGCCGGTACGCGTATCCCGCGGCTCTTTAAGGAAAACATCACCGCCGACGAAATCTTAACCCAAATTGATGCCTGGATTGCGGCTTGGGCAAGCGAGCGCGAAGCCGCAGAATCTTTTGGTGATTTTGCCGTTCGCAGCGGTATTGTGAAACCCGTAGTGAATGCTGCCGTTGATTTTTGGGACGAAAGCAAAATACCGGCTTGATTACTGTTTTGTCTGCCAATTCACGGCAGTTGTTTTTTGAGCAGGGGGATGTAAAAGGCTGTCTGAAAATATTTTCAGGCAGCCTTTTTGTTTTTGGTAATTTTCACAAACAAGGTGTTTGTGTCGTGTACACGAGCGGTTTTGTTATGGTTGCACAGGCTGTCTGAAAGCATTCAGGCAGCCTGTGTTGTTTGTTTATGGCTGCTGTAAACAGCAGGATTTCAAATCAAGCTGTTTTATCAATCAGTATCAATTCATATTGTTATGATAATAACTTTATTATTTCTATTGAAATGGCAGTCTAATATATTGATATTAAATATTTATTTATATTAATGGTGTTTGAGAAAATTATGGTGGTTTGTTCTATGCAAAGCGCCATTTCTTCTTTCTGATTTGAAATGCGCTTTGATAGACTGCTTTCTCATTCAATTGCTTAGCTGAGGAAAACCATTATGTCTGTTGTGTTATTGACCGGCAGTCCCAGCAGTCCGTCGCGTTCGGCTGCCGTGCTGTTTTTGATTGAAGATTATCTGCGTCGGCAAGGTATTGCCACTATTCGTTATGGCGTGAATGATTTTGCACCGGAAGCGTTGCTGTTGGGTCAGTTTGATTCGACCAGTGTGAAGCAGTTTCAGCGTGATGTGGCAGAGGCAGATGGTTTGGTGGTGGCTACGCCGGTGTACAAAGCATCATTTTCCGGTGTTCTGAAAACGATGTTGGATTTGTTGCCGCAAGAAGCGCTGCAAAATAAGGTGGTTTTGCCCATTGCCAGCGCAGGCAGCATTGCGCATTTGTTGGTATTGGATTATGCGCTCAAGCCTGTGCTTTCGGCGATGAAGGCGCAGGAAATCATTGCCGGAGTATTCGTACAAGATAAACAAGTTGAATACCGTGATGCCGATGCCCGCTTTGATGAGGGCTTACGCGAACGGTTAGAAGCTGCCGCGGCTCAGTTCACTCAAGCGATTCATTGCCGCCTCTTGATTAAACACATTGAGTTGCCTGAATACGTTATTTAAATCAAATACATCATTATTAATTTAAGGGAACATTATGCGCATTAAATCCATTTATTCATTACTTGCAATCACATTGACCGGATTGACGTTGGGTGCTTGCCGCAGTGAAACCGATACGGCGGCTTCCGGCGATGAAGCGGCGGGAAAAGCCAAGGTCAGTGAAGTACGTATCGGTTTGCAGAAATCCGGTTCGCTGGTGTATCTGCGTGATGTCCGCTATTTAGAAGATGTTTGGGCTAAACAGGGTATTCAGGTGAAGTGGGTGGAATTCCCGTCCGGTCCGCCGATGCTGGAAGCACTCAATACCGGCAATCTGGATCTCGGCACTGTCGGGGACAGTCCGCCGATATTTGCACAAGCGGCAGGAGCCAAGCTGATGTATGTGGCAAACGAGCTGCCATCGCCAAAAGCGGAAGCGATTATTGTGCCGGCTAATTCACCGATACGCAGTGTATCTGAGTTAAAAGGCAAAGCGGTGGCGGTAACCAAAGGTTCGAGTGCCAATTACACTTTATTGAAAGCCTTAGAGCGCGACAAATTAACGTTTGACGACATTAAGCCGAAGTATTTGCAGCCGGCTGATGCTCGGGCAGCGTTTGAAACCGGTCAAGTGGCTGCCTGGGCAATTTGGGAGCCGTATTTGTCGAGTGTAAAAATAGAATTGAATGCACGAGTGCTGACCGATGGCGAAGGACTGAAACCCAATACGGGATTTTATTTGGCATCTAAAGATTTTGCTCAAGCCCATCCTGATTTGGTGGAACAGTTTGTGAGTGCGGTGGGTGAGGCAGATAAAGCCATCACTGCCAATCCTGAAAAATACGGCAAAATCATTGAAAACATCACCGGGCTGAAACCTGAAATTGCGCTGAGTTCGGTAACGGCGCGCAATTATGGTGTGTCTTATATCAGTGCCGACACGATACAGGCGCAGCAGCAAGTGGCAGATGCGTTTTACCGGCAAAAATTGATTCCCAAACCAATACAAGTAAAAGACATCGTGTGGAATCCACCGCAATAACACCAAGCATTATCTTTTGAATTTTGTTTAACCCGTTCATTATCTTTTAAAGTAAAGGAAAGCATTATGAGTCTGAATATCTTTTGGTTTTTACCCACGCAAGGTGAAGGCCGCTATCTGGGCAGCGATAAATTTGCACGCACAGTTGATCACGCTTATTTAAGCCAACTGGCTTTGGCAGTAGAAAACTTGGGGTTTGGCGGTGTGTTGATTCCCACCGGGCGCAATTGCGATGATCCGTTTTTGGTGGCCGCATCGTTAATCGGCATCACCCGCAAGCTGCGGTTTTTGGTGGCATTGCGCCCGGGTGTAATTTCTCCCACTGTGGCGGCACGTCAGGCGGCTACTTTGGATCGTTTATCCAATGGACGTGTGTTGTTTAATCTTGTTGCCGGCGGTCGGCCCGAAGAGTTGGCAGCAGAGGGCGTGTATTTGGATCATGAGGAACGGTATGAATCTGCGGCTGAGTTTACCGAGATTTGGCGTCGTTTGCTGAATAATGAAGTGGTTACTTTTCATGGCAAGCACTTGCATGTGGACAACGCTGTTTTGGATAACGCCGCTATTCAGCAGCCGCATCCACCGCTTTATTTTGGCGGATCATCTGATGCGGCGCATCAATTGGCGGCGGAACAGGTGGATCTGTATTTAACTTGGGGCGAACCGCCGGAGCGGGTGAAAGAAAAATTGGATGATGTGCGCCGCCGTGCGGCAGAGCAGGGACGTACTGTGCGTTTTGGTGTTCGCTTGCATGTGATTGTGCGTGAAACCAATGAGGAAGCATGGGCTGCTGCCAATCGGTTAATCAGCCATTTGAGTGATGAAACCATCGCGCAAGCACAAGCCTCATTTGCAAAATCCGATTCTGTTGGTCAGCAACGCATGGCGGCTTTGCATGGCGGCAGCCGTGATCATCTGGAAGTCAGTCCCAATTTATGGGCGGGTGTGGGCTTGGTTCGCGGTGGTGCGGGTACGGCTTTGGTGGGCGATCCGGTTACTGTGGCGAAGCGTATACAGGAGTATGCCGATTTGGGTGCTGATTCATTTGTGCTTTCAGGTTATCCGCATCTGGAAGAAGCTTATCGTGTGGCTGAATTGCTGTTTCCGTTATTAGATGTGGTGCAAACCGATATTCCGCAGCCGCACCGTTTACGCACCAAAAGAGAAACCATAGGCTTGTAATGCGTGTAATGAAAAAGTGAAAACGGCAGCCGAGCCGATGCTGCGGCAATGAGTGCCGCAGTATTATCAATTCAAACAGGAAGTGAGTATGTGATATGAAAACTTCAGAGCAAACCGTACCTGAATGCTGGCAGACTGCGGCGGCATCAACATCGCCGCATCTGCCACCGCGAGAGAGCATTAATACACGGTTGCGTGTGCAGTTTATTGGTTTGTATCAGCACACCGGTGGTTGGTGGTTGCCCTTATTGCTGCTGATTCTATGGCAGTTGATTGCGAGTTTTCACTGGCTGCCTGAAGCCTACTTAAATAATATTTCTTCACCTTGGGCTGTAATACAGGCGGGTTATACCCTCAGTGTCAGCGGTGAGTTACTGCATCACTTGGCGGTGAGTGCCGCTCGCGCTCTGGTCGGTTTATTGATTGGCGGTGCATTGGGTTTGGGTTTAGGGTTGCTCACAGGCACTATTCCGGCTTTGCGTGTGTTGCTCGACAATACGCTGCAAATGCTGCGTAATATTCCGCATCTGGCGTTAATTCCTTTGGTGATTGTGTGGTTTGGTATTGATGAAACCGCCAAAATTTCTTTGGTGGCTTTGGGTACATTTTTCCCGATTTACCTCAATACTTATCACGGCATTTGTAATGTGGATAAAAGTTTGTTGGAAATGGCAAAAAGTTATGGTGTACAAGGTTGGCCGCTGTTCCGGCAAGTTATTTTACCCGGTGCTTTGCCCAGCATTTTGGTTGGTCTGCGCTTTTCTCTGGGCATTATGTGGCTCACACTGATTGTGGCTGAAACCATTTCTGCAGGGTCAGGTATTGGCTACTTAGCCATGCATGCACGTGAGTTTTTTCAGGTGGATATTATTATTTTTGCCATTTTGGTATATGCCTTTCTCGGCTTTTTGGCTGACTTTATTGCACGTCAATTAGAACAACATTGGCTGCGTTGGCATCCTGCCTATCAAAAAAGGAATGTCTTATGACACAAACCGGATTGCCATTGAGTTTGCAGCGGATTGCCAAAAAATTTGGTACGCGAACAGTGATTCATGACTTGGATCTGGATATTGCCGCCGGTGAATTCATTGCGGTGGTTGGGCGCAGCGGTTGCGGTAAAAGCACGCTATTGCGGCTATTGGCTCAGTTGGACGACTTCAGTGATGGTGTGTTGATGTCTGATGAATTGACTGCTGCGGATTTGCAAAGCCGTACTCGGCTGATGTTTCAGGAAGCCCGTTTGCTGCCGTGGAAAACAGTATTGGGAAACGTGGGTTTCGGTTTGAGCGGTCATTGGCGGGAGCGGGCATTGCAGGTGTTGGCAGAGGTGGGCTTAGCTGATCGTGCCCATGATTGGCCGTCGGCATTGTCTGGCGGACAGCGTCAGCGTGTGGCATTGGCACGGGCTTTAATCCATCGTCCTCAATTGTTGTTGCTGGACGAACCGCTGGGTGCGCTGGATGCGCTCACGCGTTTGGAAATGCAGCAATTGATTGTTCGTTTGTGGCAGCAACACCGGTTTACCGTGATTTTGGTAACGCATGATGTTAGTGAAGCGGTATTGACAGCCAATCGCGTCTTGTTGATTGAGGGCGGTAAAATTGATTTAGATGTGCCTATTCGGTTGCCGCACCCGCGTATCAATGTTGTTACTGAAACTGCGCCATTGGAACAGATGATTTTGGATAGGATTTTGCATTTGCCGAGGTACGATGTGGGTTTTTCTATTTAATACATATGACCGAATAAATAAAAAATCCATTATTCCAGCATAGGTTTTAATATTTAATATTGTGTTTTTAAAAAAGTTATTATGATTGCAACCTACTCTGAATAATGAAAAATAAAGTTATTTAGCTATATTTAAGCGAACATTGATTCCTTATGTTGTCGGTTGGGTGATTTGCCCTGCCGGTTTTTTTTGTATGTGCAGGGAAAATATAGCATATATAAAGTATGATGAATTTCATTGGGGCATTAAGCCAGATGACGTTGAGCCAGCCGATGAATTTCCTGCCATTGTTGTGTGGTGCTAGGGTAATTAAAACGCCATTCACATTCTTTTAAATGTAAATAAAAATGTTCTTTGTGTATGGGTTGCAATCTGTTGAGGTGATGTATTGCTGATTGCCAAAACACTGCCAATTTTTCAGTACCGGTACTATCTAGTGGCGGCACTTCAGAGAAATTCAGCGGGTAGTATTGAAAAGATTCTGCATTCCAATTGCGTTGCTTCCCATCAAAAATTGCAGCCACCAAACCGTGTGGTATGATTTTGCCGCGTATTAATGGCACCCAGTGTGTGCCGGAGCGGTGTTGGCACAATGTCAATAATACTTTACCTTGTTTGATGGTTAGGCCAAAACCCACTAAATGGCCGTGAAATGTAGCCAATGCAGGGTGTTGCCGGAGAATTTCTGTTATGTGTGCGTTGCTTTCCAAAAAACCCGGTTCGGCACCATATTGATAAATTAGGTGGCGTAATTTATTGAAATACAGCGCGGCGGTAGCGGCTTGAACTTCAGCCAAAACAGCAGCTGTTTGCGGCGTTGTGTTGGCAACGAAGAGCTTTATTAATCTATTCTGTTTATCCCAATGCAAACGGCTTTTTTGCATATTGCATTCCTCCGGTTATGTCCGTAGTAGATAGAGGTGTAAACCATTAATTTATTGGATTGTGTTGCATGAGATTGCTTAAGATTTTACTGCGCAAGTAATACGAGCAAGAATCAGCAGTTGGTCAATGGATTGTTGTAAAGCGTTATCCGAGTAGATAAAACAAAGATTTCAGGCAGCCTGAAAACAAGATGGGGCAGTCAATGTGTTGGCTGCCCCGAATTGTATCGATTATTTTTTACTGTAGATTTGATCGAAGACACCACCGTCTGCAAAGAAATGCTGTTGTGCTTGCTTCCAACCGCCAAACTCTTTGTCTATGGTGACTAAATTCAGCGGCGGGAACTGGTCTTTGAATTCAGCCTGCACGGCAGGGTTAGTCGGACGATAGAAATTTTTGGCGATGATGCGCTGAGCATCTTCTGTGTACAAATATTTGAGGTATTCGGTAGCTGCTTCACGTGTGCCTTTGGCATCTGCCACTGAATCCACAACGGCTACCGGCGGCTCGCACAAAATAGACAAAGAAGGCGTAAGAATCTCAAATTGGTCGCCGGCTTCTTTAACCGCCAAATAGGCTTCATTTTCCCAAGCCAAAAGCACATCACCCAAGCCGCGCTGAGTAAAAGAAATGGTAGAACCGCGTGCTCCGGTATCCATTACCGATACGCGGTTGTAAATGTCAGCCACAAATTTTTTCGCGGTTTCGTCACTGCCGCCCGGCAAGTGTTTGGCATATGCCCATGCTGCCAAGAAATTCCAGCGTGCACCGCCGGAGGTTTTTGGATTCGGGGTAATAATTTCTACGTTGCCCTTGGTTAAATCGTTCCAGTCTTTGATGTTTTTCGGATTGCCTTTGCGCACCAAAAAGACAATGGTCGAGGTATAGGGTGTGCTGTTGTCCGGCAGTGTTTTTTGCCAGCCAGGGTTAATCAATTGTTTACTGCCGTCGTTTAGCGCATCAATATCGCCTGCCAATGCCAGTGTTACGACATCGGCTTTCAAGCCGTTTTGTACAGCCAATGCTTGTTTGCCGGAGCCGCCGTTGGATTGTTGAATGGTTAAGTCTTGTCCGGTTTTCTGTTTCCAATATTGTTGGAAAATCGGATTGTATTGCTGATAAAGCTCACGCGTGGGGTCGTAGGACACATTCAAAATAGATACTTCGCTTTTTACAGGTTTGCTTGCTGCTTCATCGGAAGCATTAGAAGCATTATTTGATTGGTCAGTATTTTGACCGCAAGATGCCAATGCCAAGATTAAAGGCAAAGCCAGCCACAGTGATTTCGTTTTCATGTTTTGCTCCGGTTGTTAATTTCGGTGAAGCAATGTAACACGGATGATTATGGAAACTAAATACTGTTTTTTTGTTTGTTTATAACGAAAAATGCTGAATGGATTTTGACTTGGATTTTCAGGCAGCCTGAATATTGTGTGGTTTAAAAGGCTGCTTGGAAAGCATTGGGTTGTTTGAAAATCATCTGTGAATGCGGCACTTTAATCCACAGTATAAAGAGCAAAAATATCTGGTTTTTTGCAAATCAGAGTATTCAATATTGATTGATTGGGATAACGGTGCGTACTGTTTTCTTTGATTGATTAAATAAAAAGGACTGAAATCTTGTGCAATACAAAATTCAGTCCTTGTAAATCATTTGATTTAACAGCACAGCTTTAAAAGAGCTTTACGATGTCTCTTTTTCGCCTTGTTCCTGCCGCCGGTGTTTTTCCATCATTTCCCGATACCAGCGTGGGTGGTGTTTTTTTGCCCACTCTTGGCTGACTACACCTTCAACCATAGAAGGAATCGTGCCTTTAACCCAAATGGCGGCATAAACGTGAATGATGATGCCGGAAATTAAAACCACGGCAGCGCAGCAGTGTACTAAAAGCGCGATTCGGATCAGCGGAATTGGGAATAAGGGCGCGAAATAAGGCCGCCATATGATGATGCCGGAGATAAACAATAATGCCACACACGCACTCATCAGCCAGAACATGGCTTTTTGACCGCCGTTGTATTTGCCGATGTCGCCGACTTCATGTCCTTTTAAAATGGTTTTGACCGATTTCAGCCATCTCACGTCTTCTTTATCCAAGAAATTATGCCGCCAATAGCGGAGAAACAGGATAAAAAAGCCGATAAACATCACGATGCCGATAAACGGATGAAAAATCCGCGCCAGCTGTGGTGATCCGAAGATGTTGGTCAGCCAGAAGAAGGATGAGTAAAAAAAGCCTAAGCCTGATATTGCCAGCAGAACAAAGCAGCCCGCCACTACCCAGTGATTAATCCGTTCGGCGCGTTTATAGCGTTGTAACAGAGGTTGTTGTTTCATTATGCTTCCTCCTTGCCCGGTAAAGTATCGCCGTCTTTACCGATAACAGGTGTTTCTTCTTCGTCGGCGCGGTTAGGACCGACAGTGATGTAGTGCAGCCAGCCGATGAATCCAGCTGCGGCAATGCCGATTGTTGCCAGCGGTTTCAGTATGCCTTTCCACAAACGCACGGTGGGGCTGATTGAAGGATTTTCAGGCAGCCCGTGATAAAGCTGCGGTTTATCAGCATGGTGCAAAACATACATAACGTGTGTGCCGCCCACGCCTTGCGGATCGTAGAGCCCTGCGTTGGCAAAGCCTCGTGTGTTCAATTCGGCAACGCGCTCGGCGGCAACCTGTTTCATGGCTTCTTTGCTGCCAAACTGAATTGCACCGGTAGGGCAGGATTTGGCGCAAGCAGGTTCTTGACCAACGGCCACTCGGTCTGAGCACAAAGTGCATTTGTAAGCGCGGTTGTCTTTTTTGGAAATACGCGGGATATTAAACGGGCAGCCGGAAACACAATAGCCGCAGCCGATACAATTTTCTTGATGAAAATCAACAATTCCGTTTTCGTATTGAATAATTGCACCGGGCGATGGGCAGGCTTTCAGGCAGCCGGGATCGCTGCAGTGCATACAGCCGTCTTTGCGGATTAACCATTCCAGTTTGCCGTTTTCTTCGGTTTCGGAAAAACGCATTACTGTCCAGCTGTCGGCGGTTAAATCAATTGGGTTGTCATACACGCCAATGTTTTCACCGACTTTATCACGAATATCGTTCCACTCTGAACAAGCGACTTGGCAGGATTTGCAGCCGATACAGGTAGATACATCAATCAGTTTTGCCACTTCAATGGGCTGCCGCGCCTTGGGCGGCGGGGTCATGCCGCTGGTGGCTGAGCGGCGTTTAATGTCTAATGATTGTAAAGCCATTTTTTCCGCTCCTTACGCTTTTTCGATGTTGCACAAAAAGGTTTTGTATTCAGGTGTTTGTGTGTTGCAATCGCCGACAAACGGGGTGAGTGTATTGATGAGGTATTGCTTTCTGCCGCTCACGTTCACCCAGCCGCCGTGCAAGGGAATGCCCACTTGATGCACGGTTTTGCCGTCAATTTGCAAGGGTTTGACACGCTTGGTTACCACTGCTTTGGCTTGAACTGCGCCGCGTATGGTGCTGATTTTCACCCAATCACCTTTGGCAATGCCTTTTTCTTTTGCCAATTCTTCGCTGATTTCAATGAATTGCTCCGGCTGAGCGATCATCAGCAATTTCACTGATTTCGTCCAAAATTGGAAGTGTTCGGTGAGCCGATAAGTAGTACCAACGTAAGGGAATTGCTCTTTTTTACCCAAACGACTTTTCACGCTGTCGAACAGGCGTACAGCAGGTGAATTCAATACTTTCGGATACATTAAATTTTTGCCGACAGGCGTTTCCATGGGCTCATAGAAAGTGGGGAAAGGACCGTCCACCATTTTTTGAGTGCAGAATAAACGGCCGACACCTTCTTCTGCCATGATAAACGGATTCATACCGCTGCCCGGTGCTTCATCGGCTTTGAAGTCAGCAACGTCTGCGCCTGTCCATTTTTTGCCGTCCCATTTAATCAAGACTCGGTGTGGATTCCAAGGCTTGCCTTGCGGGTCGCAAGAGGCACGGTTGTACAATACCCGCCGATTTGCCGGCCAAGCCCACGCCCAATTTGGGGTGTTGCCCAAGCCGCTGTCGGTGTTATCGCGGCGTGCCATTTGGTTGCCATTTTTTGTCCATGAACCAGCAAAAATCCAACAGGCGCAAGCGGTGCTGCCGTCGTCTTTTAATTGTGAGAATGCGTCCAATTGCTGACCTTTGGCAACAATGACATTGCCTTTGTCGTCTTTGATGTCTGCCAATGCCCAGCCATTGGATTCTTTGCCGGTTTCTTCCGGCTGCGGTGAATGAGGGTTCTTATATTGCCAATCCAAATTCAGAATAGGTTCGGGTGATTTGCCGCCTTCTTTGGCATACAAGTCTTTCAGCCGCAACATTAATTCTGCCATGATTTCCAAATCAGGCAGGGCTTCGCCCGGTGGTTCTGCACCCGCCCAGTGCCATTGCAGCCAGCGTGAAGAATTAACAATTGAACCTGCTTCTTCGGCAAAGCAGGGGGTTGGCAAACGGAATACCGTGGTTTGGATTTGTTTGGGATCAACATCGTGGGCATCGCCATGATTTTGCCAGAAAGTAGCGGTTTCGGTATCCAGCGGATCCATAACCACCAACCATTTCAGTTTGGCAAAGGCTTCTGTTACACGGTTGGAATCGGGAAATGATCCCATGGCATTAAAGCCTTGCACCAATAAGCCATTCATTTGCCCTTGGTACATCATTTCCACCATTTGCAGCACGTCGTACATTTTGTCCCATTTGGGCAGCCAATCGTAGCCCCAGTTGTTTTCCTTGGTTGCTGCATCACCGAAGAACCATTTGAGCAGGCTCACCATGAATTTGGGCGTATTGCTCCAGTAGTTCAATTGGTTTGGGCGCAGGGCTTTCGGCGTTTGTTTTGCCAAATAATCTTCAAAAGTGGGATGCGCTTTTTCGTTGGGCAAAGATAAGTAACCCGGCAGGCTGGTGGACAATAAGCCTAAATCAGACAGACCTTGAATATTGGAGTGTCCGCGTAAGGCGTTTACGCCTCCGCCCGCGACACCAATATTGCCTAAAATCAATTGAATCATTGCCATGGTGCGAATGTTTTGCGCACCGTAAGTGTGTTGTGTCCAACCTAAGGCGTATAAAATTGTACCCGCTTTGTCTTTGGCAGATGTTGCACCCAAGGCTTCACATACTTTTAAGAAGTCTTCAATGGGTGTACCGGTAATTTTGGTCATCATTTCCGGTGTGTATTGGGCGTAATGTTGCTTCATCATTTGCCACACACAGCGCGGATGCTGCAAGGTTTCATCAATTTTGGCGTGCCCGTTGCCGTCGAGTTCATACACCCAAGTGCTGTTGTCGTAGCCGCTTTGTGTGGTTTCACGATCGCTTTGGTAGTCGGCATGGCCGGAGAATAAACCGTCATGAAAACCAAAGCCTTCAGACACAATAAAACTGGCATTGGTGTAGTTTTTAACGTAGTCCCATTGAACTTTATCGTTTGCCAATAACCAATTGATAACTGCGCCTAAAAAGGCAATATCCGTACCTGATCGTATCGGTAAATAATGATCGGCAACGGCAGCGGATCGATTAAAGCGCGGGTCGCACACAATCAATTTTGTACCATTGCGCTTTTTGGCTTCAATCACCCATTTAAAGCCGACAGGGTGTGCTTCGGCGGCGTTGCCGCCCATGATTAAAATGAAATCTGAATTTTGAATATCAACAAAAGTGTTGGTCATCGCCCCGCGCCCGAATGTGGACGCCAAGGCGGATACAGTGGGACCATGACACACCCGTGCTTGGGAGTCTGTGCCCACCAGACCCAAGGATCGCATGAATTTTTGGGTGAGAATACCGGTCTCATTAGAACTGGCGGAGGCACACAATAAACCGACACTTTCCAAGCGATTAATCGGTATTCCGTCGGCGTTTTTCTCTTTTAAATTGGCATCGCGTTCGTCTTTGAGTAAGCGTGCAATGCGGTCGAATGCTTCGTGCCAGCTGATTTGCTTCCATTCATTGCTGCCTGCTTCGCGCACTTCAGGAAACAACACACGGTTTGGGCTATTGACAAAATCAATCAAAGACGCGCCTTTGGGGCATAAACTGCCGCGGCTGACAGGATGATCGGGGTCGCCCTCAATGTGGAAGATTTTGCGTTTGGCGTTTCGCGCACCATCGCCCAGACTGTAAATCAGCGTGCCGCAGCCAACGGAGCAGTAAGTACAATTATTACGCGCTTCAATGGCACGCGTTAATTTATATTGCCGAACTTCCGCCCACGCATTGGCGGGTAAAGCCCCCAGCACTGCCAGCGAAGTCGCACCCGCGCCCGCTGCCGTTACTTTGAAAAACTGGCGTCTGGTCAGATTCATGGTTGTGTCCTGTTTGATATTTTTATTGTGGGTTTTATCATAAGATATTTGATATTGTTATTGATTGTATTGCGGCAGGTTTGTTTTGTGTTTTACCCAGCCGTTGCCGGCGTATTGATTTTCAGGCAGCCACAGATGTAGATGTAGGTTGCGTTAATGAACTGTTGAATATGCCGTAGTTATACCAAATAGTTTAAGCTGATTTGCCTATTCAGTACAATCGCTCACATTACTATTTCAATTGCCTTGATTTGTTTTAACAATTCACCGAAGCTTTTTAATAAACAATCAGGCGGTTTATTCATTGCTGAAGCGTATTTGTTATGTATTCAAAATTTCCTGTTGTTTAATCAGTAATTCTTGAATGCCTTTTTTTGCCAAATCAATCAATTGCTGCAAAGTGTTTAAGTCAAATGGTGCGCCCTCCGCCGTTCCTTGAATTTCAATCAGCTTGCCCGAAGCGGTCATAACAATATTGACATCACAATCACAGCCGGAATCTTCGGGGTAGTCTAAATCAAGTAACGGCATACCGCCGACCACACCCACAGATACGGCGGCAAGTGCTTCGCGAGTGGGATTGGTTGGTATCACTTTTTGTTCAGTCAATCGCATAATTGCCATTTTTAAGGCAATAAATGCACCGGTGATTGCTGCTGTGCGTGTGCCGCCGTCAGCCTGAATAACATCGCAGTCAATCAGAATTTGCCGTTCACCCAATAGTGTCAGGTCGGTTACCGCACGTAAAGAGCGGCCGATTAAGCGTTGGATTTCTTGGGTGCGCCCGCCTTGTTTCCCTGCGGCGGCTTCACGGCGTGTTCGAGTGGCGGTGGCGGCAGGCAACATACCGTATTCTGCCGTTATCCAACCTTGATTTTTGCCGCGTAAAAATGGCGGCACATTCGGGTCAATGCTGGCGGTACAAATCACTTTGGTGTTGCCGAATTCTATGAGGCAAGAACCGTCTGCGTGGGGGAGGAAGTTGGGTGTGATGCGCACTTCACGCATGGCGTTGTTGGCGCGGGTGCTGCGGATAAAAGGGGTGTTGTTCATAGAAATTTTGCTGTAAATAAAAATATATGGTGTGTTCAGTATGCACAATAACAGGTTTTTACCAACCGTGCATCTGCGGCTGCCGATAAGAAAAGACAAGTGTTTGGTTGATTTTTGTGATGCGGTTTTGCGGTACTCAGGCTGCCTGAAAATTCAGGCAGCCTGAGTTTTATCTGCTGCTTAAAAAATTATTACTTACTTAAACTATTTAATTAACATTGACTTAAAACGGTTTGTTCATTTATAGTGGGGCAAAGTGTTATAAAGTGTCGAAAAGTATCGAGAAGTGGGGTATATTTGACACCGTGTGGTTTTGGATTGACGAAACATAAGGCTGAAACATGTTTGGCGGCGCGTATGAATTAAGCATTGACAGCAAGGGGCGTTTGGCAATTCCCGCCAAATTCCGCGATCTGTTGGCGCGCCATTATTCTTCGGTTTTGGTCGCTACTTTGGAGCGGCGCACGCATTTATTGCTGTATCCGGAAACACAATGGAGAACAGTTGAATCGCAGCTTTTGGCATTACCTACAGCAGGCAATAAGGTGTTGCAGGCGTATCAAAATTTATTGCTGCACAATGCCGATACCGTGGAATTAGACAGTGCGGGGCGGGTGTTGTTGTCGCCGAATCTGCGCCGATTGATGGCGTTTGATAAAGAAGTGTATGTGGTTGGGCGTTCCAACCGTTTGGAAGTGTGGGGCAGAGCATGTTGGGAAGAGCAAAACAATGCTGCTTTGGATATGGACGAAGATATGCTTGCCGCTGAATTGAGTAAAACCCAATTACAACTATGAGTGAAGCCAAACAAACATACCAACACATCACCGTATTGCTGCATGAGGCGGTTGCCGCGTTGAATATTTATGCCGACGGCGTTTATGTGGACGGTACATTCGGGCGCGGCGGGCATTCGCGCTTGATTTTGACTCAATTGGGTGCGGCAGGGCGTCTGCTGGTATTCGATAAAGACCCGCAAGCGATTGCGGCGGCAAATGAGTTGGCAGCACAAGATAAACGCGTAACGGTGATACACGATGGTTTTGCGCAGCTGCAATCCGCATTGGCACAACGCAATATCGAAAAAATAGACGGATCATTGTTTGATTTGGGTGTGTCATCACCGCAAATCGATGAGGCTGATCGCGGTTTCAGTTTTCGGTTTGATGCGCCTTTAGATATGCGTATGGATACCACACGCGGCATGTCGGCAAAAGAGTGGTTAAACAGTGCCGATGAAGCAGACATACAAGAAGTGATTAAAAATTACGGTGAGGAACGGTTTAGCCGTCAAATTGCACGGGCGATTGTTGCCGAGCGCAGCGTTACACCATTGACCACCACTGCACAATTAGCACGTTTGGCGGCAAGAAATGTAAAAACCCGCGAACGCGGACAAGATCCGGCAACACGTACTTTCCAAGCCATTCGTATTTTTATTAACCGTGAATTGGAAGAAATCAGCGCGGTGCTGCCGCAAGCCGCAGGCTGCCTGAAAGTAGGCGGACGGTTAGTGGTGATTGCATTTCATTCTTTAGAAGATCGCATTGTCAAACAGTTTATGCGTCAACACAGCACGCCCGCGCCTTTACCACGCTGGGCAGCAGTGAAAGAAGCCGATCGCGAGCAGCCGCCTTTGCGCTTAGTCGGCAAAGCCGTGCGGGCAACATCGGCAGAAATTGAGGGCAATCCGCGTGCCCGTTCCGCAGTACTGCGGACGGCGGAGCGGACAGAGGGGGTGTTTTATGGGTAAATTGAATTTGGCACTGTATGTTTTAACGTTGGTTTCCGGCTTTGCAATGGTTCATATGCGCTCTGATTTGAGTCAGGCCTATGTGCAATTGTTAAAAGAGCAGAGAAAAGAAGTGTTGCTGAACGAAGATTTTAATCGTTTGAAGTTGGCGCAAGCACAATTGTCTGAATCGCATTTGATTCAAGCGAATGCCGCCAAGCAGCAGTTGCATTTGCCCGGGTTGGGTGAAACGCGAATCATTGATGCAGTCTTGGGAAGATAATCCCAATTATCAATTACTTCAAATGGTTGTAAATATGTTGGCAGTCATAATGATTGCTCGTTAAACGGACACGAAGAAAGAAACAACAGGTTTTAATGCCATGTTAATCAAAAACGACTATAAGCCGCAAATGCTGTCTGAAAGGCCAAAACCAGCCATATCGCCGGAAAACCATCGCATTAAATGGGTGCTGCTGTTTTTGGTGTTGCTGTTTACTGCTTTGCTGATACAAGGTTCTTATTTACAAGTTGTTGAGCACCCCAAGCTGGCGGCAGAGAGTAATAATCGGGTGATGCGTACCATTTCGCTGATGGCAGCGCGCGGTGCTATCCATGATCGCAATGGAGAAGATTTGGCGATTAGTGTGCCCGTGGATACCTTGTATGCCAATCCTGAACAAATAACTCAATTGCCTGATGATAAGCGGTTGGCTCAATTGTCGGCATTGATTGGTGTACCGACCGATACTTTGCGTGACCGCTTAAGCCAGAAAAATAAAGCATATGTGAGTCTGAAACGGCAGTTGCCGATTGAAACCCGCCGTCAAATAGAGGCATTGAATATCCCGGGCTTGGCTTTTGAGAAAGAGAGTAAACGGCACTATCTGAGCGGTGAGGTATTTGCTCACGTAATCGGTTTTACCAATATTGACGGGGTGGGGCAAGAGGGCTTGGAATCGGCCTACGAAAATACCCTGCATGGGCAAGATGGTGTGAAAGCAATTTTGCGCGACAACAGAGGCAATGTTGTTGACAGCTTGAACTCGGTTCACAACCGTGCGCCGCAAAACGGCAGTGATTTGTTTTTATCTTTGGACCAGCGCATTCAATCTTTGGCTTATGCTGAATTGAACAAAGCGATGGCGCATTATCAAGCCAAGGCGGGTAGTGTGGTGGTATTAGATGCCAAAACGGGCGAGGTGTTGGCATTGGTAAACGCGCCGACATATAACCCCAATCAGCTAAACAACAGCGATGGCGAAAGCCGCCGAAACCGTGCATTAACCGACCAGTTTGAGCTGGGCAGTGTGATGAAACCGTTTGCCGTTGCCAAAGCCTTGGATTCAGGCAAGGTTTTTCCGCAAACCCGCTTGGATACGCGCCCGTATTTTATTGGCAGCAAACGCATTAGTGATACGCATGATTATGCTTCTTTAGATGTGAGCGGTGTGATTCAAAAATCATCTAATGTCGGCACGAGTAAATTGTCTGCGCTGTTTCGTCCGGAGCAAATGCATCAATTTTACCGAGCGGTTGGTTTTGGTGAATCCATAAAGTCAGATTTTCCGGGAGAAACACGAGGAAAATTGCGTGATTGGCATCAATGGAGGCCGATTGATCAGGCAACCATGTCGTATGGTTACGGCGTACAAGCCAGCTTATTGCAATTGGCGCGGGCTTATACTATTTTTACTAATGACGGCAGATTATTGCCGGTGAGTTTTGTGAAGCTGGACAATATCCCAAAAGGTGAACCGATAACTCAAGAAGAAACCGCGCGGCAGATGCGAAAAATGCTGGCAGCGGTAACCGAACGAGGCGGTACGGGAACACAAGGCGCAATATCCGGCTTTAAAGTAGCGGGTAAAACCGGCACGGCGCGTAAATTAGTCAATGGACAATATGCCGAAAATAAACACATGGCAACATTTGTGGGTTTCGCGCCGGCGGATAATCCGCGTGTTATTGTGGCGGTGAATATTGATGAACCCAGTGCCAATGGTTATTACGCCGGTGTGGTGTCCGGTCCCGTGTTCAAGAATGTGATGGCAGGCAGCTTGAATCTTTTAGGTGTGTTGCCGGATATGCCAGCTGCCAATAAATCGCGCGTATTGGCGCAACGATAATGCTATTTTGTATTTTCACGAAAGTTCTTCAAAAAACAGGTAGAATACACACCTGAATAATGAGTAAACAGAATAATCGGCATTCAATCAGGCGGAATGAAAAATTTTGTCATTCCTGTGTGTTGAGTGCTGATTTGCTGTTGAATGCAAATTGATTTTCAAGTAAGCATGGAAACAGCAAATCAACCCAGCTGAAAAATAATCCGTCAAAACAGACAGGCAGCCGTTAATGCACATCACAATTGGCGTGTTTCAGGCAGCCTGAGAGCCTTTTTGTTTGAGAAAACATTATGTTCCCCCAATCATACCCGCTGCCGAATTTTGAGTTACCTGCCGATATTTACGATCAAATTGTCGGACGGCGTTTACACGCAGACAGCCGACGAATAGAGCGTGGTAATGTTTTTGTGGCATGTCAGGGTGAATATACCGATGGACGCGGCTATATTGCTGATGCTGTTTCGCGCGGGGCAGCCTTTGTGTTCTGGGACAGTGACGGCGGTTTTGTGTGGCAGGCTGAATGGAATGTGCCGAATTTGGGCGTGCCGAATTTGAGTAAACAAGTCGGTTTGCTGGCGGCAGCGTGTTATGGCATACCCGGCAAACAATTGAGCGTATGGGGCATCACCGGCACCAACGGCAAAACCTCAGTCAGCCAGTGGTTGGCTCAGGCTGCCGACTTATTGGGCAAACGCTGTGGCATCATGGGAACGGTGGGCAACGGCTATTGGCAGCATCTGCAAAGCAGTACCCACACAACATTAGATGCGGTTTCCGTGCAGTCGTGGCTGATGCGGTTTGTGTGTGAGGGTGCAAAAGCCGTGGCAATGGAGGTGTCCAGTCATGGCTTGGAACAACATCGTGTCATTGGTGTGCCGTTTAAAACCGCCGTGTTCACCAATCTTACCCGCGATCATTTGGATTACCACGGCGACATGGCCAGTTATGGTGAAAGTAAAGCCAAATTATTCAGCTGGCAGGGTTTGCGTCATGCCGTCATCAATATTGATGATCCATTCGGGCGGCAGCTGGCGGCACATTTGCGCAGCCAATATTCGGAATTAACGGTATTGAGTTACGGATTTGCCGAAGATGCGGATATTTGTATCAGCCATTTTCAGGCAGCCGCCAGCGGTATGAATATTGGTTTGACCACGCCTTGGGGCGAAGGTGAAGTAAAAACGCATCTTTTGGGCAGGTTTAATGCGCAAAACTTAGCCGCTTGCGTGGGTGTGTTGTGTGCTGAAGGTTTTGGGCTGCCTGAAGTGTTGATTGCCTTGGCACAAATTCACCCGGCTACCGGACGCATGGACTGCCTCATGGGTGATAATCAGCCTTTAATTGTGGTGGATTATGCACATACCCCTGATGCGCTCGAAAAGGCTTTATCCACCTTGCAGGAAATCAAACCGAAAGGTGCAAAACTGTGGTGCGTTTTCGGCTGCGGCGGCAATCGCGACCGAGGCAAACGGCCGCTGATGGGTGCGGCAGCAGTATCAAGTGCAGACTGTGTTGTTATCACCAGCGATAATCCGCGCCGCGAAGAACCTCTGCAAATCATTGCCGATATTTTGCCTGCTGTGCCCAATCCTGTTTTGGTAGAAGCTGATCGTCAGCTTGCCATAGAATACGCCGTTGAACACGCCGGCGTATCTGATGTGGTGTTGATTGCCGGCAAAGGGCATGAAACTTATCAAGACATCAATGGTGAAAAACATCATTTTTCTGATTTTGAAGCGGCAGCGGCTGCATTACAAAAGCGAAACACGCATTAAATGAATGATTAAAAGCAGCCTGAAGCAGGCTGCCTGAAAGACACAAAATAATATGAAACCAACCATTGCCTTAGTTGGCCGCCCCAATGTGGGTAAATCCACCTTGTTTAATCGTTTAACCCGCAGCCGTGATGCACTGGTGGCGGATTTGCCAGGGCTGACCCGTGACCGTCATTACGGACATGGACGCGTAGGCAGTAAGCCTTATTTGGCAGTGGATACCGGTGGTTTTGAACCGGTGGTGGACAGCGGCATTTTGTATGAAATGGCAAAACACACCTTGCAAGCCATTGATGAAGCCGATGCGGTGGTGTTTTTGGTGGACGCACGAGCAGGAATCACGCCGCAGGATAAAATCATTGCCAACCGTTTACGTCAAAGCCCGCGTCCGGTGTTTTTGGCAGTTAATAAAGGTGAGGGCGGTAATCAGGCAGTGCTGGCGGCAGAATTTTATGAATTGGCATTGGGCGAACCTTTGGTGATTTCCGGTGCGCACGGTGATGGTGTTTATGATTTAATCGAAATCGTATTGGCGCATTTCCCTGATGCGGCAGAAGAAGAACGCGTTGAAAAGCACCCTGTGTTTGCGGTGATTGGCCGTCCGAATGTGGGCAAATCCACTTTGGTCAATACCATCTTGGGTGAAGAAAGAGTTATTACATTTGATATGGCGGGAACCACCCGCGACAGCATCCACATTGATTTTGAGCGCGGCGGTAAACCGTTTACCATCATCGATACCGCAGGTGTGCGCCGCCGAGGCAAAGTGGACGAAGCCGTTGAAAAATTCTCGGTGATTAAAGCCATGCAAGCGGTGGAAGCCGCCAATGTGGCGGTGTTGGTGCTGGATGCACAGCAAGACATTGCCGATCAAGATGCCACCATTGCGGGTTTTGCCTTGGAAGCTGGGCGGGCATTGGTCGTGGCGGTGAATAAGTGGGATAACATCAGCGAAGAACGTAAAGAGCAAATAAAGCGTGATATTGCCCGAAAGCTGTATTTCTTGGAATTTGCTCGGTTTCATTATGTATCGGCGTTGCATGGACGAGGGATAGACGGCTTATTTGATTCCATTCAGGCAGCTTATGATGCCGCGATGACCAAAATGTCCACACCCAAAATCACGCGGGTGCTGCAAAGTGCGGTGGAGCGGCAGCAACCGCCGCGTGCCGGCTTGGTGCGCCCGAAAATGCGTTATGCCCACCAAGGAGGCATGAATCCGCCGATTATTGTTATTCACGGCAACGCTTTGCAGCATATTTCTGATGCATACACCCGCTATTTAACACAAACATTCCGCAAAGCGTTTAACCTTCAGGGAACGCCGCTACGCATTCAGTATAATGTGGGTGAAAATCCGTATGAAGAAACCGACACCAAACCCAAAAAACCGCTGCGCAGGGTAACTTTGAGCAACCGCATTGCCAAGCGCGAAGAACATAAGCAAGTGAAAAAGCAAGTAAAGCGTAAAAATAAAGCAAGTGCGAAGAAAACAAATGCGCGTTAATGTGCTACGATTGCCGAAACGCAGTTGGGTAAACAGAAATACTCAATACATAACAAAACACGAAAATTAAAAACGGAGTATGAAGATGACCGCTAAAGGACAAATGTTACAAGATCCTTTTTTAAACGCCTTGCGCAAGGAGCATGTGCCTGTTTCTATTTATTTGGTAAACGGCATTAAATTACAAGGGCAGGTGGAGTCTTTCGACCAGTATGTCGTGCTGTTGCGCAATACTTCGGTAACGCAAATGGTGTATAAACACGCGATTTCGACGATTGTGCCGGCACGAGCCGTCAGTTTGCAGCAGGAAAGTAAAGCGATTGCACCTGAAGTAAGCGAATAATAAATATTCATTAATTGCAGCCATTATAAAAAAGCCGGATTATTCAATAATCCGGCTTTTTTCATGTATGATAAATTGATTTTATGGTTTAATAATTTTCAAAAACAGATTGATACATTGCTTTTTTTGCACAAAAGCAAATAGTGGTATGAATGTACTGAGGTTTATTTTTCTTAACGACCACGCATCAAATCAAAAAAATCAGCATTATTTTTAGAATTTTTGAGTTTTTCGCGCAAGAATTCCATGGCTTCGATGTCGTCCATCGGGTGCAGGAATTTTCGCAACAACCACATTTTTTGCAGTTGTTCGTTGGATACCAGCAATTCTTCGCGGCGTGTACCGGAGCGGTTGATATTAATCGCGGGAAACAGGCGTTTTTCTGCCATGCGGCGGTCAAGATGCAATTCCATATTGCCTGTGCCTTTGAATTCCTCGTAGATGACATCATCCATGCGGCTACCGGTTTCCACCAAGGCTGTGGCAATAATGGTCAGCGAGCCGCCTTCTTCGATGTTGCGTGCCGCACCGAAAAAACGTTTCGGGCGGTGCAGGGCGTTGGCATCAACGCCGCCGGTTAATACTTTGCCGGAACTCGGAATCACGGTGTTGTAAGCACGTGCCAAACGGGTAATTGAGTCCAGCAAGATAACCACATCGCGTTTGTGTTCAACCAAACGTTTGGCCTTTTCCATCACCATTTCGGCTACCTGAACATGGCGGGTGGCGGGCTCATCAAAAGTGGACGACACCACTTCGCCGCGAACCGAACGCATCATGTCGGTTACTTCTTCCGGCCGTTCGTCAATCAACAGTACAATCAATTCAGCGGCAGGATAATTGGCGGTGATGGCGTGGGCAATGTTTTGCAACATCACGGTTTTACCGGTTTTGGGCGGCGCAACCAAAAGGGCACGCTGTCCAAACCCAATCGGCGCGATTAAATCAATGGCACGGCTGGTGAGATTTTCATCGGCACGGGTGTCGCGTTCCAGTACAAATTGGCGGTTGGGGAACAGCGGGGTGAGGTTTTCAAACAGAATTTTGTGTTTGCAGACATCAGGGGCATCGCCGTTGATCTTGTCCAGCCGAACCAATGCGAAATAACGCTCATTGTCTTTTGGTACACGCACGCTGCCCTCAATGGTATCGCCTGTATGCAGATTAAAGCGGCGAATCTGGCTGGGGCTGACGTAAATATCATCGGGGCCTGCCAAATAAGAGGTATCCATACTGCGCAGAAAACCAAAGCCGTCGGGCAGAATTTCCAAAGTACCTGAGCAAGTAAAACTTTCGCCTTGCTTCATTTTGATGCGCACAATGGCAAATACTAAATCTTGTTTGCGCAAACGGTTGGCGTTTTCAATGCCCAATTCTTCGGCTAATTCCAGCAATTGGGATACGTGTTGGGTTTGTAATTCAGAAACGTGCATGTTTGATTGAGTCGATATAATGTAGTGTTAGTGAGTAATCACGTATTATTTAACAGTTTTATTTTTCAGGCAGCCTGAAAAACAATAAAAAATGAACGTGATGATTAGGGTGAGTGCGAAGAATAATTCGGGTAAAATCGGGAACGCTTGTGAATGCGTGAAAATATCGGGCTGTTCTTCATTTCAAGAACAAAGCGATTTTTGTATTCTACGTTTGACATGTTTTAATGTCAAGTATATAACACTAGCCGCGTCTGTTATTAAACAAACTTAAACCAAATAACCATGCCAGAAAGCATAAATCATGAATGAAGCTGAATTTTCCACTTGGTCATTGCGCATTTGTTTGACTATTCTAATCGTTTTTATGGGTTTTATCGTTTGGAATTTGGGAAAACAGTCCAATGCGGGTAAAACCGGTATGTTTGTATTATTTTTGGTGCTGGGTTTTGGGGTGTTTGGTTTTGTATTTAAAGAAACATTGGTTGAAATTCTCACCCATCTTAAACAAACTCCCTGATTGTTCAATAACTGTGTTTTCCTATATTATCAAACGTTTGTTGTTGCTGATACCCACTTTATTGGGTATTTTGGCGATTACCTTTGCGGTGATTCAATTGGTGCCGGGCGGTCCTGTGGAACAAATGGCGGCGCAATTGACGCAAAGTCAATTTGGCGGCGAAGTCAGCGTCAGCGGCAGTGCTTGGCAAAAGGGCGCGCGGCTGAGTGCAGAAGATTTGGCGCAGCTCAATCGTATTTACGGCTTCGATAAACCGCCGTTACAACGCTTCGGCGACATGCTTTGGCGGTTTTTGCGTTTTGATTTGGGAGAGAGTTTTTTTCATCATCAAACCGTGCTTGAATTGATACGTGCCAAATTGCCGGTGTCAATGAGTTTGGGTTTGTGGACTTTTTTCCTCACTTATTTAATTTGTATTCCTTTGGGCATTGCCAAAGCCGTCAACGATGGTTCGCGTTTTGATGCCGCCAGCAGTTTGCTGATTCTGGTGGGTTATGCCATTCCGCCGTTTGTTTTGGGTTTGGTATTACTGGTGTTGTTTGGCGGCGGCAGCTTTTGGGCATGGTTTCCGCTGGGCGGTCTGGTGAGCGATGGTTGGTCTGAATTGAGTTTATGGCACAAAATCACCGATTATCTGTGGCATATTGCTTTGCCGATTACCGCAATGACCGCAGGTAATTTGGCAGTGATGACGGTATTGACCAAAAACGTGTTTTTGGAAGAAATTCGCCGCCAATATGTCTATACCGCACGTGCCAAAGGGTTGCCTGAACGGCAAATTTTGTTGCGCCATGTGTTTCGTAATGCACTCATTCCGCTGGTTACCGGTTTTCCAGCTGCTTTTATTGGTGCATTTTTTACAGGCAGCCTGTTGATTGAAACGCTGTTTTCACTTGATGGCTTGGGTTTGCTGTCTTATGAAGCGGTCATTAAGCGTGATTATCCGGTGGTGATGGGTACGCTTTACGTCTTTACGCTGCTGGGTTTGCTGGCAAAATTGTTGTCAGACTTGTCTTATGCTTGGATTGATCCGCGCATTCATTTTGGCGGAACATCATCGTGAGCCGTAGCACCGACGGATTATGGCGGCGGGCAGTCCGCCGTTTTAAAGCACACAAACGTGCGTGGTTCAGCTTGCGTTTGCTGTGTTTATTATTGTTGGCAGCACTTGCCGCGCCGCTGTGGAGCAATGACAAACCGCTGTGGGTACGCTATCAGCAGCAGTTTTATTTTCCTTTGTTACACGATTATCATGAAACTGCTTTTGACGGCGATTTTGAAACACCAGCCGATTATCTTGACCCATATTTACGCCAAAAACTCAGTGAAAACGGCAACCAAATAGTGATGCCGCTTATTCCTTATGCACCGAATACGCTTAATGACTTCGATACCCAGCCTTTCCCTGCCGCGCCGAGTTCACGGCATTGGCTGGGTACAGATGATCGCGGGCGTGATGTATTGGCGCGGCTGATATATGGTTTTCGCGATTCGCTGTTATTCGCACTGGCACTCACCGCAATTGCAACCGCCGTCGGTGTGCTGGCAGGTGCAGTGCAAGGTTATTTCGGCGGTAAAACCGATTTGGCATTGCAGCGTTTTATGGAGGTTTGGGGTGCGTTGCCGGAATTGTATTTGCTGATTATTTTGTCATCGTTTTTTCAGCCTGGTTTATGGTTATTGCTGATATTGTTGTCGCTGTTCAGTTGGATGGGTTTGTCTGATTATGTGCGTGCCGAATTTTTAAAAAATCGTCAGGCAGAATATGTGTTGGCGGCAAAGAGCATGGGTGTATCCAATTGGGCAATTATGCGGCGGCACATACTGCCCAACAGTTTAACGCCGGTGCTGGCATTTTTGCCGTTTCGCATATCCGGTGCGGTGTTGGCACTCACCAGCTTGGACTTTTTGGGTTTGGGTGTATCTTCTTCGCAGGCGAGTTTGGGTGAATTGCTGGCACAAGGCAAAGACAATTTAGATGCTTGGTGGATTGGCTTATCCGCCTTTGCCGTGCTGACCATAATGCTGTTGCTGCTGATTTTTATCGGTGAAGGTTTGCGCCATGCTTTGGATACCCGTAGCGAGGCACAAACATGAATGCACTGTTAAATATCAGTGGTTTGAATGCCTTTTTCGGTAAAAAACAAGTATTGTTTGATATTGATTTGGGTTTGCAAGCAGGAGAAAAACACGCGTTAATCGGTGAGAGCGGCAGCGGTAAAACCGTGCTGGCACAAGGCATCATGCAGTTAAATGAACAGGCTCGGTTTTCAGGCAGCCTGAAGTTTGGCGGCAAAGAATTATTGGGTGCGCTGCCAAGTCAGCTGCGCAAGATACGCGGATGTGAAATCGGCATGGTATTTCAAGAGCCGATGAGCGCGTTAAATCCGGTAATGAAAATCGGACAGCAGATTGCCGAAGTGTTCACCTTGCATTTGGGATTGCCGCCGAAAGAAGCGCACAGCCGTGCCATCGCTTTATTGGCAGACATGGAAATCAAAGACGCCGAACAAAAAGCACAAGCCTATCCGTTTCAGCTTTCAGGCGGGCAGCGCCAACGGGCAATGATTGCGCTGGCATTGGCGGCAGAGCCGAAATTATTGATTGCCGATGAACCCACCACTGCATTAGATGCCGCCGTGCAAGCCCAAATTTTAACCTTGCTGGCACGATTGCAAGCCGAACGCGGCATGGCAGTGCTGTACATCAGCCATGACTTGAATTTGGTGCGCCGCTTTGCCGATAAAGTCAGCGTGATGCAGCACGGGCGTATCGTCGAAACAGGCAATACTCAAGATATTTTCTGTCGGCCACAGCACGAATACACGCGGCTGCTGCTCAACGCCCGCGCCGCCCGTTTTAATGTACCGCTGCCTGAAAATACCGCAGAAGTGTTGGATGCTGACAATATTACGGTATCGGTTCAACAAAAAAGCGGTTGGTTGCGGCGGCGGGAAATTCCCTTATTGCAACCCGTTTCTTTTCGTCTTCGCTACGGCGAAACGCTGGGCATTATCGGCGAGAGCGGCAGCGGTAAAACCACATTGGCCAAAGCGTTGATGCACTTAATTCCTTTTTCAGGCAGCCTGAAAGCACAAGGTACAGTCAGCTTGTTGGGTAAACCGTGGCAAACTGCCATGCGCCGCAACATGCAAATGGTGTTTCAAGACCCGTTCGGCGCACTCAATCCGCGTTTAACCGTATTTGAAATTGTTACAGAAGCCTTGCAGGTACACGAACCGCATTTGTCGTTGCCGCAAAGAAAGCAGCAGGTAATTGATGTGCTGCACACAGTCGGGCTACCTGAAGACATTTTGCCTCGCTACCCGCATGCTTTTTCAGGAGGACAGCGTCAGCGCATCGCCTTAGCACGTGCACTCATCACCCGACCGCAAGTTTTGATTTTGGACGAACCCACCAGTGCGCTGGATGTACAGTGGCAGCAGCAATTATTGGCATTATTGGCAGATTTACAACATCGGCTGGGCTTGAGTTATGTGTTGATAAGCCATGATTTGGCGGTTATCCGTGCCTTATCACATCGTGTGCTGGTGTTGAAAGACGGTGAAGTGATAGAATCCGGTGATTGTGAAGCCGTGTTTGCCTCACCCAATACGGCTTATACTCAAAAACTATTACAATACAGCCTGGCTTGAAACAATGACCGTCAGCCCGTATCTTGTGCAATTGAGAAAAAATAACTTATCGGCTCACTTCGGCAGCCAACACAACTTAAGGAAAACCTCATGAGCGAATTAATTGTACACGCCACCAATGCCACTTTTGAAAAAGAGGTGTTGCAATCTGAATTACCGGTATTGCTGGATTTTTGGGCACCGTGGTGTGGTCCGTGTAAACTGATTGGGCCGATTTTGGACGATTTGTCTGCTGAATACCAAGGCAAAGTGAAAATCGTGAAAATCAATGTTGATGAAAACAACGAAATTGCCGCTCAATTCGGCGTGCGCGGTATTCCCACTCTAATGGTGTTTAAAAACGGTACTAACGTTGCCACCAAAGTGGGTGCTTTGAGCCGCCCGCAATTGCAAAATTTCATCAACGCATCGGTGTAATTGATTTGTAGTTGGTCTGATAAATTGGTGGGTTGTTTCTGTGTTAAAAAACATCAGTCAAGTACAGTGATTTTTCAGTAATTCATTATTTTAAAAACCCTTTTCTTGTTATTTAACTTGAAAAGGGTTTGGTTGTATTTGAAGTTCATAACGGATATTTATCGGCGTTAAAACCGATTTTCAGTATTTTCCTGTGCACGAATTGCCCGCATCAATGCACGGATTTTGATTGCGTCCTTTATTCCTGCGCTGCTTTCTGCGCCGCTGGATATATCTACGGCTGCCGCACCGCTTGCTGCCAATGCTTCTTTGATATTGCCTTCATTTAAACCGCCCGACAATACCCAAGCGCAAGGCAGGTTTTCGGGCAGCATTTGCCAATCAAAACATTGTCCGGTGCCGCCGAATTGTCCGTGCACATAAGCATCAAACAATAAAGCACGTGCATCAGGAAAGTGTTCAGCGGCTGCCTGAATGTCTTCACGGCTTTTCACCCGAATCGCTTTCATGAACGGCCGTGCAAATTGTCGGCAAAACGCGGGCGTTTCATCGCCGTGAAATTGTAAAATATCCAGAGGAACGGTGTTTAACACCTGATTCACTTCTGTTGCATCGGCATTCACAAACAAACCCACCGCACTCACAAACGGCGGCAAAGCGTGCACAATTTTCTGTGCTTGTTCAATTGACACGCATCGGCGGCTGCCTGAAAAAAACACCAAGCCGATGGCGTCAACGCCCGCATCGGCAGCGGTAACTGCATCTTCAACCCGCGTGATTCCGCAAATTTTTACTCTTATTTTCATGTGTTTAATTGAATGTATCCGTTAAAATTGAATATTTCTTCACCATCTGAGGTTGCCTGAAATTGGTTTTCAGACAGATCCCATGATTGGTTCAATTGCTTCTGTTAAACCGAGTTTGGTTAAAAACTGTTGCACGTCAAGTTGTTGATTTTCAGGCAGCCTTGCTTGTTCGCGAATAATGCTTTCATGCGACACCCACCCCAGTGCTTGTGCCGCGAACAGCCAGTCGCTCGGTGCAAATACGCGTTGTCTGCCGCCTTGATTGTAGTCGGTAAAATCAATCAGGCGTGGGCTGCGGTGTTTGAGAATTTCCAGCAAGGCTTGATACCGATCAGACACAGTCATCTGATCGGCGGCTTGCCAAAATGGTGTATCGTTGCGTGTGCCATGATAAAACAATCGTGTAAAGTCAACGGCTTCTTCCCATGCGGCGCGTTGGGCACGATTGAATTCGTTAATGCTGTGCTCGGAAACAATTTTGCCGCCGGCATTGACCACTTGTCCAAAGTGCAGTAGCTGTGCCAGCATTTGCCCGTTGGCAGAATTGACTAAAGGTTCAATAAAGCCGGCGGCATCACCCAGAGCCATCACATTGCCGCGCCACACATCAGCATAATAACCCTGCTCAAAACCCCAAGATTCGGGTGTGCCTATGCTACCTGAAAAAAAATTCACCAATTCTGCTTGAACGGCATTCTCATCGGCATATTGACTGCTGTAAACATAATCACAGCATACGGTATCCATCAATGGTATTTGTCTGAGCCAGCCGGCATTCATGGCGGTATGGCGAGTGAGCAATGCCGGATTAGTGCCGGCAGCGGGATAATAGAGTGAAACCGCCGAATCAGTATTGAAAAATGATTGTACCGATTGCCATTGCCAACCAACGCTGTTACCGACCACCAAACGGCGGCTGCCTGAAGCGTCAATAAGAAAATCGGTGCGGAAATTGCCTCTTTCCGTTAAAACACCGCGCACATTGCCTGCTTTATCCCACACCGTTTCTTTAAACCGAGAAACCGTGTGTGAAATATCTTGTTCAATGGCTGTTTTTTTTAAAAAGTCAATGGCTTGTTTTTTGTTGAAATGAAAAGAAGGCAAAATGCCGGATTGCCCGCTACCGATAATGGCGGCAGCATCTTCGCGTGAAACCGCCTGCATGGCGGCAGTGAAAGCAGCAACCGTATGCGGCAGAGGAACTTGCCGTGCAAACAATGCCGATACTTGATAGGCCAAGCCCTCATGCCAGCGATTAAACGGCTCTTGTGTGCCGTCCACGCGTAAAATAAAAAAAGCATCGTCTTTGGCATCGGCATCGCTGCGCCAGCGCGCATAAGATTGCCCCCAGTGCAAAGTGGCTTGGGTTTCCCGCATAAAAGCAGAGGTGGGAATATCCAGTTCATTGAGCATGGAGACAATATTGAAAATACTGGTTTCACCATGTCCTTGAAGTGAATTTTCTACAGGGGATTCAACGACTTTAATATTTGACTTGGCAAAAAGCCGCTTTAAAAATAAAGCCGCAAACCATGCTTCCAAGCCATCGCCGAGAATCACAATGTTTTTTATTGTGTTGAAGTCCTGCATTGATGTGTTCCATAATTATTATTCTTGTGTGCGCAATTTTTGCTGAATTGCCCAATCGTATAAAGCTTTTTTATTGGTATTATAAATTTCCGCAGTGAGTGCCGCCGCTCGTTTTAATGGTAATTCTTGGCTTAATAAAATCAAAGTTTGACACGCACTTGCCGATAATTCTTGGTTTTTAACCGTTTCGCATGGGTGCAACACCAACACCATTTCACCTTTTTTTTGTTGGCTGTCTGATGACACGGCTGCCTGAATATCGGACACTGTACCGCAAAGAATGGTTTCGTGGCTTTTGGTGAGTTCACGTGCAAACACCAAGCGGCGATTGGGAAAACAATGTGCCATTTCCGACAAGGTTCTTTCAATGCGATGCGGTGTTTCAAACATCACTACCGCATAATCCGCTTCCTGCCAACGGGCAAACCATCGTTGCCGTTCCTGACTTTTCGGCGGCAGGAAACCGGCAAAATAAAAGTCAGATTGCACAACACCCGCCACACTTAACGTCGCCATGACCGCGCTGATTCCCGCCGTCGGCACTACTCGAAAGCCCGCTTCGCGCACCCGTGTAACCAATCTAGCACCTGGATCGCACACTGCCGGCGTGCCCGCATCAGACACCTGCGCCACCACCAGCCCTGCGCTCAATGCTTCAATCACCTTATCCGCCATGCTTTGTTCGTTTTGTTCACGAACACTTAAAAGCCGAGTATTGATGCCGAAAGCGCGCAATAATTGCTGTGTAACCCGAGTGTCTTCCGCACAAATCAAATCTGCACGTCCCAATACTGCCAGTGCGTGTAAAGTGATGTCAGATAAATTACCAATGGGTGTCGCCACCACATACAAGGTTTGCGGTAGAATGCGCGACACGGCTTTTTGATAATGGGTTTGCACCGATTTTCTTTCCTTACTCTGAAATCAATAAACAGGTTATTCATGCGTTTAAATCACCCGCAGGGGGCAGCGGCAGAAGAAATTGCCAAACGTTTTTTACAAGCACAAGGCTGTCGCATTGTGGCACAAAATTGGCACTGTCCTTTTGGTGAAATCGATTTAATTGCCAAACAGGGCAATGATTTGATTTTTGTGGAAGTGCGTTTTCGTAAAAATCAACGTTATGGCGGAGCCGCCGCCAGCATTGATGGCCGCAAAATCGGCAAATTGCAGCGAAGTGCCGAATACTATTTGCAAACCCAGCACATCAATTGTCCTTGCCGAATTGATGCCATATTACTGGAAGGCGAACAGAAACCGCAATGGCTCACCAATATTACGGGATAATATGAATCAAGATTTTAAAGACAATGCCGAACTCATTGCCTCTTGCCAAGACTGGCTGGCAGAACCGCTGGAACACGCTGCACACGCTTTGCTGCAAGCATTAATGAACGACGGCAAAATTTTGCTGGCGGGCAATGGCATGCACACCGCATTGGCCGATGTTTTTGCCGCCTATTTGGTGGCTTCTTTTCGGCAAAAGCGCATGAATTTGGCGGCAATGTCGCTGTGCGGTAATGCCGCGCTCCTCAGCAGGCTGGCTGAAAACGATGAATCCGAATTTGTTTACAGCGCACAAGTACAAGCCTTGGGTAAGCCCAAAGACATCCTGTGCGTGTTGTCTGCCGATGGCAATTGTTCTAATTTACTGACCGCTATTCAGGCAGCCCATGAACGCGATATGTGTGTTTTGGCGATGACCGGCAATAACGGCGGTAAAATTGCCGCTTTGCTGCGTGATGATGATTCACTAATCAATATCCCGCACGACAATCCTGCGCGTATTTTGGAAATCCATTTGGTTTGTATTCACGCCTTGTGCCGCCAAATCGACGGTGTTTTACTTGAAGGATTGTGATGACAGCACCGTTTTGCACACATAAATTTGCACTTGGGTGTCCGATAAATTCAGTGTAAGCTGACGGGTATTGCGACTGAAAACAAACCAAAAAATTAGGAGCCGCTCATGAAAACAAGTTTATTTCAAATGATTGGTAACAGCGCGTTGTATCAACCAGCTGTGGGATTGGGATTGAAACACGCCGAATCTGTTATCAAAAAAATATTCACATTCTTCTTTTTTACTGCCACACTCATCATCTTGAGCGGCTGTGCCGCCGCCGTATTGGGCGGAGCCGCCGCCGTTGGCACTTTATCCGCCGTAGATCGGCGCACTACCGGTGCGCAAGCCGACGATGAGGTTTTGGAATTGCGTATTAAAAATAATGCTTTATCCTATCTTAATGCCCACAAAACCGCCGAAAATGCCGAACCGAAATTATCGGTGGTGAGCTATAACCGCCAAATTCTGCTGTTGGGGCAAGTACCGACTGACGCAGACAAAATACAAGTAGAACGCATCGCTCGCGCCCAACCCGCCGTACAGAAAATATACAGCTATATTGAAGTTGCCGATTCTGACCGAGGCATCGGCAGTGTTACCAATGATGCGTGGATTACCTCCAAAGTACGTACCAACCTGCTCAATGCCCCGCAATTTTCGTCTAATCAAGTTAAAATAGTAACCTACAACGGTGTTACTTACGTCATGGGCATCTTAACGCCTGCTGAACAGCAAAGTGCTACTGATACTGTCAGCACCACCGCCGGTGTACAAAAAGTAATTACCCTGTATCAAACCTTTGAACCGGCTCCCGCCGTGCAGCAACCCTAACCAAGCAAGGAATTTCGCGTGTCTGTTTATCTTTCTGCCGCCGACCAATTACACACTGTGCGCGACTTTCTGCGCTTTGCCGTGAGCCGTTTCAATGAAGCCGAATTGGTTTTCGGACACGGCAGCGACAACGCCTATGATGAAGCCGCTTATTTAATTTTGCATCAATTGCATCTGCCGCTCAATCAGCTGGATCCTTTCTTAGATGCCCGATTGCTGCCTGAAGAAAAAACTTCTGTTTTGGATATTATTGACAAGCGTGCCAACGAGCGCATTCCCGCGCCTTATTTAACGCATCAGGCATGGCAGGGTGATTTTGAATTTTATGTGGACGAACGCGTCTTGATTCCGCGTTCATTTATTTACGAACTCATGGGCAAACCCTTGCATGCGTGGATAGAGCATGAAGAATTGGTTCACCGTGCTTTAGACCTTTGCACCGGCAGCGGTACGTTGGCGATTCAATTGGCGCATTATTACCCTGCCGCGCAAATTGATGCCGTGGACATCAGCCTTGATGCGCTGGAAGTGGCTGCCATTAATATCGAAGCCTATGATTTAAAAGAGCGTATCCATCTGATACACACTGATTTATTCAACGGCGTTGATGAAAGATATGATCTCATCATCGCCAATCCGCCCTATGTTGATGCCGATTCCATGAGCAGGCTGCCTGAAGAATACCGCAAAGAACCTTCAATTGCCTTGGGTAGCGGCAGCGATGGCTTGGACATCGTACGCCGCATTATTCAGGAAGCCGCAGCGCATTTAAATCCGCACGGGGTATTGGTGGTGGAAATTGGTCATAACCGTGATGCTTTGGAACATGCTTTTCCCAAGCTGCCGTTCACTTGGCTGACCACCAGCGGCGGCGATGGTTTTGTGTTTTTGCTTACTTGTGAGCAATTAAAGAATCAATAAGCTGTTTACTGTGTGCAAACAGACTGAGATGTAACACAAGATTATAATAAACTGCGGACACAACACCATAATTCAATTTTAAATATAACAATTAAACCAAAAAAGTAAACCAAATGGTTGTTTGAATGAAAAAAGGTTGCACCACTTAAGTACAGCCTCAAATTTTAACTCGGCATGGTGGGTATATGAAAAATAAGGATCAACCAATAGCCTTACCTTTTCTTGACGAATACAAACAGGTTGAGAAAAGTCGGCGTGCTACAGGAGGATTTATGCGTAGCGGTATCTCAAAACCATGCCTGCTTTTTTTGATCGCAGCATGTCTTTTTATCTCAGCATGTTCCACCTACGGTATCAACAGCAACGCAGACATAATCCAAATTAAGGAACAAGGCAGCTTCGCGGCGGGAGGAACAGTAATCACGACCCCCGGAATTTTTGACCCTAAACAACCGGCAAATCCCCAAGGGCAAACCCTGCATGGCGATCACGCCTATGTATTTTATCAGAAGCCTGTCAATGCTCGTAAATACCCGCTTATGTTCCTGCACGGTGCAGGGCAGTTCTCCAAAACTTGGGAAAGCACTCCTGACGGGCGCGAAGGATTTCAAAACATATTCCTGCGCCGTAATTTCAGCGTATATCTGATTGATCAGCCACGCAGGGGAGATGCCGGTCGCAGCACCGTGGCCGCGAACCTTTCTCCGATTGCCGATGAGCAGATGTGGTTCACGCAATTCCGTGTAGGCGTGTGGCCTGAATTCCATTCTGGTGTGCAGTTCCCGAAAGATGCAAAAACTTTGGATCAGTATTTCCGCCAAATGACACCCAATACCGGTCCATTTGATATGGCTGTAATTTCTGATGCTCTTGTTGCTCTGTATGCAGAAACAGGTCCGGGGATTCTTGTTACCCATTCCCAGGGCGGTGGTCCGGGTTGGGTTACAGCCATGAAAAGCCCGAACATCAAAGCGGTTGTGTCGTATGAACCCGGCAGCAATTTTGCCTTCCCTGAAAATGAAGTTCCGGAGCCAATTCCGAATAAATTCAGTACACTCAGCGCATATGGTGTACCAATGGACGAATTCAGGAAGCTAACCCGCATACCGATCATCATCTATTACGGTGACTATATTCCCGAATCTCCTGACGAAATTCCTGCCAAGGACTATTGGAGAGCTTGCCTGCAAATGGCGAACAAGTGGGCAGAGGTTGTCAATAGCCATGGCGGCGATGTAACGGTGGTTCATCTGCCCAAAGCAGGAGTTCACGGAAATACGCACTTTCCATTCTCTGATCTGAATAATGTGAAAATTGCCGATCTTCTGTCTGCATGGCTGAAAGAAAAACAGTTGGATTAAGAACCCATGTTCAAAAAAATTCTTAATAAAATCATATGATGTCAAAAAACGGTTCAATCATCGCCCATTGGCTATCTGTCAAATCACTCGGGTACATAAAGGATTACCTACTATCTTGGTTTATCTGCTAATTATACGCCATATGATTTTATTAAGAATTTTTTGAATATTGGTTCTTAAACATTATTGAACATAGGTTCTAAGTATCGCGGTAATGCCAACCGACGCGCAACATGCTTAAGGCATGTTTGGGCGTTTGGTTGCTTCGCCGCATAAAACCATCTGAAAAGGTTCATATGGATAAACAATTGTTTTTTGCATATAGATACGATTTTTATTCCGATTTCTGCCGTATATGGGTTGATTATTTTGGATTGTTACGTGATGAAAAAGAAAGCAGTTTGGCTATAATTGGCAAAAACCACAGCGAATACTTTTACTTTTGGATTAAAGCAAACAACATCTTTCAGGCAGCCTGATAATGAAGTTTTGGCAAAAAACAGCGATCATCAGTTTATTGTGCGTATTCATCACACCGGTACACGCGGAATATGCCATGAGTTTGGGGCAGAAACCGCAGTATCCTGCTGATTTTAAAGCATTCGGATACGTTAATCCCAACGCACCCAAAGGCGGCAGCATCAACTTGCCGATGTACGGCAGTTTCGACACACTTAACCCATTTACGCTTAAAGGCGATAAAGAATCCGGTATCGCCGCCCTAACACTGGATACGCTTATGGTGCAGGGGCAAGATGAGCCGTTTGCCATGTATGGTTTGTTAGCAAACGACATCGCGCTGGCGGCAGATGCGCGTTCGGTGGTATTCACCCTTAATCCGCAGGCGCGTTTTCACAATGGCGATGCGGTGTTGGCAAAAGATGTGGTGTCTTCGTTTAATACATTAACCACCGATCCCGCCGCCTCGCCGATGTATCGATTCTATTGGGCTGACGTGGCACAAGTTGTCGCTGTTGATGACCATACCGTGCGTTTTGATTTTAAACGCCAAAACGCTGAACTGCATTTAATTTTGGGCAGTTTGCCGGTGTTTTCGCACAAAAGTTATCCGCAGGGTCTGGCCGCTTCTGCCAATACGCCGCCAATCGGCTCGGGACCCTATCGATTTTTGCGAACCAACGGCAACCGCATGAGCGAATTTCGGCGTGATTCCGGATATTGGGCAAAAAATCTGCCAACACGGCGGGGTATGTATAACTTTGATACCGTGCGCTTCAAATACTATCAAGATGAAACCGCTAAAGTGGAAGGCATGAAAGCAGCGCAATATGATGTGCTACAAGAAAACATTGCCCGCCTGTGGGCGCGTGCCTATAACAATCCTGATTTACAAAAAAAAGGTTTGCGCCGTCAAGAATTCACACAACACAACACCGCCGGTATGCAAGGCTTTGTGCTGAATACCCGCCGTGCGCCGTTGAATGATTTGCGTGTGCGTCAAGCACTCACACTGAGTTTTGATTTTGAAACTGTGAATCGGCAATTGTTTTACGGCAGTTATCACCGCAGTAACAGTTATTTCACCAACAGCGAAATGGCAGCAGCAGGGGTGCCTGAAAGCGATGAATTGGTGGTATTAAATCCGCTGCGCACCCGCTTGCCCAACAGTGTTTTTACCCAAGCTGCGGTTGAACCGCCGCAAACCGATTCAAAATTGGGCATTCGTCCGAATCTTTTAAAAGCCCGCCATTTGCTGGAAGAGGCCGGTTTCCGTTACCAAAACGGGCGTTTGACGGATAGGCAAGGCAAGCCGTTGGTATTGGAGTTTTTGAGTTACAGTAAAATTTATGAGCGTGTTACCGCCAAATGGCAGCGTGACTTAGCCAAAATCGGCATTCAATTAAATGTGCGCGTGGTTGATGCCGCCGTGTATCAGCGGCGCATGAATCAATTTGATTATGATTTAACTGTGGTGGTGTACGCCAACAGCGAAAGCCCCGGCAATGAACAATGGGATTACCACGGTTGCGAAGCCGCCAAAACGCCCGGCAGTAAAAACTGGGCAGGGTTGTGTGATGCGGCTGTGAACGAATTACTCAAACACTTTATTCATTTCGACAATCGCCGCCAACTCGTTGCCGCCGCCCGTGCGCTTGACCGTGTCTTGCGTGATCGCTATTTGGTGATACCCAATTGGTATTCCCAGAATCACCGTTTGGTGTATTGGGATAAATTCGGTAAACCGCAGCGTGTACCGAAGTATTTTCAGGCAAGTGATTGGGTGCTGAGTACGTGGTGGACTGCCTGAAAAAAGAGTTTAACCGACTAAGAAAGCATTTTGAGTACACTGAAATAAACTGTTTTGATTTTGCCTTGTATTGATGGTGGTTTTGTGTCTTTTGAAGTGTGATTCAGTGTAGCAGCAAGCAAGTTTATTTGATAAATAAATGTAAAATGTAAAATGTAAAATGTAAAATGTAAAATGTAAAATGTAAAATGTAAAATGTAAAATGTAAAATGTAAAATAATATGTATATAATGTTGTATTATACTGCCAATCAATACAGATATTGACCAGATTTGTTAAAGTCTATTATTATTGAAAAATATTGTCGTTTGAATTGATGGGTGGGTAATGCTTTAATTTTTTTGATTTGTGTGTTTTTCTGTACTTTATGGAGGGGTTTTTCAATGAACAATACAAAAGCAATGGCAACTTTATTGATGGTTGCATTTGCCTTAACGGCTTGCGGCGGCGGTGGCAGTTCCTCGCCCAATACGTCCTCATCAAACAGCCCAGGTACAGGCGGCGGTTCTAATTCGAGTGGTTCGGATGGTTCAATTGCCGGAAGATTGGACGGTAGTTATGCCAGCTTTAACTCGTCGGGTGGCGGCGCAGAAATAGGTCGTTTGGTGGAATCTTTCGACAATAAAAATAAAGATGTTTTGGTGGTGGACGGTAAACGTATTCAATTGGTTTACCCGGGAATCAGTGCCGGAAAATTTGTGATCGCAAATGATGTGGTTGTCGGCATGAATCTTAGTTATGCGCGGTATGGTGCCTATCTTGGCGGTAAGGATATTTATCTTTACGCACAAGGAACAGGTACTCCCGATAAAAATATGCCCATCAGCGGTACTGCCAAATATGCAGGTATAGCCTATGTCAAGGGTGTAAATTACCAGGAGAGTGGTGTGAAGTACAATACAGCTGATGCAACCGCTAACTTCACGGTGGATTTTGGTAAAAAAGCCATATCCGGTGCTATTGCCAATATAGTTGATATTAATAAAAAACCTGCTAATAACATTGAACTTAGTGGTGTTATCAATGGTCATCAATTTTATGGTCGTTCATTGAGTGGTACCCATATGGAAGGGGATTTTTTCGGTCCCAACGCCGATGAAATAGCAGGTACTTTTGTTAATATGGGTGCAGGTTTCGGCGGCGCGTTTGGTGCTAAAAAGCAATAAGTAATGCTTTAATTTTTTCGATTTGTGTGTTTTTCTGCGCTTTATGGAGGGATTTTTCAATGAACAATACAAAAGCAATGGCAACTTTATTGATAGTTGCATTTGTCTTAACGGCTTGCGGTGGCGGCGGTGGTGGCAGTTCCTCGCCCAATACGTCCTCATCAAACAGCCCGGGTACAGGCGGCGGCTCTAATTCAGGTGATTCAGGTGGCGGTTCGAGTCCCATAAGAATGGCTGGTAGTTATGCCAGTTTTACTTCACCGGGCAGCGGCGGACGCATAGGCACCGGAGTGGAATCTCCCGACAATACCAATAAAGATATTTTGGTGGTGGACGGTAAGCGCATTCAATTGGTTTACCCGGGAATCAGTACCGGAAAATTTGTGATCGCAAATGATGTGGTTGTCGGCATGAATCTTAGTTATGCGCGGTATGGTGCCTATCTTGGTGGCAAGGGCACTTATCTTTACGCACAAGGAGAAGGTACTCCTGATAAAAATATGCCCATCAGCGGTACTGCCAAATATGCAGGTATAGCCTATGTCAAGGGTGTGAATTACGACACAGCTGATGCAACCGCTAACTTCACGGTGGATTTTGGTAAGAAAGCCATATCCGGTACTATTGCCAATATAGTTGATATCAATAAAAAACCTGCTGACAACATTGAACTTAGCGGTGTTATTAATGGCCATCAGTTTTACGGCAATTCATCGAAAGGGACTACTACGGCAGGAGATTTTTTTGGTCCCAACGCCAATGAAATAGCGGGTACTTTTGTTAATACCAATGAAGGTTTCGGCGGTGCGTTTGGTGCTAAAAAGCAATAAGTTCAGAGAAATAATCCTCGCTTTAATCCCTAAGGTCCTTAATGGAACTTAGGGATTTTAGTCTGTAAAGAATGTAGCGTATGAAATTTCCTTATTGTACTTTGTCATTTTTGGTTGTATTTGGTTTTGGCAAGGCATCGGGTGAATCACTGCCAAATACTGCCTTACCACAAAACAATCTTAATATCACCGCGCCGCAACAATCCGAATTGTTTCCTGCTGCTGAAACGGGAGATGATGAGGAAAAAGAGGTGAATATTAGTTTGGAGGAGTTACAAAAAAATCCGCTGTTGTTGCAACATGCCTTGGATTCATCTGTTGCCACTCAAAATATTGCCGCTGTACAAATGTTGCTGCCACCATATCAAGCTCAGGAAAATCATGATGTGCTGTTGGTGTGGTATGCACAAGCACTGTTGGCAAAAGCAGAAAATCGCTACGCAGATGCAATTGCCTATTATCGGAAAATACTTGCTGAAAACCCTGATTTAACGCCAACTCGTTTGGCTTTGGCTGAGGCTTTATTTACCAACGGGCAATTGCAAGCCGCCCAAGATCAGTTTAACAAAATTAAAGCAGCACCTGATTTGCCTTTACTTGGGGCAGATGCAGTTAAGCAATATGAAGAAATTTTAGCCAAACAAACAGAATGGTCAATTAATGCCAGTGTTCGTTATTTGTCTGACAACAACGTCAATAATGCGCCCAAACAGCGTTATTTACCTACTGATTACGGAGTTTGGACATTTCCCAAACCACAGTCTGCGCACGGTATTGGTTATCAGGTAAATGCACAAAAAGATACTCTTGTAAAAGACCATGTGTATTGGCGTATCGGTACTGATGTTTACGGTAAATTTTATTGGGACAACCATGACTATGACGATGTACAGGCTCGCTTTACACTCGGACCAGTGTACAAAAGTGCGCGTCAGGAGTGGGCAGTGCAGCCGTTTTACGGCTACCGCTGGTTTGGCACACTGCCTTATTCACATACTTTGGGGATGCGCGTTCAAGGCACTTATCTAATCAGTGGTCGGTGGCAAGCTTTGGGCGCATTGGAATACGGGCGAGATGTTTATATTGACCGCCCGTTTCTAACCGGTACAAATTTATCGATATCCACGTCTGTTGTGTATCGTCAGTCCGCCAAACAATATTGGTTGGTGGGTTTAGATGTAGGCAGAAACGGCGCGGAGGATTTGAGCGAAGCCTATCGCTATTACGGTGCGCGTTTCGCTTGGGGGAACGAATGGCCGAAATCAATATCTACATCAATTCAATTTGGCTGGTGGAATAAACATTATCAAGAAGAAGATTTTTTTTATATCCGTAGAAATGAAAACTCCTTATTTGCCACAGCTTCTGTTTGGAACCGAGCCTGGCAATGGCATGGGCTGACACCAAAATTAACTTTTCAATATAATAGAGTGTACAGTAATGATGTTTTTTATCAATATGATAAAAAACAACTTTATTTGGATTTCAGTAAAACATTTTGATGTGCGATGTGGCAGGAGTCAGCTTTCAGGCAGCTTGAAAAATCAATTGTTTCGGTTGTTATGCCGATTTGTTCAAATGTTTATGCCTAAAAATTCTAAATACCTTGATGTTTTACGCTTGACCTTGTTTGTATTTTCGGGTGTAATGACTGAAATTTAACCAAACGCCGATTTGATACAGCTTGCGGGCGTAAAACAGCTAAAGCGTGCGGGGTATATTTGCCCCATGCTTTGATTTTTTACAGCCCATTGCATTGACAATGGGCTTTTTATATAGCAGTGATAAATAATGATTGTTTTGGATAATGTTTCTAAACGCTACCAACATCGCGATAAAACATGGTTTACTGCGGTTGAGCCGCTTTGTTTGCGTGTTGAAGCAGGAGAAATTTTTGGCTTGATGGGTTATTCCGGTGCGGGTAAATCCACTTTACTGAGGCTGATTAATTTATTGGAACGCCCCGACAGCGGGCGGGTAACGGTGGACGGGCAAGATCTAACCGCTTTGAATGCTGCCGATTTGCGCCGTTCTCGGCAGAATATTGGTATGGTGTTTCAGCAATTTAACTTATTGGCAAACCGCACGGTGGCAGACAATGTGGCGTTTCCGCTGACGGTGGCTGGCTGGGATAAAGCGGCGCGGGATAAGCGCGTTGCTGAATGTTTGGATATTGTTGGTTTATGTGATCGCGCGAATCATTACCCCGCGCAATTATCGGGCGGACAAAAACAGCGGGTGGGTATTGCCCGTGCGCTTGCACCCAGCCCGAAAGTGATTTTGGCAGACGAGCCAACGAGTGCTTTAGATCCTGCCACCACGCGCAGTGTGCTGGCGTGTTTGGCTGACATCAATCATCGCTTTAACGTAACCATTGTGATTGTTACCCATGAAATGAGCGTGATTCGCCGATTGTGTGATCGCACTGCATTACTGCATCAAGGTAAACTTTTGGAAACAATTGTGGTGAAAGACAACCAAATTCACGCACAATCCGCCATTGGTCAAGAATTGGTGCAGGAGGATTAACATGGCAGCTGCGAATTTTTCTCAAGCCGTAAATAATCTCATTTCAATGAAAAGCGAAATTGTACAAGCCTTGTGGGAAACCTTTGTGATGGTGGGTTTGTCCACATTGCTGGCAACTATTTTCGGCACCGTTTTGGGCGTATATATGTATGTAACTGCCAGTAAGCAGCTTTATCGTAACCAGCGCTTTAACAGCATCGCTGAGGGTGTCGTAAACCTGATCCGTGCTTTTCCGTTTGTGATTTTGATGATCGCCATGATACCGTTCACGCGCATGGTGATTGGCATCGCTATCGGTCCCATTGCAGCATCATTGGTGCTCTCGGTTTCAGGCGTGTTTTTCTTTGCGCGATTGGTAGAGCAAAACTTACGCGAAGTACCGCGCGGCATCATTGAAGCTGCCATCAGCATGGGCGCGTCGCCGTTTACCGTCATCATCAGGGTGTTACTGAATGAAGCACGTTCGGGCATGGTGTCCAGTATCACTGTGTTGTCCATCAGCTTATTGTCTTACAGCGCGGCGGCAGGCATGATCGGCGGCGGCGGTTTGGGCGACTTGGCGATTCGTTACGGCTATTATCGCTATCAAACCGAAGTCATCATTTTCATCGTGGCGGTGTTGGCATTGTTGGTGATTTTGATGCAAAGCCTGGGCAATTTTATTGCCCGTAAGTTGGATAAACGTTGAAGTATTGAGTTTTTTGAATAAAGAGCTATTTTTACACACCTAACAACAGGAGTATTTTTATGCAATTATCTTGGTTTAAACCCCTTTTCGCCACGGCGTTGGCATTGACTTTGACCGCTTGCGGCGGTCAACAACAAGCTACCGATGCTGCTTCTGCTGCTTCAGGCAGCCCAGCTGGAGTACTTGCCAAAACCGAAATCGTGTTTGGTACAACAGCGGGTGATTTCGGTGATATGGTAAAAGAGCAAATTAAACCGGCTTTGGAGCAAAAAGGCTATACCGTTAAACTGATTGAATTCAGCGACTACGTACGCCCGAATTTGGCTCTGGCAGACGGTGAAATCGACATCAATGTTTTCCAGCACAAACCTTATTTGGATAACTTTAAAGCCGAACACAAATTGAATATTACCGAGGCTTTCCAAGTGCCAACCGCACCTTTGGGTTTATACACCGGAAAATTAACCTCCTTGAATGAGGTAAAAGATGGTGTCAGCGTTTCCGCGCCGAATGACCCGTCTAATTTTGCTCGTGCCTTGGTGATGATGAATGAATTGGGCTGGCTGAAATTAAAAGACAATATTGACCCGCTTAGGGCTTCTAAAAATGATATTGCCGAAAATCCGAAAGGCATTAAAATCGTTGAATTGGAAGCCGCGCAATTGCCGCGTTCACGTGCCGATGTGGATTTTGCCGTGATAAACGGTAACTATGCCACGAGTTCCGGTATGAAACTCACCGATGCGCTGTTCCAAGAACCCAGTTACGCTTATGTCAACTGGTCTGCCATTCGCACCGCCGACAAAGACACGCAATGGGTGAAAGACATCACCGAGGCTTATAATTCCGACGACTTTAAAGCCTATGCAAACCAACGTTTTCCGGGCTATAAATATCCGGCTGTTTGGGGTGAGCAAGCGCAAACCGGCGAAGCGGCTAAGGCTTCAGTTGCTCAATAAGATTAAGTTGTTTTAACCGCATTAAAACTTGTTCTCATCATTTATTTATTCGGTGAGAGCAAGTTTTGTTTCATTCTGAAGCGGTTGTTTTCGCGTATCTGGTATAATCAATGCGGATTAATTCAGCAATAATGAACACATGAATATTACTGTTATGGGCGCAGGTGCTTGGGGTACGGCACTGGCGGTTCATTTTTCACAACACGCGCATGCCGTGTCTTTGTGGACACATACCGATGAACATGCCGCACAGTTGCGGCAAGATCGCGCTAATCGTTTGTATTTGCCCGATTTTACTTTCCCTGATTCATTGGTAATCGATACTGAAGTAAAACCTGCCGATTTAATTATTATAGCTACACCAATGTCGGCTTTGCGTGAAAGTGCCGTGCGCTTGCAAGATTGCGGTCTTGCCGATACGCCGATATTGGCAGCCTGTAAAGGTTTTGAGCAAGAAACGGGTTTGCTGCCGCATCAAGTGCTGCAAGAAGTATTGTTGCACAATCGGTGTATTGGTGTTTTATCCGGTCCCAGCTTTGCACAGGAATTGGCGCAGCAGTTACCCTGTGCCATCACCTTGGCATCAAACAATGTTTTTTGGGCAGAGGAAGCCGCTGCTCGGCTAAACAGCCGCGTATTGCGCCTTTATGCCAATGCTGATGTTATTGGTGCGGCAGTGGGCGGCGCAGTGAAAAACGTCATGGCGATTGCCACCGGTATTGCTGATGGATTGGCGTGCGGTATGAATGCCCGAGCGGCTCTGATAACGCGTGGGCTGGCTGAAATCACGCGTTTGGCATTGGCTATGGGTGCGCAAGCCACCACGCTTATGGGTTTGGCGGGCATGGGAGACTTGATTCTTACCTGCACAGGTTCTTTATCGCGTAACCGTAAGGTGGGTTTGTTGCTGGTAGAAGGCAAAGATTTGCCGTCTATTTTGCAGGAATTGGGGCATGTGGCGGAAGGTATTTACACCATTGAAGAAACCGTTCGTCAAGCACGGTTGTTGAATGTGGATATGCCGATAACCACGGTTTTACATCAGCTGCTTCACGAACAAATTGATGTTTCAGCAGTGGCAGAATGCTTAATGGAACGTGAACCGAAAACCGAAAAAGTAGAGCGGTGTTGATGGTTTCGTGTGGTTTCAGTGAAGCGAATTAAAGCAGCGGCATTGACAGTTTTAACAAAATGGGCAACCATTCACCCATTTCTCAGCGAGTTTGCGCATTTATGGATAATCAACTGCAAAAATTAGAAACCAGCCTGCAACGCGTGTTGGCTCAATGCAAATTGCTGGCTGAAGATAAGCGGCGTTTAACAACGGAAGTAGGGCGTTTGCGTGAACAAAATCAGCAACAGCAGCAAGCGTTCCAAGCGGAGCGTACCAGTGTTACTCAAGAAAATGGGTTAAAAATTAAACGCTTGGAAGCCGGTTTTCAGAAAACCATTAACGACCTCAAAACAGAAAACCAGGATTACCAAATGCAGTTGCAACAAATAGCAAAAGATATTGATGCGCTGGCAAAGCGTGTGCCTGTGCGGCAAAATGCGGTGATGCAAAAAGAAACACAAAGTGCGGCCGTTCAGAAAGAGGGGGCGTAAATGGATATTCAGCAAGTTAAAGTAGAAATTTTGGGGCGTCATTTTAATATCGGTACACCGGCAGAAGAATACAACACCTTAATGCAAGCGGTTACGATGCTCAATGAAAAAATCAGTGCGATTCAAAACACAGGACGTATTGTAGAAACCGATAAAATTGTTATTATGGCGGCACTCAATTTAACGCATGATTTATTAAAAATGTCTTTAAAAGATGATTTGGCAATCGGCGATTTTGAGCGTAGAATTGCAGATCTTACCAAAGCCTGCGATGATGCGCTGGCTTTATTGTGAACCGGTTTTCCCCTGCGGTGTTTGTAAGGATATATATTCCTTTGAACCAATAGTTCGCTTTTTTCGATGGCTGTGTTGATAATGGGTGTGCGCGTTTGCGTCAGCAAATGTACCCAAAGTTATCCGAAGTTGTCGGCCTTGTTTGCAAGGTTCAGGCGGATACGATCCAAGCGGCATTTGCGGGGGATTCAATATAAAAAACGGACGGTGTTAACCGTCCGTTTTATTTTTGGTTATGAGATGTGAAACAGCCGTTTTCTTCTTTCAGGCTGCCTGAATCTTTTGTGCCGCCGCGCTTAATTTTAGCTCCCATGCACGGTTTGGCAGATGATGTGATTCGCGATGTATTAACCCGTATCGGCGGTTTTAATGCTTGTGTTACCGAGTTTGTGCGCATCACCCACACCATTCATTCGCACACGGTGTGGCAAAAATACATGCCTGAATTGTACACCCGCAATCACACCGTAGCGGGTACGGCGGTGTATTTGCAGCTTTTGGGCAGCGATGCCGATATGGTGGCAGAGAATGCGTTGAATGCGGTTGCTTTTGGCGCGGATAAAATCGACCTTAATTTTGGCTGTCCCGCACCAACAGTAAACAAACATGCCGGCGGTGCGGCATTGCTGCGCTATCCCAAACAAATTGAACACATTGTTCATACAGTACGCAATAGGCTGCCTGAAAGCATTATTTTGAGTGCCAAAATGCGCTTGGGCTATGACAATACTGACTTGGCTTTGGATTGTGCCCATGCCATTGAATTGGGCGGCGCGCAAATGCTTACCGTTCACGCCCGTACGAAACAACAGGCCTACCAACCGCCCGCTGATTGGCTGTGGATTGCCCGCATTGCTGAAGCAGTGCAAATACCGGTAATCGCCAACGGCGATGTATTTACTTTAAATGATTATATTGAAGTAAAAAAAATCAGCGGTTGCAAAAGTGTGATGATTGGGCGCGGCGTGATCATGCAGCCGGGTTTGGCACGGCAATGCGCCGCATACGAGGCGGGTAAAGTGATTGAACCAATGGCATGGACAGAGGTTTTGGACTGGCTGAAACTGTTCTTGGATTTATGCTGTACAAAAACCGATAAACCGCGTTATGCGGCGGCTCGTTTAAAACAATGGCTGGGCATGTTGAAACTCAATTACTCCGAAGCCGCATTATTATTTGAGCAGCTGCGGTGTTTAACCGATGTTGAAAAAATTGAGTCAGTTTTGATTCAGTCTGATTGAATCGCGTTAAATCAGTAAATTTGATTTACTTTGTATCTTTTTTGGTTGCACGTTATATAAAAATATGATTTATATCATTACATTAAATTTATTTTCTTTTATATATTACTCATTTTGAACGCTGAAGTCTCAGTATATCGGCTATAATTCAATCATTACACACAATAATGAGGAAAAAGTAATGCGTTTAATCAGCGACTTCAAAGCGTTTCTGCTTCGCGGTAATGTCATGGATTTGGCGGTTGGCATGGTGGTGGGGACGGCGTTTTCGGGTATGGTGAAGTCTTTGGTGGACAATGTGATTATGCCGCCGATTGGTTTACTGATTGGCGGTGTGGACTTTTCCAATTTATTTATCACGCTCAAAGAAGGCAGCAAAGCGGCTGCACCCTACGTTTCTTTAAAAGCGGCGCAAGACGCGGGCGCGGTTACGCTGAATATCGGCTTATTTATCAATACTGTAATCAGTTTAATCATTGTTGGTTTTGCTATTTTTATGCTGGTGCGTTTTATCAGCCGCTTTCAGGCAGCCCCTGAAACAGTGCCGACAACAAAATCTTGCCCCGAGTGTTGCACGGATATTCCGATTGCTGCCAAACGCTGCCCGAATTGTACGTCGTTATTAACGTAGTTTCAGGTAGCCTGTTGTTGGGCGTTGAATAAACATACTTGATTTAGCTATTCTGTTTTCCATTTTTGAGATACCCGAATATGACTCAACATTTACACCCTGAAACCATTGCCATTCGCGGCAGTAAAGAACAAACCACTTACGGCGAACACAGTCATGCGCTGTTTTTAAGCAGTAGTTTTATGTTTGACACCGCGCAAAGCGGTGCGGCACGTTTTTTGGGTGAAGAGGCGGGTTATACCTACAGCCGCACAGCCAATCCCACAGTAGCGGCTTTTCAAGATCGTGCAGCCCAATTAGAACAGGGCAAAATGGGCATTGCCACTGCCAGCGGCATGGCGGCAATTACGGCAGTGTTTCTGAGTTTACTCAAGCAAGGCGATCATTTGGTGGTGAGCCGCAGTTTATTTGGGACGACAGTTGGTTTGATTAACAGCTTATTGCCGCGCATTGGCGTGGAAGTAACGTGGGTGAGCCAAACCAACATTGATGAATGGGCGGCGGCATGTTGCGGTAACACCAAAATGCTGTTTGTGGAAACCCCGTCTAATCCTTTGAATGAATTGGCAGATATTGCCGCTTTGGCAAAGATTGCGCATCAGCACAGTGCGGTTTTGGTGGTGGATAATTCATTTTTATCCCCTGCTGTTCAGCAGCCTTTGCGTTTGGGCGCGGATATTTCATTGCAATCTGCTACTAAAGCCATTGACGGACAAGGGCGGGTGATGGGCGGCGTGATATGCGGTGCGGTCAATTTAATGAATGACATTTATTTGCATGTACGCACGGCAGGTGAAACATTGTCTCCGTTTAATGCTTGGGTATTGCTTTCCGGTTTGGAGACTTTGTATGTGCGTATGGAAAAGCAATGTGCCAATGCGTTGGCTCTGGCAGAGTTTTTATGTAAACAGCCGCAAGTAAAACAAGTGTATTACACAGGGCTGCCTGAACACCCGCAAGCAGAGCTGGTTAAAAAACAGCAAAGCGCAGGCGGAATAGTGGTGGCATTTGAGGTGATGGGTGAGCAGGTGGGTGCATGGCAAGTAATTGATAATGTATCTGTTTTTAGTAAAACAGCCAATCTTGGTGATGTGAAATCCACCATTACCCACCCGTGGACAACCACACATGCACGCATGACTCCGGAAGCAAAACGCGCTGCCGGTATTCAGCCTGGTCTGATTCGCTTATCGGTGGGCTTGGAGCATGTTGGTGATTTATGCGCCGATTTGACACAGGCTCTGGCGAAGATTGTGTAAAAACAGCCAATGGTTATGCCTGAAAATGACATCAAATAAAACCGAGAACACCACTTGGTTTGCCGAAAATTTAATCGCTTGGCAACGGCAATACGGGCGGCATGATTTGCCGTGGCAAAGCAGCGATCCATATCGCGTGTGGTTGTCGGAAATCATGTTGCAGCAAACACAGGTATCGACCGTGCGTGATTATTATCCGCGTTTCATTGCGGCGTTTCCAACAGTGCAAGCACTGGCAGATGCCGATGAAGATGCAGTATTGAGTTTGTGGCAGGGATTGGGTTACTACAGCCGCGCACGGCATTTGCATAATGCCGCCAAACAAGTGGTGAATGATTTTGGCGGGGTATTTCCGCAAACGCGGATTCAATTGGAAACTTTACGTGGTGTGGGGCGCAGCACTGCGGCGGCAATTGCGGCGTTTGCATTCAATAAACGTGAAACGATTTTAGACGGCAATGTTAAGCGGGTATTGTGCCGTGTGTTTGCGTTGGACGGCGATTTAAACGACAAAACATTCACTGACCAATTATGGGCATTGGCAGAAAAATTGTTGCCTGAAAACGAAACAGATATGTCGGCTTATACACAAGGGCTAATGGATTTGGGTGCAACTTTGTGTAAACGAAACAAGCCTGAATGCGCTGTTTGCCCGATGATAAACCATTGCTTGGCTTATCGGCATGAACAGCAGGCACAATTGCCGCGAAAGAAAACGGCGACGCCGGTACAGGAAGTGTTTTGGTATTGGTTAATTATTCGGCGCGGTGATGGCGCGGTGTGGCTGGAGAAACGTCCTGCCAAAGGGATTTGGGGCGGTTTGTGGTGTGTGCCGTGTGTTGATGGTTTTCAGGCAGCATTGGATTATGGTGCGCTTTTTGGTGTTGCGGCAGAAGAGTGGCAGGAAATGCCGCCGTTCAAGCATCGCTTAACGCACCGTTTACTGCATATCACACCGTTGCTCGTTGCGGTTGATGCCGTGCCTTCACTGAGTATAAGTGGTCAGTGGCTGACGGCGGCATCATGGACTGATTTGGGTTTGCCCAAACCGCTGGCAGCGTATTTGTCAAAAATCACAGGCAAAAATAATGGGTTGGCTTGAGTTTCCCTGAAAAATTGTCGGTTTTTTATGTTGGCTGAAGCAAACGCGGTAAACCGATTTTAAAGCCGTCAATCTTACCGCGCCGTTTGTAATCAATTCATCACTGCCCAAACATTTAAGTCATTTGCCTCAAATGATTTTCTAAATCATTAATATTTGAAAATACATTGTTTTTACCCAGTTTTCTCAGCCAGCCTGAACGCGTTAACATATCGTGAGGTTGTCGGCGTAAACCGCATACTAAAATATCAATGCCTTTGTCTTGATAAAGTTCCAGCAATTCTTCTAAGGAATCGCCGCCGGAGGTATCAACATAAATCACACCGGAAAAATCCAAAATCAAGGCTTTTTCTGGCGGTTTTATTTGCAAGTCATCAATCAACTTGACTGCACCGAAAAAAATCGCACCGGTTAAGCGGTAAGCGCGGATGCCCGGCTGATTGATGTTTTCAGGCAGCCGCCATTCTTCCGCCGCCGATAAATTAGACACGCGATAAATAAACACAAAGCACGCCAGAAAAATCCCCACTTCCACTGCCACGGTTAAATCCATCACTACAGTGAGTACAAATACCGACAACAACACAATGCGATAAGGCATTCGGAATGATTTTAATCGTGCAAATTCCCGCCACTCTCCCATATTCCATGCCACAAACATTAAAATCGCCGATAAAGCAGGCAGGGGAATATATTGTGCCAAGGGCGCAGCAATCAGCACCACCAGCAATAAACCGACAGAATGTACCATGCCCGCAATCGGGCTGTTACCACCATTTTTGATGTTGGTAACGGTGCGGGCAATCGTACCCGTGGCAGGCATGCCGCCGAAAAACGGCACCACCATATTGGCAAAACCTTGTGCCAAAAGTTCCTGATTGGAATCGTGTTTGTCGCGAATCATGCTGTCGGCAACCCGTGCACACAGCAAGGACTCAATCGCCCCTAATACAGCGAGGGTTACTGCCGGCATAAACAAGCCTTTAATGGCACTCCAGCTGAATATCGGTACGGTTAATTCAGGCAGCCCTTGCGGAATACCGCCGAAACGAGAGCCGATGGTTTCCACATTCATGCCGAACAACTGTACCAAAATGGTTGCCAAAATCAGCGCAACAATTGACCCCGGAATCAATGCCAAAGAGCCAGAAACACGCGGCAATACGCCCGTTTCCGCAGAAAGCGAGACTTTTCGGCTCATGATTTTTTGCCAAGCGACAATCAATCCCAGTGAAAATATTGAAATAAAAATGGCTTGTCCATTCCAAGAGGGCAAGGCATGCCACAAGGTTTCGAGCAGAGCAAAAAACTCAGCCGGCACTTTGCCGTCTATCGTTAAGCCCAAAAAATCTTTGATTTGTGACAAGCCGATCAACACCGCAATGCCGTTGGTAAAACCGATAATCACCGCTATCGGAATAAACTTAATCAGCACGCCCATGCGTAAAAAACCCATCACCCACAGCACAATGCCCGACATAAACGTTGCCAGCAGTAACCCGCCTGTACCGTATTGCTCGACAATGCCGTAAACAATGACAATGAACGCACCTGCCGGACCGCCGATTTGCACCCGTGAACCGCTGAAAAGTGAGATCAAAAAACCCGCAATAATCGCTGTAAATAAACCCGCTTCCGGTTTTAAACCCGAGGCAATCGCAAATGCCATTGCCAGAGGTAAAGCGACCACGCTTACGGTTAAGCCTGCGCCTAAATCTTTAATAAATCGTTGTTTGTTATATCCTTGCAGCAATTCGTAGAGTTTTGGATTAAAACGCGTAGTGAATTTCATGGCGTGTTTGTGAAAAAGTGTGTGAATGTGTTAATCATAGTCCTACCGAGCGGTATCATCAATCGAATAATCAACCTTTCAGGCAGCCTGATATTGTATTCAGCCAAATTAAGCTACAATACAAATCAAATTTTCTGCCATTATCTGCACAGGATACACCATGTTTGGACTGTTCAAAAAAAAGAAACCCGCTGAATCTGAAGTGGATTTAAGCAAAGTCAAATCGCAGCCGTATGACAACTCCGTTTTTCTCGGCGACGAGCCAGAAGAAGAATTACCGCCGCCGTTGAACAACGAACAAAAAGTTGCTGTTGCCAAACACATACACGGTAATCCGATCAGCCAATTGGTGGCAGATACCATTGACGACAACCCGCCTTTACCGCCGTCTTTGCCTGATGAAAATAACAACACAGCTGAAAAAAAAAATAATACCGATAACAATGACAACACAAACGAAACTGTTCGACTCAGTTGGGCTGAGCGGCTCAGGCAAGGCTTGAGTAAATCGCGCAGCCAAATGGCAAAATCATTGGCGGGCATATTCGGCGGCGGCAAAATTGATGAAGATCTTTATGAAGATTTGGAGGCGGTGCTGCTGGGTGCCGATATGGGCGTGGAAGCCACCGGAACCTTGTTGCAAGATGTACGCTGCCGCGTTAGTTTAAAAGGTTTAAAAGATGCGAACGAATTGCGCGGTGCATTAAAAGACGCTTTGTATGAATTGCTCAAACCTTTGGAGCAGCCTTTAAAGCTGCCTGAAAACAGCAAGCCGTTTGTCATCATGATGACGGGCGTAAACGGTGCAGGTAAAACCACCAGTATCGGCAAACTTGCGAAACAGTTTCAAGTGCAAGGCAAAAGTGTATTACTGGCGGCGGGCGATACTTTTCGAGCCGCTGCCCGTGAACAATTGCAGCAATGGGGTGAACGCAATCAAGTTGCAGTTATTTCACAAAGCGGCGGCGATTCTGCCGCTGTGTGTTTCGATGCAGTAGAAGCCGCCAAGGCGCGCGGTATTGATGTGGTGCTGGCAGATACCGCCGGACGCTTGCCGACACAATTGCATTTAATGGAAGAAATTAAAAAAGTGAAACGCGTCTTACAAAAATCCTTGCCCGACGCACCGCACGAAATCATATTGGTGTTAGATGCCACCATCGGGCAAAATGCCGTCAATCAAGTGATTGCTTTCGATGATGCGCTGGGTTTAACCGGCTTAATCGTATCCAAACTGGACGGTACAGCTAAAGGCGGCATACTCGCAGCATTGGCAAGCAAACGTCCGATTCCCGTGCGCTATATTGGCGTTGGTGAAGGCATTGATGATTTGCGTCCGTTCGATGCACGGGCGTTTACGGAAGCGTTGTTGGGAGAGTGAGTTTTCAGGTAAGCCTTATTTGTAAAAGTTTTCGCTAAATTCATGCAAATCATATTGTAGTGAGGTTTTTAATTTAAAGCTCAATGTTCTGGTTCAATAAAAAGGCTTCCTGAAAATACTCAGGAAGCCTTATATATTATTCAGTTTATCTGATTTTCTATCTTTACACTAAGGTTATCTGAACCTATATTCAATTACCTTATCAGATGGTTTCCACTCTATTTGCTTATAAAGTGTAGCGCAATCGCCATATATACCATGCTGCCCTTGATAATTTCTTAAGCCGACTAACTTATCCATATAGAAGAAGCCTATGACGAATCTATCAAGCGGAAATTGATGACCTCTACCAGTTTTACACCATTGGAGTGCTGCTCCATCCATTTGAAATTCTCTGGTTATGGGCTGCCCCATTATTTCAATAACTTGATTCTCTGACATGCCTGGGCGTAAACTCGTGGCTAATTCAATTGGTTGCATTGTCCAATTGATGGCAGGTCGTGTAGCGGCAGGTCGTTTAGACGGTGAGTAACATGATGCTAACATTGCAAACGAAACCGCCAAAAAAATTATTTGAATATATTTCATATTGCACCCCGATTATTGTATTTGTGATTATTGTATTTGTTTAGTTTAGTATGATAAATTATCTTTCAATTTATTATACTCCCACTATCTTTAAGTTGTCATGATTTGCATCAATAAATACTGGCGTATTGTGCCATATTTCAGGACAATATGCTTTTAGGTTCATCAGTTATTCACCACACCACCATGATTCGTTTCGACCAAGTTTCCAAAACCTACCCGGGCGGTTTTTCCGCCTTAAAAAACCTCAGCTTTAATATCAATAAAGGCGAGATGGTTTTTGTTGCAGGGCATTCCGGTGCGGGTAAATCCACCATACTCAAACTCATCAGCGGCATTATTAAACCAACGAGCGGCAAGGTGTGGCTGAATAATCAGGATTTGGGGCATCTGTCGGATAATCAGCTGGGCTTTTTGCGCCAGCACATCGGCATTGTGTTTCAAGACCACAAAATTTTATTTGACCGAACGGTGCTGCAAAATGTGCTGCTGCCTTTGCGCATTATTGGCTACGAAGCAAAACAAGCTGATAAACGGGCGCGCGCCGCTGTTGAAAAAGTGGGTTTGAGCGGGCGCGAAAATGCAAATCCGATTACTTTATCGGGCGGTGAACAGCAACGGCTGTGTATCGCACGGGCAGTGGTGCATCAACCGAGCTTGTTGCTGGCAGACGAACCATCTGCCAATTTGGATCGTGCTTATGCCTTAGACATTATGGAATTATTCAAAACTTTTCACGAAGCCGGCACCACGGTATTGGTGGCGGCACACGACGAAACGCTGATGTCAGATTACGGACACCGCATTATTCGTTTGCAGGAAGGCAGGTTATACGCATGAATCCGTATTTGTCTGTGCATCGTGAAGCTGCTGTTCACGCATTGCGTACTTTATTCAGGCAGCCTGTGGCAGCTTTGCTGATTTTGCTGATGCTGGCGATGGCGATGACTTTGCCGCTGGCTTTATATTTGGGTGTGCAAAGCACACAGCAGTTATTGGGTAAACTCAAGCAATCACCTGAAATTACGCTGTATTTGGCTGTGAATGCGGATACTGATGACATTAAAACCATTGATTCGGCATTGGCGCAGGATTCGCGTATTGCACATTATGCTTTTATCCCCAAGCAAGAGGGTTTGGCGCAATTGCAGCAAAGCATGGGCGATCAGGATTTGGTATCCATGCTTGACAGTAATCCTTTGCCTGATGTGTTTACCATTACTGCTAAAGAGAGTGAATCTGCCGAACAGGTTGCTGCTTTGCAAGATGATTTAAACCAATTGCCTATGATAGATTCTGTGCAAAGCGATGATAAATGGGTAAGCACTTTGCGCCACATCAATCTTTTTATTGATCGTGTGTTTTTGTTTTTGGCAGTTACTTTAAGTTTGGCATTTGCCTTGGTGGCGCACAATACCATACGTTTGCAGATTTTGAGTCATCGCGCCGCCATTGAAATAACCAAATTATTGGGTGCGCCCGCATCGTTTATTCGCCGCCCATTTGTGTATTTGGCGGTTTGGCAAAGCCTGAGTGCCGCAGTAATCAGTTTGGGCTTGTGTTGGTGGCTGGCGCGGCAAACCCAGCCTTTGCTCGCCGCTATTGTGCAACCCTACGGTGTGAATTTGGCTTGGCGTTTTTTCACACTGTCTGAAATGATTTTGGTGGTGGCTGTGGTGTGCGGTTTGGGCATATTCGGTGCGTGGCTGGCAACGCGGCAGCATTTATTGCGGTTTCACGAAGACACGCATTAGTGTTGCTGGGTTGTTAATCACAGATTTGCCGCGCCTATCGGCGGCTTCGCGATAACGGCGCGGGCAGCAATTCAATTTGTTGTTAGAAACCGTTTTCCATCATGATCTGACCGGGCACACGGTTGCGGTGCATGACAAAACCCAAATCCAATAAGGCTTGAAAACAGTCCTTTACCATGGCGGGATTGCCGCACAGCATAAAGCGGCTCTGTTCGGGTGTGAAATTTATGTTTGCTGCTGCTGCCAATTCGCCGCTTTTTAATAATTCAGGTAGCCTGTGGTGCAAGCCGACTACAGTACTGTCGCGGGTAGCAATCGGACAAAAGTGCAATTGATGTGCATATTCACCCACCAATGGGTGCTGCGGCAATTGTGTTATGGCATCGTTAAAAATCAATTCATTGGCAAATGACACTGAGTGTGCCAATACCAAGTGATCAAATCGCTGCCAAAGAGTGGGGTTCTGTAACATCGATAGAAACGGTGCGATACCGGAGCCGGTTGCCAGCATGATTAAATCACTGCCGCCGACAAAGCGTTCAGGCAGCAAAAAGCCGGTGGTGGTTTTGTCGAGCAAAACGGTATCGCCTGCATGTAATTCTGCTAAACGCGCACTCATTGGTCCGTCTTCAATTAAAACGGCAATATATTCCAGATGATTGGCATATTCGGCGGAAACCACTGAATAAGCGCGCCAAAGAAAACCCGCGCCGTCGCGAAAACCCAAACGCGAAAACTGCCCTGCGTGGAAACGGTAATGTTCGGGGCGGGTCAGACAAAAGGTGATGAGTTTTTGGGTGTGTTGTTTAACCCACAACACGGTTTCTTCAGTGAATTTACTGTTTGATGTGTGTGTCATTGACTGACTTTCATTATTATTGAATTATTTATTGATTGGCGCGTATCCATTTTAGCCAACGGTCGAATAAATCCGGCTGTAAAGCGGCAATCACGGAGCGATAAAACACATGTTTACCGCTCCAAAATTCATCGCCTTCCAGTGTAGCAAGCTGCCCGCCGGCTTCTTCGTAAATCAGGGCACCCGCGGCGTAATCCCACAAACGCTGTCCGCCGTGAACGTAAACATCATAGCGACCTGCCGCCAGATAGCACCAATCCAATGTACTGCAGCCCATGCTGCGGCGGCTGTTTACCGGTGATAAGCTATACATGCGTGTGGCGAGCTTGCCTGAGCGCAGGTATTTTACTTCTACGCCGGCAATGGCTTCACTCAATGGTTTGGGTGCGCAACGCAAGGGCAGCGGCTGTCCGTTCAGATATGAGCCACATCCGCGCTGCGCGTAAAATAATTCTTGAGAAATGGGATTATAAATAACACCTAACTGACTGATGCCGTTTTGCATATACGCGACAGACAAAGCAAAGTGGGGCAATCCGTTGATGAAATTAGTGGTGCCGTCAATGGGATCAACTATCCATAAGCCGTCGCTGTGTTTTTCCCACAAATCATGTTGCCGCTCCGTACTCATTTCTTCACCCAGCATCGGGCAATCAATGATGTGCGGTAAACGTTCGGCAAATGCGGCTTGTGCGGCGATGTCGGCTTCTGTTAAAAGTGAACCATCGTGTTTTTTACTTACGCTTACCGCTAAAAAACGCGGCATGACTTCCATTTGTGCCACACGGCGGACTAAACTGATAAGTTGATTGAGTTGTTCCGACACTGTTGCTCCAAACTTGCCATTTCGGGAAAATGTTCGCAATATTACCTATTTTTTATCACAACACAAACACCATGCCCCGTTTTTTTGTCGCTGAAATTAACACCGATGCCGATATTTTTCGTTTACCGGAAAATGCCGCACGGCACGTACAAGTCTTGCGCAGCCAGCCTCAAGACATCATAGAGCTTTTTGACGGCACCGGTTTTGTTTATACCGCTGAAATTGCGTCAATGGGTAAAAAAAATGTTGATGTGCGTCTTTTAACGCGCACCGAACACAACGCCGAATCTCCTTTGCGCATCACTTTATTACAATCCATCTCATCTGCCGAGCGCATGGATTTTACCATTCAAAAAAGCGTGGAGTTGGGTGTATTTGCCATTTGTCCGATTGTAACCGAACGCAGCAGCCAGCGTCTCAGTGGTGAGCGTGCAGATAAAAAAGTGGCTCGGTGGCAGGAAATTGCTCAAGGCGCGTGTGAACAGTGCGGCAGAAGCACTGTGCCGTGTATTTTGCCGATACAAACTTTTCAGGCAGCCTTAAGCAGTCTGCCAGATAAAGGTTTGCGTTTGCTGATGAGCCTGAATCACGCACAGCAATTGCCGCAATTTGATGCACCGCAGACAGTTTTTTTGCTGGTTGGTCCTGAGGGTGGCTTAAGTTATGCTGAAGAAACCATTGCCATAAAATATGGTTTTCAGGCAGCCGGTTTAGGACCTCGCATTTTGCGTACTGAAACGGCGGCACTGGTTGCTATTGCCGGTATGCAAATACTGTGGGGCGATTTGGGTTGATGAGTAATTTATATTTATACTAGGGGCTGTGGATATTTACCTATATAATGTATAATAAACAAATGGATAGATTAAAACTAACCGATACCCAATGGAAAAAAATAGAACCTTTATGTCTTGGAAAAGCAACAGACAGAGGAAGAACAGGGAAAAATAATCGTTTAGGGACAAGACAACCAAACAAGGTAAAAACAAGACAACTAAATTTTCTCGGTTCTAAACCATTTAAGCAAGATTTTATAGATATTTTGCTCTCTATGGTTAAAACGAAACTCAGTTTCTTTAAGATGAATTTCAAATAAGTGCTTATGAATACCTTTAAACTTCGCCAAGCGGTGTTTAGCGAAGCCCCAAAAGCTTTCAATACCGTTTACATGATTGCCCTTACCGTCGGAAAACTCATCATTACCATGATTGACACGAAAATGCTTTTCAAAACCCACATCAACCAAACCGTCGTAACCGCGACTGCCATCTGTATGGAGGACGCTGTTAATATCAGCATG
>NZ_JQKE01000007.1:66652-84308 GCF_000745895.1 Stenoxybacter acetivorans DSM 19021 | reverse complement strand
TTTACCGCCGGCACCGCGCCCGCGCTTACCGCGCACCCGCTTGGCACCGAAGTAACTTTCATCGGCTTCCAATTCCCCGTTGAAAGGCGTATTTTGCAAACAATACGTAAAAATTCGCAACCTAATCTTTGTGTATATTCGATTGATTGACTGACGACTGATTCCGGTTAATTTTGCGGTTTGAGAGGCAGTTAAATCAAGCGAAAAACACTTGATAATTTGCCGCATTTTTGCATCAGAAAGTGACGAACTTTTTTGGTACTTGCAAACCATTGCCATGACTCCTTTTTAGACATTTTAATGCCTTGTTTGGTTGTCATGTCCCTATTTTTATCGGATTCATCATTCGTAAGATAAATACCTCCTCTTAAATTGACGATGCTGGTTCAATATATTTAAATATATATTGAAATAACAATGATTATCATTTAATATAAAAATAAGAAGCAAATCCAATTTTCAATCTAAGACTTTGCTTCATCACTTTATGAGCAAATCTTGAGAATTGTTACTGCACAGGAGTGCTTTAGTGATTGTTGCAAGCAAAAACATCAACGCGCAGCCTAAATTAAAACAATTATGGGCAAATTAAACAATTTCTGGTTTAAGGAAGAATTTTAATGACAGCCACTCGTAAATCTTTAGCTTATTTGTTTACTTTGTTGGGCATACCAACATGGGTGAGTGCAGAAGATATCGCCACTTTGCCATCGGTGTATGTTGAAACGAAGCGTGAACAGAAAGCATCTGCCGCAGAAAATATTGACGGCAAAACGCTCCAAAACAAAAACACAACTGATTTGAAAAATGCTTTGACCGATGTGGCAAATGTTGAGGTAATCGGTGTACAGCGAGCACGTCAAGGCAATGACAGTGTGAATATTCGCGGATTATCCGGCAATCGCGTGGCGATGAATGTGGACGGCATTGCTTTACCCGAAGCCCAAGAATCAAAATTTTTCACTGCCAGCGGCATGGTATTCGGGCGAGGTCAGTTCGTGGAAACCACCGCGCTGAAAAACATCAGCATATCGCGCCGATCGGCGGGCAATGGCATCGGCGGTGAGGTATCCATGCAAACATTGTCGCCTGATGATATTTTGGCGGGTGAAGCCAAAGCAGCTTATGTACAAGCCGGCTATAACAGCATAGACAAATCTTATGCCACTACGGGTGCAGCGGCGGCACAAGCAGGGGCATGGCGCGGCATGTTACTGGGAACGTATCGGCACGGAAACGAAACCATCAATCGCGGCGAAGTCGGCGGCAGTGGTGTAACGCGCACCAAACCAAATCCATTGGACTATAACAGCCGCTATTTTCTGAGTAAGCACGAACTGGCATTAAATGACAACCATGATTTGAGTTTGGTCGGCGAATATTTACAGCGCAATCAGTGGACAAACCAGTTGGCGAATCTCACCGACAAAAGCGTCAGCGATGTTGCCAAAGACAACATTGATCGTGTGCGTGTGTCGCTCGGTCATCACTATCAAAATGACACAAATATTTTACAAGATGTTGATTCAAAATTATATTATCAAAGCAGCCAAACCCAAAACCAACGCGACCGCGCAGGCTCAGCCTATGCGGCTTACGGCGGTATCCGCAGTGATTACGCACAAGTGCGGGATAAGGTATGGGGCGCGCAAACCCACTGGCTCAGCCGCATACAAGGCGACAAAATCAGCCAAACGTGGCGTTACGGCGCGAACATCGCACAACACGATTTAAACAACCGTTTGATAAGCAATTACGACCACGCCAATAAGCCTTATGCCAACAGCAAACGATTGGACGCCACCCTGTTTGGCGAAGGTGATATTGATTTTGGTGCATGGGTATTGAGTGCGGGGCTGTCATTGCATCACTACCGCACCTCACCCAAGACCGGCGGCGGCTACGAGCAGCAACACGATGACGTTGCACCGGTTAAGGGAAACAGCAAAACCATTGCCGCACCGCATGCGGGCGTATTGTGGCAAGCCGCGCCCTTGTTTCAACCCTACATTCAATACGCCCGCGGCTTCAAAGCCCCGTCCACGCAACAACTGGTTACCACTTACGGCAACAGCTTCGGTCCCTCCATGAGTTATGCCGTTGTCGGCAACCCCGGGTTAAAACCGGAAACCGCCAATAATTTTGAAATCGGCATTCGCGGACACAATGAGACTTGGGACTACGCCGTCAGTGCATTTGACAATCATTATCAAAACTTTATTGATTATGTATTGCAAGCACCATTGCCAAATGTATTGGTACAGTATGTCAACGTTGATAAAGCACGCATTTATGGCGGCGAAGTGCATGCAACATGGAAGTTTATGCCCAACTGGCGTGCCAATGCGCAAGCGGGATACGCAAAAGGCTACACCGAAGCAGATGGCAGCAAAAGCAAACTGAATTCAGTATTGCCCTTAAAAATCAAACTGGGTTTGGCGTATGAGCGCGAGCAATGGGGCGTAAACGCCGCTGTTACCTACGCCGCCGCGAAAAAAGACAAAGACATTGATACTTCCGGCACCAACCTTGCCAATCCCGATAACCAATTTTTTAATCCCACCCGTCAATACACTTTGCTGGATATTGGTGCGTATTGGCAGCCAAATAAGCACTTGAGTTTGCACGCCGGTGTAAACAATGTGTTTAACCAAAAATACTGGAACTGGGCAGACATTGCCTACTTTGCTCCCAAACGCAACAACGCGGCACCGGGCGACATCAGTTTGAATCAAACCAATGCCCCCGCCTACACCGCGCCGGGACGTAATTTCAATATTGGCGTGAAATATCAATTTTAAATGTTTTACCCTCATCGGCTACCTGAAAACCTGCGCAGACAAAACGGGGAATTATTCGTTTTGGTCAGGCGTGTTAAGCGCATCTCAAGTACGACGCGGCAGCCGCTTTCCTCAAAAAATATATTCTTTAAAGGAGAAACACCATGACTTTGTGGCAGCAATACTTAGGTAACAAACAAACCGCCGGTCAATATTATTTTCCGCGTGAAGGTGCGGCGGCACTCTGCGTCAGCGAGGGTGAGCTGGTTGCAGATTCGCCAAATACTCAATATTTGGGCTGTGCCATTCGGGACATTGTTTTAAAACTGCACACGCTCGGCACTGTAAAAAGCATTGTACGAAACGGCTTGGCTGTGCATGAAAAACAAGGCGTATATGAAAATGTATCACTCTCATCAGGCAGTGGTTTGTCGCTCAATATCGGCGGTTTGGATTTGCGCTTTTTTCCGCAGCATTGGCATCATGCCTTGGCGGTGAGCGAACCGAACGGCAATCGCATCAGCCATTCGATTCAATTTTACGATGATTACGGCACAGCACTGCAAAAAGTGTTTTTGTGCGATGAAAGCAAGCTGCCTGAATGGCAAATATTAATTGATGCGTTTCGAGTGGAAGGCAAACCCGAATTTAAATACGGTGCTTTGCCGATGGTTATCCCTGCCGCTGCCTTAACACCCGAGCGTGAACCGGCTTTTCAGGAACGTTGGCAAGAATTGAAAGACGTTCATCATTTTGTTGGTCTGCTGGAAAATTTCCAGCTTGACCGCCAACAATCCTACCGCCACGCACCGCATGGCAGCACCCAACAACTGGATAACGGCATTTGGGAAACCGTATTGCACGAAGTGCATGACAGCGGCATGGAATTAATGATTTTTGTCGGCAACCGCGGTTTGGTGCAAATTCAAACCGGTGCCGTGCATAAAATTGTGCGCACCGATTCTTATTTGAATATTTTAGACAGTAAAACCGAAGGATTTAATCTGCATTTAAAAGACGATGAGATTACCGAAACTTGGGTAGTGCGCCGCCCTATCCGCGATGGTTTTGTTACCTGCATTGAGGGCTTCGATGATCGCCGCAAAACCGTGATACAGTTTTTCGGGCGCAGACAAGAAGGTGAAACCGAGTTAGCCGCGTGGCAAAAAATTACCAACCAATTATTGAATAAGGCATCACTCGGATAAGCGGACAGCGGATCGGTTGGTTGATAGTGAAGCCATACAGAGACAAAGTGCCTACCGCACCAATACCTCTTTTTATCACAAAAACCGCCAAATCCATAAATCTCCTGAAAAACAAATGCAATACCGTTATTTGCTAAAGCAATAATGCGGCTATTGACAGCGAAGCAATCCAGACCTATCCTGATTTCACGCAATCATTGCTGTTATTGATAGAGTTTGGATTGCCGCACCGCATTATTCTTCGCAATGACAAACGCGGTTATTTTCCAATATTTTGCACGCACTCAAATTGGCAAAGCAGCAGAAAACGTGCTAATCCACACAATATCGTATGAAATCTAAAGCAATTTCGCTATAATCAGAAAAATTTACCGCTCTGCTATATTTTCCGCTGGGAAATCCATTATGCAAAAACGCTTATCCCTTTTATTGTGCGCCTTGTGTGCGGCACTGTCTTTACCGGCAGCGGCAAACAATTCTTCTTCTGTACGTGCCGATGCACCCACCCGCTACACCGTAAAAACAGGAGATACCTTGTGGGGTATTTCCAAAAAATTTCTCAACCGTCCTTGGCAGTGGCCGCAATTATGGAATGCCAACCGAAATGAAATCCGCAATCCGCAGCGCATTTATCCGGGCCAGGTTTTGGTATTAAATTATGTCAATGGGCAGCCGCGTCTGAGTATTGAAGGCAATGACATTCCCACAGTAAAATTGTCACCAAAAATACGCAATATTTCAGAAGGTTATGGAATCAGCACCTTAGACGTGGATTTCTATAGCATTTTCATGAAACACCCGCAGTTCATCGATCAAGCAGAAACGAGAAACGCGCCGCGCTTGGTGGCGGGACCCGACTCCCGTATTCTTTACAGCACGGGCGATCGTGTTTACGCCGACCGCACTTTAGTGCCGGGCAGATACTTGGTTTACCGCGCCACCAAAGATTTGCTTGATCCTGACACCAAAAAATATCTGGGTCAGGAAGTGATATTCGGCGGCGAATTGGCTACTTTAGATTCCCGAAACACCGCCTTGGCAAACCGCAGCCATGATGACCGCCAAACCTTATCGAAAGATGAGTATTACACCCAACTGCACCCCTTGCTGAAAGTGCCCACCGATACCGCACAGCCGCTGATGGTTACCGAATCGGTATCTGAAATTGTTAAAGGTAATTATCTGATCAGCAGAGATGACATGCCCGCCAATATCCAATTGATGCCGCATGCACCGCGTAGCCGCATTGATGCCAAAATTATTTCGGTGATGGACAGCATTGAAGAAGCCGGTCCTTATCAAACCGTAACGCTTGACAAAGGTGTTGCCGATGGCGTGGACATTGGCACCGTAATGAGCGTATATAAACGCAGCAAACAAATCAAAGTGGACGTTCCCAAAGCCACAGAGGTTTCAGGCAGCCGGGCGATGTTGAAATACTTGAGCATTCCTGCCGAAGAAGTGGCACTGCTTATGGTGTACCGCACAGGTGAACACCTTTCATCTGCCGTTATTTTAGAAGCCCGCGCCAACAGCAGTATCGGTGATTTGGTTTCCAACCCCGGTTATGATTTAGACAACATACCGGAGCAATACGAACATGCTCCCAACGTTCCGCAAGAATCGCATGATTGGCTGCACAACCAATACGACATGAACAGCAACATCAACCTAACCGAATAATCGCCGAGGAATTTCATGAAACCCGTTACTCTTTACACGCTCGCTACTTGCTCTTACTGCGTAAGAGCCAAAATTTTATTAAATGATAAAGGTATCAGCGAAAATGATTGGACTGAAATTCGGCTTGACGGTAATCCGGCAGGCAAAACCGCTATGATTGAGCGCACCGGACGCAAAACCGTACCGCAGATCTATATCGGCGACACCCATGTCGGTGGTTTTGACGATTTGAACGCTTTGGAACAAAGCGGTAAACTGGATGCCTTGTTGGCAGATTAACTGCTTTTTTACTCGGGCTGTCTGAAAAACGTTCAGGCAGCCTGAAACACACTTTACTCAAGAGAGCCAAACCATGAGCGAACAGCAACCCTCAACAGAACAACAACCCGCCCCCACATTCAGCATTGAAAAACTGTATGTAAAAGACTTGTCTTTGGAAGTGCCGCACGCACCCGTTATTTTTTTGGAAGGCACAGAACCCACCGTTGAAATGCGCGTGGGCGTGGCACAACAAAAACTGGAAGACAACTTCTACGACGTTGCACTTACTGTAACGGTTACTGCCAAATTATCCGATGAAAGAGTGCTGTTTTTAAACGAAGTAACTCAAAGCGGTATTTTTCGCATTGCCAACGTTGCTGAAGACGATGTCAAACTGTTATTGGGTGTGGCTTGTCCGAATATTTTGTTCCCCTATGCCCGTGAAGCCGTATCCAGCACTGTAACCCGCGCCGGATTTGCGCCCGTATTGCTCGGTCCCATCAATTTTGAAGCCATGTACCAAGCACAGCAACAGCAAGCCGAAGCAGCGAAAGCCTAAAGAAAAGACAAAGGCTGCCTGAAAAAATAATCTGTCAGCCAATCAAACCGCAACCGAATGATTCGTTTTGCGGTTTTGTTTTTGTAGCGACCGTACAAACCGTCTTGTATTTCACCCGACTGCCCACATATCTCGTACATTCTCTTTACCTTGTAAGGGGCCTTGTGCGCCCGCCATCATCGGAAACCAGCAACCATGAGTCAAAAAGATTTTTATGAAATATTGGGCATCGCCCGCGATGCGTCTGACGACGACATCAAAAAAGCCTACCGCAAACTGGCAATGAAATACCACCCTGACCGCAATCCCGACAACAAAGACGCCGAAGAAAAATTCAAAGAAATTCAAAAAGCCTACGACATATTGTCGGACAAAGAAAAGCGCACCGCTTATAACCAATTCGGCCATGCCGGCGTTGATCCCAACATGGGTGGCAGTGGTTTTGGCAGCGGCGGATTCAGCGGCGGCAGTTTTGATTTCGGTGATATTTTCAGCCAAATGTTCGGCGGCGCAGCAGGCGGCGGGAATGCGCGCCAACCCAATTACCGCGGTTCAGATTTGCAATACAACATCGAAATCACGCTGGAAGAAGCCGCCCGAGGCATCAAGAAAAAAATCACCATTCCCACCCACGAAGAGTGTGATGTCTGCCACGGTTCGGGTGCAAAACCCGGCACCTCCGCCTCCACCTGCCACACCTGCCACGGCAGCGGTACGATTCACATTCGCCAAGCCATTTTCCAAGTACAACAAACCTGCCCGACTTGCCACGGTTCGGGCAAAGAAATCAAAGATCCCTGCGTAAAATGCCACGGCGATGGCTTGGTGAAAACCCAAAAAACCGTAGAAGTCTCTATTCCCGCAGGCATTGACGAAGGTCAGCGCATTCGCTTAAGCGGCGAAGGCGAGCCGGGAACGCACAGCGCACAAGCAGGTGATTTGTATGTCATGATTCACATACGCAACCACACCGTATTTGAGCGCGACGGCATGGATTTGCATTGTGAATTGCCAATCAGCTTCACCACCGCGGCATTGGGCGGCGACGTGGAAGTGCCAACTTTAGACGGCCGCGTGAAACTGCATATACCCAAAGAAACCCAAACCGGACGCCGTATGCGCATCAAGGGCAAAGGCATTAAATCGGTGCGCTCGGTGGCAATGGGTGATTTGTATTGCCACATTGTGGTGGAAACACCGGTGAACCTAACCGAACGCCAGAAAGAATTGCTGGCGGAATTTGAAAAAATATCCACCGGTATGGAGCGCAGCCAAACCCCGCGTCAAAAATCATTTATGGATAAGCTGCGCGATATTTTTGATTGATTTGAATTGATCGCCTCAATATTGATACCAACACCCGCCGCCCGCGTGCTTTTATAAACGGGCGGTGGTCTGTTATGGCTAAACGACTATTTTTTGCACAGATACGGCTTTTTATTCCGCTCTCTACCGTACAGGGCTTGATTATTTCAAGCTGCTAATTGATGAAAAAGAAAGTAGTTTAGCTATAAATCATTATTAGCACGGGTATTGCTAATTTCTGCACAATATTCGGTGAAAATCCGATTTAACTGTATCAACCCGTTAAATCCATTGTTTTTGATTGGCTCAATTGATTACAATCCCACCTGTTATAATATCGGTACAATAAACAATTGTGATTGATACATAAACACACATCACTTTACCAACAATTCATTTTTTGAGGTTTTTCTATGAACAAATATCTTGCTGAGTTATTCGGCACATTCTGGTTAGTATTGGGCGGTTGCGGCAGCGCAGTATTGGCAGCGGCTTTTCCGGAATTGGGCATCGGCTTTGCCGGCGTGGCTTTGGCATTTGGTTTAACCGTGGTTACGATGGCTTATGCCGTTGGTCATATTTCAGGCGGCCATTTTAATCCGGCAGTTTCTGTTGGTTTGTTTGTCGGCGGCCGTTTCAGCGGCAAAGATTTACTGCCCTATATTGTTGCTCAAGTCGTTGGTGCGGTTGTTGCCGGTGCGGTGTTGTATCTAGTGGCATCGGGTAAAGCAGGTTTTGATGTAGCGGCTTCCGGTTTTGCCAGCAATGGCTACGGCGATCATTCTCCCGGCGGCTACAGCTTGGCGGCATGTTTGATTATCGAAGTGGTTTTAACCGCCGGCTTCCTGTTTATCATTATGGGCGCAACCGATGAGCGCGCACCCAACGGCTTCGCACCTTTGGCAATTGGCTTGGCATTGACTTTGATTCACTTAATCAGCATTCCGGTAACCAACACTTCAGTTAATCCGGCGCGTTCCACCGGCGTGGCTTTGTTTCAAGGCGGCTGGGCAATTGGTCAATTGTGGCTGTTTTGGCTTGCCCCGATTGTCGGCGGCATTATTGGCGCATTGCTGTATAAAACAATTAGCAAAAAATAACGCTTGATTGGTTTTTCTCAGTACTCAAATTATCATTTGATTGAGGCTGCCTGAAAATTTCAGGCAGCCGATTTTATTACTGTTTTCTTGAAAATGGTGTGTGAAACCACGTGGTCAAGGATTCTTAAAACCACGTGCCGCACGAGAATTAACCCCCTCTAAAAAATTGATTGGTAAGCAGTAAAAAAAGGGCGTAAAGTTGTACCTCTGCGCTTCTTTTTTGAGAAAGACAAGCAAGGGAATATTTTTCACCGATTAAGCGATAGAAAGATTAAAAATGGATACTGCTTTAAAACTTGACCCGTTTTTTTATGAATTTGAAAACGAAGCGGCTGCGCTTGATTATGATCATTGGTTTCGCACAAAAGTAGAAGAAGCCTTAAACAGCACAGAACCACCTATTCCGCACGATGAGGTTGTAACAAAAATGCGCGCAAAGTTAGCTGAAAGAACGCGCAATGTTGGTTAATTGGTCAAACGCAGCGCACAATGATTTAAATGAAATTGTGGACTATATCGCGCTTGATAACATCGTTGTTGCTGAAAATTTGTCTGAATCTTTGTTTAACATTGCGGAAAAACTCGGACAAATGCCGTACATAGGACGAAATGGGCGCGTGGCTGGTACTCGTGAATTTGTGGCACATCCTAACTATATTATTGTATATAAAGTGAAATTAGATGAACTTCGTATTCTTCGCGTGTTACACGGAAAAAGAAAATACCCTTAAGGCTGAAAAATTGAAAAATGCCCCGTTTTCTGCGGGGCATTTTTTTAGAAAAAATATTTGAATAACAATATGAGCCACCAGTAGCAATAAGCAACCACCAGACGTACCTATTATTTGCCAACGCTGTTCGCCATTTTCAATTCGGTCTTGTTCTGATTCTTTGTTTGGAACTATCCGAACACTGATTTGATTTACTTCCGCACTTTTGCAAACGCTGCTGCCATCGCTGAATTCAGCGGCGGTGTATTGGATTTTTCAGCTTTGCGGCTGCCTGAAAATGATTCATTGCGTTTCTCTCCGCGTTTGGGTGCGTCTGCGTCATCGTTTAAACGCATGGTCAGGGCAACGCGTTTGCGCGGCACATCAACTTCCAGCACTTTCACTTTCACCACATCGCCTGCTTTCACCACATCACGCGGGTCGGCAACAAATTTATCCGCCAGCGCGGAAATATGCACCAAGCCGTCTTGATGAACGCCAATATCAACAAACGCACCGAAATTGGCAACATTCGACACCACGCCTTCCAACACCATGCCCACGCGTAAATCTTTAAGTTCTTCCACGCCTTCAGCAAATTGAGCGGTTTGAAACGTTCCGCGCGGGTCGCGACCGGGTTTTTCCAACTCAGACAAAATATCCATGATGGTGGGCAAACCAAAACGATCGGTGGTGTAGTCGGTGGGTTTGAGCGCGGCAATGATTGAGTGGTTGCCGATGATTTCTTTGGCAGTTACCCCACTTTTTTGCAGCATCTTGGCAACAATGAGATAGGCTTCGGGGTGGACTGCGCTGCCGTCCAGCGGTTCATTACCGCCGTTGATGCGCAAAAAACCCGCCGCTTGTTCAAAGGTTTTTTCACCCAGCCGCGGCACTTTAAGCAAGGCGCGGCGGTTGGCAAATGCGCCGTTTTCATCGCGGTAGGCAACAATATTGTGCGCCAAGGTATGGTTTAAGCCGGATATGCGTGCCAACAGCGGCGCAGAAGCGGTGTTGACGTCCACGCCAACGGCATTGACGCAGTCTTCCACAACCGCATCTAAACTTTTTGCCAATTGGTTTTGGCTGACATCGTGCTGGTATTGCCCAACACCGATGGATTTGGGGTCAATTTTCACCAATTCCGCCAACGGGTCTTGTAAACGGCGGGCAATGGATATTGCGCCGCGCAAAGAAACGTCCAAATCAGGAAATTCTTTGGCAGCCAATTCAGAAGCGGAATACACTGATGCACCCGCTTCGGACACCACAATTTTATGCAAACCCAATTCAGGCAGCACTTTAATGAGTTCGCCCGCCAATTTATCGGTTTCGCGGCTGGCGGTGCCGTTGCCGATAGCAATCAATTTTACTCCGTGTCTTTTCACCAAACGCAATAAGGAAGACAATGCGCCTGCCCAGTCGTTACGCGGCTGGTGTGGATAAACCGTGTCGGTGTCCAGCAATTTACCGGTGTCGTCCACCACTGCGACTTTCACACCGGTACGAATGCCGGGGTCTAAACCCATAGTGGTTAAACGTCCTGCCGGCGCGGCAAGCAACAAATCTTTTAAATTTCGGGCAAAAACGGTAATCGCATCATGGTCGGCACTTTCTTTTAAGCGCGATAATGCGTCCAATTCCAAAGACAAGAAAATTTTGGTACGCCACGCCAAGCGAACGGTGTCGCGCAGCCAGCGGTCTCCAGGGCGTGCTTGATCATCAATCTCAAACTGTTTGGCAATGATTTTTTCATACGCGCTTTGCTCGGCAACGGGCGCATCATCGGGCTGATATTTCAGGCTGATGTGCAATACACCCTCATTCCGCCCGCGCAATACCGCCAAAGCGCGATGACCCGGCATACGGGCAATCGGTTCACTGTAATCAAAATAATCTTTAAATTTTTCAGCGGCAGCGGCTTTATCGGGATCAACCTGCGCATGCAATACCGCTTCACGCCATAATTTTTCACGCAATGAACCGATTAAACCCGCGTCTTCGGCAAAAGTTTCCATTAAAATCGCCCGTGCACCGTCCAACGCGGCTTTTATGTCGGCAACTTGCTCATTCAAGTAACTTTCAGCAGCGGTTTCCGACGTTTGCATCGGATCGTTTAACAATAAATCCGCCAAAGGCTGCAAACCATTTTCCCGTGCGATTTGCGCTTTGGTGCGGCGTTTGGGTTTATACGGCAAATACAAGTCTTCCAATGTGGTTTTGTTGTCTGCCGCATCTATGGCTGCCTGTAGCTCGGCAGTAAGTTTGCCTTGCTCTTCAATGCTTTTTAACACGGTTTGCTTGCGCTCTGATAATTCGCGCAAATAATGCAAACGCTCGTCCAGAAGACGTAATTGGGTATCGTCCAAGCCGCCCGTTACCTCTTTGCGGTAGCGGGCAATAAACGGCACAGTCGCGCCCTCGTCCAATAAATCCACGGCTGCCTGAACACGGACGGCGGTTACATTCAGTTCGCGGGCGATGATGTCGGTAATATTCATGTTGTTCTAATGTGTGTTGCAAAAACTAAAGGTAGGCAATATAACGAAACACACCTGATTTGTCATGTTTGTCGGGATTTCAGACGCAGTACAGTGTTTGTGGCACAATATGCCATTCTTTGCGCAACGCAAAACCTTGCTTAGGACGTGTTTTAATAATTCCCTGCCTGAAGGGTTGCCTGAAAAATCTTTTGTGGTTAATTATTTAGGAAATATTCGATGAATTTGGCTTTTGTATTATCAGGATTGTTGGCGTTGGGTATTGGTGCGCAATGGTTGGCATGGTATTTAAAACAGCCGTCGATTTTATTTCTGCTGATTATCGGTATTTTGATTGGACCCGTATTCGGTTGGTTTCAACCCGATGCGGTATTGGGCGATTTACTGTTTCCGCTGATTTCGCTGGGCGTGGCGGTGATTTTATTTGAAGGCTCGCTCACACTGGAATTTCATGAAATCCGCCAACACGGTTTAATGGTACAGAATTTGGTGTCAATTGGTATGGCGGTTACGATTGCTGTGATTTCAATCGCCGCTTACGCTTTATTTGACATGAATCTACTGATTGCACTGCTGTTCGGTGCGCTGGTGTGTGTTACCGGTCCCACGGTAATTGCACCGTTGCTGCGCAGTGTGCGCCCGAAAAAAAACATCCGCAATATTCTGAAGTGGGAAGGCATTGTAATCGACCCCATCGGCGCGATTGCCGTGGTGCTGGTGTATGAATACATTATTCATGGCAGCAACAGCAATTCATTGATGTTGTTTGGAAAAATTGTGTTGGTGTCTGCTGTTATCGGTTTTTTCGGCGCGGCGTTTTTGGCAACAGTCATCAAACGCTATTGGCTGCCTGAATATTTGCGCAATGTGTTTACTTTGGCAACCGTGTTGTTTTTGTTTTCTTTGTCCAACTATGCAGAACATGAATCCGGTTTGCTCACGGTAACCGTGCTGGGCGTAGCCCTCGCCAATTGGCCGAAATTTCCGCGGCATCAGATTTTGGAATTCAATGAATCATTAACCATTTTGTTGGTGTCCATGCTGTTTATTATTTTGGCGGCACGGGTGGATTTGAGCGCGTTGGTAAACGTGGGATTCAGCGGCATATTGCTGTTGCTGATTGTGATGTTTATTGCACGGCCGCTGGCAGTGTGGGTGTCGGCAATCGGCACAAAATTAACCACCAATGAAAAATTGATGATTAGCTGGATTGGTCCCCGCGGAATTGTGGCTGCGGCGATTTCGTCATTATTTGCCATTCGTTTGCAAAGCCAGCAACCGCTCAACGGCGTTGAATTATTGGTGCCGCTGGTGTTCATCATCATCATCGGCACGGTTCTGATTCAAGGGCTGGGTGCGAAAGCCGTTGGCAATTTTTTAGGCGTGCGTGAGCCGGTAAACAACGGTATTTTAATTGTGGGCAGCAATCCGGTTGCCCTGAAAATCGCCCAAGTAATAAAAAATTTGGGCTACGATGTTTTGCTTGCCGACAGCAATTACACCAACACCGCCAAAGCCCGCATGGAAGGCGTTCGTACCTATTTCGGCAACCCCGTTTCCGAACACGCCGAGCGAAATTTAGATTTAATCGGCATTGGACTTTTGTTTGCGATGAGCACCGATAAAGAATTGAATACTTTATGCGAGCTGCACTTTAAGCATGAATTCGGCGAACAAAATCTCTACCGCTTGCGGCTTACCCAAGAAAAAGAACAAAATGAACGCGCTCAAAAACAACACAGCGTTACTTCTCAATGGCTGTTTGGCAATGAAACGACTTATCACAAACTGGCCAGTTTGGTTGCCAAACAATCGCGGATAAAAACCACCGCTATCACCGCCGCCTACGGTTACGAACAATACACACAAGACAATAAAAACGCCATTCCCTTGTTTACCATTGATAAAAACGGCATCTTGCGGGTGGTTACTTCAGGATTTAAACCCGAAACGGCAAAAGACAAAAAAATTGTGGCATTGGTGGCAGAAGAAGACCCAACAAGCAAAAATTAACGGCTTAAACCAAATATTATCTAAAATAATCAAATATTAATAATTTTTTGTGATATTATAAATAAAAGGAATTTTATTTCCTTTTGATAGTCGTTTAGTCGAAAACAACAAAGGAGATTGATCATGGCTTATTTTAAAGTAACCGCAAATAACGGCAGCAAAGCAATCATTAATGGTCATTCTGTATCTAAAGCTATTGATTAGGCGCTTATCGAACGATTTACCCGTATTTTACATCAAAGTTCAGATACCAATAATTTTCAAGTCAAAGAAACTTTAGATGTGATATTGACATCTTTAAAGCAGTAATATGCAAATGATTGCTGTTGATGTTTACTCATAACAAAATGATATTTTTCAAATTTATCTGATTGTCTTTTCATGGGTATAACAAAACCGCCTATTGTCTTTAACTAAAGACAATAGGCGAAGATTCTGAAGTGAAAAAGTTGATACCAAAACAGACTGCCGTGGTAACAATTGGTTGCCAATTTAATCTCAATCAGAGTAAGGACAGACAATGAAAAAAACAGTTATTTTACTGGCGTGTCTTTTCCCTTTGCCGCTTTTGGCTTTGGATTATGACTATGAAATAGACCAAGCCAATATGAAATGCCAAAACGAAAGCCGCTCTTTATTGCGCGAACGCAACGGCACACCCTCCTGCGACCGCTTACAAGAATTGTATCGTATCAAGCAAGCGCAAGAAGGACGGTTGTTGCAGGAACGGCAAGCAGATAAGCCGCAGCGTGTGATTGTACAACCACACCAAAGCGACACCGACAGTGGTACAGGTTATCGCTGGAACAGAGGTTATGGCAAATATTGCGATCACAACAGCGATGGCTATCCGATTCGGTGTGATGATTGAATAAAGCATTTTCGCGTTTACCCATAATCTGCGAATTGTATTAAAAATAACAAACTTAGCAGTATCCAAGTTTATAAAATGTATTGCCCAAGTTCCGAGTTAATCGCTTGGCAATTACTGAGAATCTGTATTCAATAAATTTCTTAATAAAATCGTATGATGATATCGCTACATTTTATAATTATTTGAAATTATTGAAAAATTTTTTCAATACAATTTTTCAGGCAGCCTATTTATCATTTAATCGGCTGCCTGAATGTTTTTCCCGATACTTGTGTGTTTTATGCGGCTTTATTTCTTTAATTTTCAGGTAATCATTTCATTCTATTATCTTTTATTTATGTTGTTGCTGTCCATAATTTAACAGCAAAGCCCATAAACATAGCACCGATTGCACCCATGCCCATTGCCGCCATTCGGCGATAGCGTCCAAACCAGCTCACCAATGATGCACCGCCAAATACCAATATACTTAAATACGCCATGCTGACAACTTGTAAAATCAACGCCAATATCAGAAAACTCAAAGCGGGATAGGGATAATGAACATCAACAAACTGGACGAAAAATGATAAAAAAAACAAAATCGCTTTGGGATTAAGCAGACTTAAGGTTAAAGCTCGCTGAAATACTTTTTTTGGCACATTGTCCGTATTTGTTGCAGATGCTTCCTGAACCACTTCAGTGAACAGATCGGTTTTGCTGCTTTTCCATTTAATGATTGCCGCACACAATAAACCCAATCCGATATACGCCAAATAAAGCCCGCCGCCGATTTTCAGCAGCCAAAACAGCAAAGGAAATGTATTTAATACTGAAGCCGCACCCAGGGCAGTCAACAACATCAAGATGCTGTCGCCAACGAATACACCCGCTACCGATTGATACGCGATTTTCACACCGCGCTGCCCTGCAATGGTTAAGCAAAACAAAGAATTGGGACCCGGCAGCAGCACAATGGCAATCACGCCAATCACATACGCATAAACATTTGTAATACCAAACATAATTCTATTTCCACCAATCTATGAACACGCACTGCCTGAGCCATTGATAACGGCACGCAAAGCAATGTTTACTCGAATAACAAGCAATGGTTAAAATTGTAAATGAAATATAATCTGTTGTCTTAAAAAGTACAATGACAGCAACGGCTGTTGTTTATTGCCGTTGCGTTGTGAACACATTGGTTTTTTGTTGATAACAATCGTTTGATTTAACTGCCTTGCCGCTTGCCTTTCGTACAGATAACGGCAGACAAGAATCAATGTATTTGGCGTGGGCAAGCAATATTTGCCACGCAATAAACCATTCAGGGCAGGATTTGCCCGCAGTGTCTGTAAAGTGAATTGTGCAGTCAAGCAATCGCAGCAGAAAACCCGAGGTAAAGTTAGCAAAACATCGCTAAATACCGCAGAAATCTCCTGCCTTTCGCTTTAGGTAGTGGAAAAAGAGGTTAAATAACACTCAGCAGATAATTTTCCAGTCGGTTCAAGGGTAGAAAAGTTAATTCATACATGCTGCTTAATGAAGCGGCTTGGGCATCGTCTAATTCAGGGGAGAAAATGACAAACTGTTTCGTATTTAAACCCATGCGCTTTTTCAAGCGCACATATTTTTCAATTTCACTGCGAAATTCACCGGACTTGCATTCAATGATAATCGGCTCGCCGCCGATGGGCATCACCAGCGCATCTAATTCAAATTTATCTTCGTTAGCAAATTGGATAACGGTATTGCGTGTACAAGAAAACCGATAGCCCTCGCCTTTGGCTTGGGCTGCCTGAATAATTTGAACCAAAGCATACCATTCCAACCAACTGCCTTCAAAGAAACGGCGAATATTATTTGCGGATTGCAAATTCAAACGGATAATTTTATTGTTTTTTTCATAGAAATATTTGGAAAACAATGTTTGGCTATAGAAGGTACGGCATAAATTGGTGAGGTATGTGATGTCTTTTTGAGCGGATTTGCTTAAATCCATGCTTAAAGAATAAATATTTTTTCGATAATGCCAGTTGATTTTTCCCAATAGATCTTTGGTTTGGGCGTAGTCTTTGCCCAATGCTGATGCCGCTTCATCAAAAAAACCGGTGGTGTTTACGGCTTGATAATCGAATGTTGCTTTGATGCCTTTAGCAGCAAACCACTGCTGTAAGGGTGCATGTTGTTGCGTGGTTGCCAATACATCGGTATTTTGCCAATCACTGTTTGACAAGAAACTTTGCTCGGTATTATTGCTGTTATCATTGACGGTGTTTTCTTCTTGCGCCAATTCTTCTTTCAGGCTGCGCAATTCCCGCATGGCGGCAGTGTAGCGGCTTAATACTTGTTTAACAAAAAAAACGGTATCATAAACTTTAACGAGTTGGCGGCATTGCTCACATATTCCTGCTGAATTAGCAGTTTGTTCTGCAATCAACCCACATGATGTACAGCGATAGATACCCATAGTAAAACCCTTTTTTATAACTGATTATATAGCTATACTATTATTTTTTCAAAAAAACATAGCCTATTCAGCAGATTTCAGATAATTAGCCATAATTTTTCCGGCAAGTTGTTTTGAAAAATTTAACAGTTTAATTATAACTGATTATAACTGATTATAACTGATTATAACTGATTATAACTGATTATAACTGATTATAACTGATTATAA
>NZ_JQKE01000007.1:0-66642 GCF_000745895.1 Stenoxybacter acetivorans DSM 19021 | reverse complement strand
ATTATAACTGATTATAACTGATTATAACTGATTATAACTGATTATAACTGATTATAACTGATTATAACTGATTATAATAAAAAAGCCAAATCATTGACTGCTCAATGATTTGGCTTTTTAAAAATGTAAATTCAGAAATTATTCTTCTGTTTTCACTTCACATTCAGCGGCCTTATCTACCAATTCCACTAAAGCCAAGGGCGCGTTGTCTCCTTGGCGGAAACCATATTTCAAAATACGCAAATAGCCGCCATTACGGGCAGAAAACCGTTGTCCCAATTCATTGAACAATTTCACCACAACATCACGGTCGCGGGTACGGTCAAATGCCAAACGGCGATTTGCCAAAGACGGTTTTTTACCCAAGGTAATCAAGGGCTCAACCACGCGACGCAACTCTTTGGCTTTCGGCAAAGTGGTTACGATGGTTTCATGGGTTAATAAAGAATTCGCCATATTACGCAACATGGCAGCGCGGTGGCTGCTGGTGCGGTTTAATTTACGGTTACCATTACGATGACGCATTGTCATTATCCTTTAATCATCAATCTCTACGGTCTTTCCAAACTGGCGGGCGGCCAGCCTTCCAATTTTGATCCCAGCGTTAAACCTTTAGATGCCAAAACCTCTTTAATCTCATTTAAAGATTTGCGCCCCAAGTTGGGGGTTTTCAGCAATTCGGTTTCTGTGCGTTGGATCAAATCACCGATGTAGTAAATATCTTCTGCTTTCAAGCAGTTGGCCGAACGAACCGTTAATTCCAAATCATCTACCGGACGCAGTAATACGGGATCAACAGGCGGTTCTTTTTCATCTGCCACGGCAACCGGTGTGCCTTCCAAATTGGCAAACACGGTCATTTGATCCATTAAAATGCGTGCGGCACTGCGCACGGCCTCTTCCGGATCAATTGCGCCGTTGGTTTCAATGTCCAATACCAAGCGGTCTAAGTCGGTGCGCTGCTCTACGCGCGCAGACTCCACATCAAAGCTGACGCGGCTGATGGGCGAAAAGCTGGCATCTAATTGAATTGCACCGATTCGTCTTTGCTCTTCCCTGCTTTTGCGTGAAGCGACCGATTGATAGCCCCGCCCTGCTTCCACTCTGATTTCCATGTTGATTTGACCGTTATCGGACAAATGGCAAATCACGTGTTCGGGATTAAGAATTTCCACATCATGCGGCAAATCAATATCACCTGCTTTTACTGCCCCGCCGCCTGATTTACTCAGGGTTAATTCTACCTCACGGCGTCCGTGCAATTTAAACACCACGCCTTTGAGGTTCAAAAGAATATCAACCACATCTTCTTGAACGCCATCAACGGTGGAGTATTCATGCAATACGCCCTCAATGGCAACTTCAGTCGGCGCAAAGCCGGTCATTGATGACAGTAAGATACGACGCAAAGCATTGCCCAAGGTATGCCCAAAACCGCGCTCAAACGGTTCCATAGAAACTTCAGCGCGGGTGGCGGACAGAATATCCACATCAATTTGACGCGGTTTCAAAAATTCAGATGTGCTGTTTTGCATTTAACTGTCCCCATTTTAACCGGCGTTATTTAGAGTAGAACTCCACCACCAGTTGTTCATTAATATCACCACTCAATTCAGCACGATCCGGCATGTTTTTGAACACGCCTTCCAGTTTGCCGGCATCTACTTCTACCCACGCGGGCAAGCCGATTTGAGCTGCCAAGCCGGCGGCTTCCTGAATACGCACTTGTTTTTTGGCTTTTTCACGCACGGCCACCACATCGCCGGCTTTCACTTGGAAAGACGGGATATTGACAACTTGCCCGTTCACACAAATGGCTTTGTGTGATACCAGCTGGCGTGCTTCGGCACGAGTAGAACCGAAACCCATACGATAAACCACGTTATCTAAACGGGATTCCAATAATTGCAATAATAATTCGCCGGTTGAACCTTTGCGGCGTGCTGCCTCAGCAAAGTAACGGCGGAATTGACGTTCCAATACGCCGTAAATGCGGCGGATTTTTTGTTTTTCACGCAACTGCAAACCGTAGCCGGAAAGACGCGGGGTTTTCGCGCCATGCTGACCGGGTGCGGAATCCAGCTTGCATTTAGAGTCCAGAGAGCGTCGTGCGCTCTTCAAGAACAAATCAGTACCCTCGCGGCGGGCTAATTTACATTTAGGGCCGGTATAACGTGCCATATTTTAATTACTCCACTGGTTTTAAATGCGACGTTTTTTGGGCGGACGACAACCGTTGTGCGGTATCGGCGTAACATCGGTGATGCTGGTAACTTTAAAACCAAGAGCGTTGAGCGCGCGCACGGAAGACTCACGACCGGGGCCGGGACCCTTAATACGTACTTCCAGATTCTTCACGCCATACTCTTGGGCAACTTTACCAGCCGCTTCTGCCGCTACTTGTGCGGCAAACGGTGTGCTTTTACGCGAACCTTTAAAACCTGCACCGCCTGAGGTAGCCCAAGATAATGCATTTCCTTGGCGGTCTGTAATGGTAACAATGGTGTTATTGAAGGAGGCATGAACATGCACGATACCTTCACTCACGGTTTTGCGTACTTTTTTGCGCACACGAGCTGTGTTTGCTTTAGCCATTCATTGAATTCCTTAAAAATTATTTTTTACCGGAAAATTATTTTTTACCGGCAATTGCTTTGCGCGGACCTTTACGGGTACGGGCATTGGTGCGCGTACGCTGACCACGTGCGGGCAAACCTCTGCGATGACGAAAACCGCGGTAGCAACCCATGTCCATCAAGCGTTTGATGCTCATGGTAACTTCACGGCGCAAATCACCTTCTACTTCATACTTGGCGACTTGCTCACGCAAGGCATCCAATTGAGTCTCGTCCAAATCTTTGACTTTAACGCTCGGCACAATACCGGCGGCTTCGCAAATTTGTTTGGCGCGAGTAGAACCGATACCGTAAATGGCCTGCAAGCCAATAACGATATGGGCACTGTTGGGGATATTCACCCCGGCAATACGAGCCATATTTCTTCCTTATGGGCAAAATTTTAATATTGTAACACAAAAGGTTAAAAAACAACAATTAACCTTGCCGTTGTTTGTGCCGAGGATCGGTACAAATCACACGCACCACACGGTTGCGGCGAATAATTTTGCAATTGCGGCAAATTTTCTTTACCGAAGGCTGAACACGCATTATGTTTCCTTTCTCAAAAACAGAATATCAGCGGGCGCGGAAAACGATGCGGGCACGGGATAAGTCGTAGGGGGTTAATTCTACAGTTACCTTATCACCCGGCGAAATGCGGATATAGTGCATACGCATTTTGCCGGAAATATGACCCAAAACCACATGATCGTTTTCGAGCTTCACTTTAAAAGTTGCATTGGGCAAGGTTTCAAGAATCTCACCTTGCATTTGTATGGTATCTTCTTTAGCCATAGGGTTACCGCCGTGTCAGAGATTTCATGGCAGACCGTTTCATCAGGTGATCGTATTGGCTGCTCATCATGTATGAGGCAATCTGCGTTCTAAAGTCCATGGTTACCACCACCAAAATCAGCAGTGAAGTACCACCCAAATAAAAGGGTACGCTCATGGCAGAAGTCAGGATTTCCGGAATCAAACACACGATGGCGATATAAATCGCACCCCAAAAGGTTAAACGCAACACCACTTTTTCCAAATAACGGCTGGTCTGCTCACCCGGACGGATACCCGGAACAAAAGCACCGCTTTTTTTCAGGTTCTCCGCCATTTCCCGCGGGCTGAACACCAAGGCTGTATAAAAATAACAGAAGAAAATAATGGTCGCGGCAAACAGCAAAATATAAACCGGCTGCCCATGCTGCAAGTAAGTTGCTATACGCTGTAACCACCCGTCTTGGCTGGCTGAACCAAACCAGCTCAATAATGTGGACGGAAACAGAATAATGCTGGACGCAAAAATCGGCGGAATCACACCGGACATATTCAGCTTAAACGGCATGTGCGAATTTTGCGCTTGCATAATGCGATTGCCGACTTGGCGTTTGGCGTAATGCACAGGGACTTTGCGTTGTGCGCTTTCGATGTACACCACGATATAAACCAATGCCAACGCACCAATAATCAATGCCAATGCCATTAAGTAGCTCATTGAACCTTGACTGGTTAAGGTCAGCAAGCGGCCAATTCCGGAAGGCACACCGGCAGCAATACCGGCAGTAATGATGAGTGAAATACCGTTGCCAATACCGCGCTCGGTGATTTGCTCGCCCAACCACATCAAAAACATGGTTCCGGTTACCAAACACACAATGGTGGAAAGATAAAATTCCCATTGACTGGAAACCACCACGCCTTGCTGATAAACAAACGCCGCTGCACCAAAACTTTGCAGTGTCGCCAATAATACCGTTCCCCAGCGCGTGTATTTAGTCAGTATGCGTTTACCTGCTTCACCCTCTTTTTTCAAGGCTTTGAGTGAAGGAACAATTTCTGATCCCAGCTGTATGATAATCGATGCCGATATATACGGCATGATGCCAATAGCAAAAATGCTGAAACGTTCTAAAGAGCCGCCGGAAAACATATTGAGCATGCCCAAAATACCGCCGCCGGCACTTCCGTATAATTTCGCCAAAGCGGCCGCATCCACGCCCGGCACCGGAATGTACGAGCCGATGCGGAATACAACCAACGCACCCAATAAAAACAATAAACGATTTTTTAAATCACCAAACTTCGCCAGTCCGGTTGCGGATTGTTGATTAGCCACTCTTGCGTCACCTTTACTCTGCTATTTTACCGCCGGCAGCTTCAATGACTACTTTTGCGCCTTTGGTGGCTTTAATGCCGTTTAACGTAACCGCCCGATCCAGGCTGCCTGAAGCAATGACTTTCACATTCAAAATGTTGGCAGACACCAAGCCGGCTTGCTTCAACACCAGAATATCAATTTCATCAACTGCTATTTTTGCCAAATCACTCAAGCTTATTTCTGCATTTTGCGCGGCAGTCAGTGATTTAAAACCACGTTTCGGCAAGCGGCGTTGCAAAGGCATTTGACCGCCTTCAAAACCCACTTTATGAAAACCGCCTGCTCGGCTTTTTTGACCCTTATGGCCGCGGCCGCCGGTTTTACCCAAGCCGCTGCCAATACCGCGACCCACGCGGCGTGCAGCATGAGTTGCACCGTCGGCAGGTTTAATGGTGTTCAAAAACATATCACTTCTCCACTACTTTCAAAAGGTAGCCGATTTTGTTAATCATGCCACGATTTTCAGGGGTATCCAGCACCTCAACGGTGTGTTCACGGCGGCGCAAGCCTAAGCCGCGTGCACAAGCACGGTGTCTTTCAATCGTACCGATTAGGCTTTTTACCAGCGTCACTTGCAATTTTTTTTGCTCACTCATGACCTTCTCCCAAAATATCCGCAACGGTTAAGCCGCGTTTTGCCGCGATGTCTGCCGGAGTGTAGAGTTTTTGCAAAGCGTCCAAAGTGGCGCGCACAATATTATACGGATTGGTTGAACCATGCACTTTAGCAGAGATGTTGTGGATACCCATCGCATCAAATACCAAACGCATCGGGCCGCCCGCTTTCACACCGTTACCCTCTTTAGCCGGCTGCATAAACACTTTGGTAGCACCATGTTTACCGGTTACTTCGTGGTGGATTGTTCCGTTTTTCAACGGCACTTTAATCAAATTACGGCGCGCTTGATCCATTGCTTTTTGCACCGCAACCGGTACTTCTTTGGATTTGCCCTTACCCATGCCGACACGGCCATCACCATCACCAACCACGGTTAAAGCAGAGAACGCCATAATGCGGCCGCCTTTAACCACTTTGGTTACACGGTTTACAGCCACCATTTTTTCAATCAAGCCGTCGCCGCGCTCTTCTGTTTCATGTTTTGCCATTTTTATGCAATCTCCACAGTTGATTAGAAGCTCAAACCGTTTTCACGGGCAGCTTCGGCCAATGCTTTTACGCGGCCATGATATTGAAAACCAGAACGATCAAAAGCAACGCTTTCGATACCGGCAGCTTTGGCTTTTTCAGCGATGCGCTTACCGACAGCTGTGGCAGCTGCAACAGTATTACCGTGTTTCACTTCAGCAATCACTTCAGCTTCCACAGTAGAGGCTTGCGCCAACACTTTATCGCCCTCGGCACTGATTACTTGGGCATAGATGTGATTATTGCTGCGAAATACGCACAATCTCACTTTGTTTAAGTCCGCAATTTTGGCACGGGTTTTACGTGCACGGCGGATTCTTGATGCTTTCTTATCCATCAGTGAACCTCAATTATTTTTTCTTGGTTTCTTTAATTACCACTGTTTCATCAGAATAGCGTACACCTTTGCCTTTGTAAGGCTCAGGCGGACGGTATCCGCGAATTTCAGCAGCAACTTGACCGACTACTTGTTTATCCGCACCGGAAATCACAATTTCCGTTTGCGACGGTGTAGCGGCAGAAACACCTTCGGGCAACTCATACACAATCGGGTGAGAAAAACCCAAAGACAAATTCAGGGTTTTGCCTTGTGCCTGAGCGCGATAACCCACACCCACCAATTGCAATTTTTTCTCAAAACCCTCAGAAACACCTTTGACCATATTATTGACCAAAGCGCGGATAGTGCCGGATAAAGCACCGGCTTTGGTGCTTCCACCGACAGCGGTAAAAGTTAATTGACCATTTTCCAAAGCCACTTTAACTTCACCGGGCAAAGGCAAAACCAGTTCGCCGTTTTTGCCTTTTACGGCTAAAGCGTTTTCTTCTAACTTAATATCAACGCCGGCAGGAACAGTCACCGGATTTTTGGCTACGCGAGACATATTCCCTCCTTAGGCAACCACGCACAACAACTCGCCGCCAACACCGTTTGCACGGGCTTTGCGGTCGGTCATTACGCCTTTAGAAGTGCTGACAATCACAACGCCCAAACCATTCATCACGGTTGGAATATCGTTGGAACCTTTATACACACGCAAACCAGGGCGGGATACACGCTGAATGCGTTCAATCACCGGACGGCCTGCATAGTATTTCAATTGAATTTCCAATGTCGGCTTGGCATCCGCAGTTACAGCAAAACTGTCGATATAACCTTCTTCTTTCAAAACAGCGGCAATCGCGGTTTTCAATTTAGAAGACGGCATGGATACGGAGGCTTTATTCGCACGCTGAGCGTTGCGAACACGGGTCAACATATCGGAAATAGGATCGTGCATACTCATTCTTCAATACTCCTATTTACCAGCTGGCTTTAATCACACCCGGAATTTCGCCGCGCATGGCGATTTCACGGATTTTGGTACGACCCAAGCCGAATTTACGGAAGTTACCGCGCGGACGACCGGTAAGCGCACAACGGCGACGTTGACGCACAGGCGCGGCATTACGCGGAATGGTTTGCAATTGCAAACGCGCTTGAAAACGCTCTTCATCAGAAGCAGAAGCATTGTTGATAACTGCAAACAGAGCTTCACGTTTGGTGGCGAATTTTTTTGCCAAAGCCTCGCGCTTCAGCTCACGATTAATAAGTGCTTTTTTAGCCATAATTAACCCCTAAACGGAAACTTGAACAAAGACAACAACGCTTTGGCTTCTGCGTCGGTTTTGGCGGTGGTGGTGATGGTAATATTCAAACCACGCAACGCATCAATTTTGTCGTATTCGATTTCCGGAAAAATAATTTGTTCGCGCACACCCATATTGAAATTGCCGCGACCATCAAATGATTTACCATTCACACCACGAAAATCGCGCACACGCGGCAAGGCAATGCTCACCAAACGATCCAAAAACTCAAACATACGATCACGGCGCAAAGTTACTTTGCAGCCAATCGGATAATTATCACGGATTTTAAAGCCGGCAATGGATTTGCGCGCAACGGTAACCACCGGTTTTTGACCGGCAATTTTGGTTAAATCCGCAACAGCATGTTCCATTACTTTTTTATCGGCAACCGCCTCACCCACACCCATATTCAAGGTGATTTTTTCAATACGCGGCACTTCCATAACGGATTTGTAACCGAATTGTTTCATCAATTCAGGCACAACAGTGGCGGTATAAAACTCTTTTAAACGAGCCATTGATTACTCCTTATGCACCCACGGCCGCGCCGGTGGATTTAAAGAAACGACTGCGCACCACTTTGCCGTCGATGGTTTCTACTTTAATGCCAACACGGTCTGCTTTTTGTGTTTCCGGATTAAAAATCGCCACATTGGAAATTGCCAAGGGCATACTTTTGGTAATCACACCACCTTCAACACCACGCATCGGATTTGGTTTTTGATGACGTTTAACTTGATTCACGCCTTCAACCAAGATTTTTTCACCCAAAATACGCAGCACCTGACCTTTTTTGCCTTTGTCTTTACCGGCAATCACAATGACTTGGTCACCTGTTTTAATCTTTTTCATCGTAACCTCTCTTACAGCACTTCAGGTGCCAATGAAACGATTTTCATGAATCGCTCAGTGCGCAGTTCACGGGTTACCGGGCCGAAAATACGCGTACCCAGCGGCTCTAATTTATTGTTCAACAATACCGCGGCATTGTTGTCAAACTTAATCAAAGCACCATCGGGACGGCGCACACCTTTAGCGGTACGCACCACCACCGCATTGTACACATCGCCTTTTTTTACACGACCGCGCGGCGCGGCGTCTTTAATGGCCACTTTAATGATGTCGCCCACAGAAGCGTAGCGACGCTTGGACCCGCCCAACACCTTAATGCACATCACGCGGCGCGCACCGGAGTTATCAGCCACATCCAAGATGGTCTGCATTTGAATCATGTTAAAAATACCTTTAATAATCCAACTTAATTTACCATTTTCAGACAGCTTGTTTGATTTAGGCTGCCTGAAACCGAATACGGTTCCAGTAAATCAGTCTTGGGTCCCGAAGGGAGAATACTTGGTTGAAAAACCAAGCACTTTCAAAATACGAAAGACAAGCTGTGCAGTATATAGAAAATTCTATATTCACGCAAGGAATTACTGATAAAAACATGCAGTATTACTTTTGACTGACGTAAAAGTCGCCATCGGCAAGACTCAGGCTGCCTGAAACTGCAATCTTCATCACCCAAAACAAAACGCAGCAATCCATTCCAAACCAATTAATCGGTCAAAACAGATTGCTGCGCGATTTTGTGTGCTGTTATGCCAAATATTCAAGCACCGCAACACACTCTTAGGCTGCTTTTACACTGCGCGTGCTTTTTCAACCAATTCGGTTACTGTCCAAGCCTTGGTTTTAGACAAAGGACGGCATTCCGCAATCACAACCACATCACCGATACCATATTGGTTTTGCTCATCGTGTGCGTGGATTTTAGTGGAACGGCGGATTACTTTGCCGTACAACGGGTGTTTCACTTTGCGCTCTACCAAAACAGTTACGGTTTTGTCCATTTTGTCGCTGACCACTTTGCCTTGCAAAGTTCGCGTGGTTTTTACTTCACTCATTATTCACCATCCTTTTGGCGCAAAATGGTTTTCACACGAGCAATATCACGGCGCGTTTTTTTCAGCTCACTGGTTTTGCCCAATTGTCCGGTTGCGTGTTGCATACGCAAGCCGAATTGTGCTTTTAATAAACCCAGTAACTCTTCGTTTAATTGCTCAACAGATTTGTCTTTCAATTCATTGACTTTCATTATTGACCTACCTGTCTTTTCACAAACGCTGTCGGCAACGGCAGTTTTGCAGCTGCCAATTCAAAAGCCTCACGCGCCAATGATTCGGCAACACCGTCCATTTCGTACAGCATTTTGCCTGGTCTGATTTCGGCAACGTAGTACTCCACTGAACCTTTACCGCCGCCCATCCGCACTTGAATTGGTTTTTCAGTAATCGGTTTATCAGGAAACACGCGAATCCAAATACGTCCGCCGCGTTTGATGTGCCGAGTCATGGCACGACGCGCTGCTTCAATCTGACGTGCGGTCAAGCGGCCGCGACCAATGGCTTTCAAACCGAAATCACCGAAGCTGACTTTATTACCGCGAGTAGCCACGCCTGTATTGCGGCCTTTGTGCTGTTTGCGGTATTTCATTCTAGTTGGCTGCAGCATCGCGACCTCCTGATTTTCTTTGGCGTTGGCGTTTTTCCGGTTGATCCGATTTGGTTTGAATCTCACCCGGTGTCAATTCACCTTTATAGACCCAAACTTTAATACCGATGATGCCATATGTGGTTTTGGCTTCACTGGTGGCATAGTCCACGTTGGCGCGCAAGGTGTGCAACGGCACGCGACCTTCGCGATACCATTCACTGCGGGCAATCTCAATGCCGTTCAGACGACCGGAAGACATGATTTTGATGCCTTTGGCACCGGCACGCATGGCGTTTTGCATGGCGCGTTTCATGGCACGGCGAAACATAACGCGTTTTTCCAATTGACCGGCGATATTGTCGGCGATGATTTGCGAATCCAATTCCGGTTTACGGATTTCTTCGATATTCACATGCACCGGCACGCCCATCAATTTTTGCAAATCGCGTTTCAAAATTTCAATGTCTTCGCCTTTTTTGCCGATAACCACACCCGGGCGCGCACTGTAAATGGTAATACGCGCAGATTTTGCCGGACGCTCAATCACCACGCGGCCAACCGAAGCATTTGCCAGACGTTTGCGCAGAAAAACGCGTACATCGATGTCTTCTTTCAGGGTTTTGGAAAAATCGCCGCTTTTGGCAAACCATTTGGAAGACCAATCTTTATTAACCGCCAGGCGAAAGCCCGTAGGATGGATTTTTTGTCCCATAGTTTTTCCTTAATCACCCACAGTCACGTTGATGTGACAAGTTTGTTTTTCAATGCGGTTACCGCGGCCTTTGGCGCGCGCCTGAAAGCGTTTCAGGCTGGGTCCTTTATCCACGTAAATCGTAACCACTTTCAACTCGTCGATGTCTGCGCCTTCATTGTGCTCGGCATTCGCCACAGCAGATTCCAGCACCTTCTTAATCAATTCCGCGCCTTTTTTCGGGCTGAATGTTAAGATATTCAACGCTTGGTAGATGTCTTTACCGCGAATCTGATCCGCCACCAACCGGGCTTTTTGAGCAGAAATCCGCGCATTTTTGTGATGTGCATTCACTCTCATGATTTACCCCTTATTTTTTCTTGGCTTTTTTATCAGCCAAGTGGCCTTTAAATGTGCGGGTCAATGAGAATTCGCCCAATTTATGACCAACCATATTATCGCTGATGAAAACCGGCACGTGAGTGCGTCCATTGTGAACAGCAATAGTCAAGCCGATAAAATCAGGCAGAATAGTGGAACGACGCGACCAAGTTTTGATTGGACGTTTGTCGCTGGTGGCACGAGCCGCATCCACTTTTTTCAGCAAATGCAAATCGACATATGGGCCTTTTTTTAATGAACGAGCCATATTCCATTAACCTTTATTTGAGTAACGACGGCGAACAATCATATTGTCCGTGCGTTTATTGCGACGAGTGCGATAGCCTTTGGTCGGCGTGCCCCATGGACTAACCGGCTCACGAGCTTCACCTGTACGGCCTTCACCACCGCCATGCGGGTGATCAACCGGGTTCATCACCACACCGCGCACAGTCGGACGAATGCCTTTCCAGCGTTTCGCACCGGCTTTGCCGATTTTTTTCAGACTTTGCTCTTCATTGCCTACTTCACCGACAGTTGCACGGCAATCCACGTGAATTTTCCGCACTTCACCTGAGCGCAGGCGCACTTGAGCATAAACGCCCTCTTTCGCCAGCAACACCGCAGACGCACCGGCAGAACGCGCAATCTGCGCACCTTTGCCCGGCTTCATCTCAATACAGTGAATGGTCGTACCCACCGGAATATTGCGAATCGGCAAGTTATTACCCGCTTTAATTGCCGCTTCCGAACCGGAAGCCAACACCGCACCGGCGGCGATGCCGCGCGGCGCAATAATGTAACGGCGTTCACCATCGGCAAAACACAGCAAAGCAATGTGTGCCGTGCGGTTGGGATCGTATTCAATCCGCTCTACTTTGGCGGCGATGCCGTCTTTGTCGTTGCGTTTGAAATCAACCATGCGGTAATGGTGTTTATGACCGCCGCCTTTATGGCGGGTGGTAATGCGTCCGCCGTTATTGCGGCCGGCAGTGGAAGATTGTTTTTCCAAAAGCGGCGCGTAAGGTGCGCCTTTATACAAGCCTTCTGTCACCACGCGAACCATGCCGCGGCGGCCGGCAGACGTAGGCTTCATTTTAACAATAGCCATATTGCTTATTCCTTATCTGCAGAAACGGCGGCGGACTCGATGTCAATGGCTTGACCTTCAAGCAAGCTTACATACGCTTTTTTTACATCACTGCGTTTACCGACGGTTCGGCCATGACGCTTGGTTTTGCCTTTAGTGGTTGCGGTCGTAACAGAAGCCACTTTCACATTAAACAGCAATTCAACCGCAGCCTTAATTTCCGGTTTGGTGGCGTTCAGCAAGACTTTGAATGTCATTTGTTGGCGTTTTTCAGCCAGCAAATTGCTTTTTTCCGAAACGACGGGTGCCAAAATTACCTGCATTAAACGTTGTTGATTCATACCCATTGCTCCTCAAGTTGAGCGATTGCCGCGCGGGTCAGCACCACTTTTTTGAAACGCAACAAGTTGTACGGGTCAGCTTGAGTTGCTTCCAACACCAATACATTCGGCAGATTGCGGCTGGACAAATACACGTTTTCATCTAACTGCTTGGTGATGAACAACACATTTTCCAGACCCATATTATTCAACTGCGCAACAAATGCCTTGGTTTTCGGGGTTTCAGCAGACAATTCGTCAATAACAAACAAACGCTCATCACGAACCAATTGCGACAAAATAGATGCCATACCGGCACGATACATTTTGCGGTTCACTTTTTGCGTGAAATTTTCACTGGGCTTATTCGGGAAAGCACGGCCGCCGCTGCGCCAGATTGGCGAAGAAGTCATACCGGAACGCGCACGTCCTGTGCCTTTTTGCCGCCACGGTTTTTTGGTGGAGTGTTTTACTTCAGCGCGAGTCAATTGCGCACGGTTGCCTGAACGCGCATTTGCCAAGAAAGCGGTAACCAATTGGTGAACCAGTGCTTCATTGTATTCACGAGCAAACAAAGCATCAGAACCAGCAACACTGCCGACTGCCTGACCTTGAGCATCAATTAATTTCAAATCCATTACGCACCTACTTTCACGCTGGGGCGAACAACAACATCGCCGTTAACCGCGCCCGGTACCGCGCCTTTAACCAACAATAATTGGCGTTCGGCATCCACGCGCACGATTTCCAAGTGCTGCACGGTAGAACGTGTATTGCCGTATTGTCCTGCCATGCGTTTACCCGGAAACACACGGCCGGGATCTTGCGCCATACCGATAGAACCCGGAACGCGATGCGAACGCGAGTTACCATGCGAAGAACGTTGGGAATCAAAATTGTGGCGTTTAATTGTGCCTGAGAAACCTTTACCTTTACTGGTACCGGTTACATCGACCAACTGACCTGCCTCGAAAATAGCGACTGAGATTTCTCCGCCCGCTTTCAATTCAGCCAATTTTTCTTCAGAAACAGAAAACTCCACCAAGCCACGACCGGCTTCAACACCGGCTTTAGCAAAGTGCCCGCCTTCGGCCTTATTGACACGATTGGCTTTTTTCTGACCAAAGGTAACCTGCACAGCCGTATAGCCGTCGGTATCTTTGGATTTGAGTTGTGTAACGCGATTAGCAGACATATCCAGCACAGTAACCGGAACCGACGCGCCCTGTTCATTGAACACGCGGGTCATGCCTACTTTGCGCCCAACCAGACCTAAAGTCATGATTATTTCCTTTAACCAAGGAGCCGATTACGATTGATCGGCTTGATTGCACAAAAAGAAACTTGCCAAAAATTCGGCAAGTCGTGCATGATAACATGGCTTTTAAAAGCATATCAAGTATTTATCATAAAAATATCTTGTTGGTTCATTGCAACATCAAAGCGCATTAAACAACCCGTCAAACTACATCAATCCTATTTTTGTTTTAAATAAAAATCGGCTACCTGAATGTGGCTGCCTGAAAGCATCAGTATCCGTCCCATCGTCATAACAATATGCCGAGATACAATAAAATACCGCGCAGAAATCAGATAAAAATTACGGCACAGGCAAGGGAGAATAAACATCAAAACGGGTACTTTTACCCGTATATTGATAGGCGGGCGGACAATTTGCCAAAAACACGCCGCCGCTTGGCCGTTTCACCACAACACGCTGTTTGGCACATCGGCGTGCCATATTGAGCAGCTGCACATCGTCATCGGCATGGCTTTCACCGAGCAATTCATGGAAATATGCCATTTCTTTTTTTACCGCTGCCGATTTTTGACGCGGCGGATACATGGGATCAAGATAGACCACATCGGGTGCGTCGCCTTGACCCCACCTTTCTTGCATAAATACGACGGCATCTTTATGGTGCAACACCACGCGCTGCGCAATTGCCGCCGTATCGGGGTACAGTAGCGCACGGCGTAAACCGTCTGCCAACAAGGCACACACCACTGCGTTCCGTTCCAATACCTGCACATGTAAACCCAAAGCCGCCAACACAAAAGCATCGCGCCCCAGTCCGCCTGTGGTATCCCACACATTGCGGTTTTTACTCGAATCCACGGCTCGCGAAAGCAATTCACCGCCGCCGTAAAGCCGCCGATGCCGCGCAGCACCTTGTGCAAATTCGGCACGCACTTCGCCTTTTATTCCGATTTTGGCTAAACTCAAACCATGTTGATCGGCGTGTAAATACAGGCTTTCAGGCAGCCTGAAATCTGATGATGATTCTGTTGTGAATTCTGAAAACACCACACCATATGTTAATAAATGCTGCCTGAAAGCGGTTTGTTCACTTTCAGGCAGCTGTGAATCAATATGCAATGCAATGGGTAAAATCATGATTGGCGAAGTATTTCAGTCTGCCCATGCACGAATGCGTTGTATCAGCTTCTCTGCACTCAAGCCCAAATCATCACGAAGGCGGGCAGGATCGCCGTGATCGGTGATAATATCGGGAACACCGATGAGTAAGGTGGGTTTCAACACACCATGCTGTGCCAATACTTCCAATACGGCACTGCCCGCGCCGCCCATTACGGCATTTTCTTCCGCGCACACCAAATAATCGTGGTGCGCCGCCAAATCCAAAATAAGGGCTTCGTCAATGGGTTTGACAAAACGCATATCGGCAACAGTGGCATTGAGTGTATCTGCCGCTTGCATCGCACTTGGCAGCATACTGCCGAACGCCAAAACAGCAATGCGTTCACCCTTGCGGCGCACAATGCCTTTGCCCACGGGAACAGTTGTCAAATCCTTGCCTGCCGCCGCGCCTGTACCGCTGCCGCGCGGATAGCGCACTGCCGACGGCTGATTCAATTGATAACAGGTAGACAGCAACAAGCGGCATTCCCGCTCGTCGCTGGGCGCGGCAATTACCATATTGGGAATGCAGCGCAGGAAGCTGAAGTCATATAAACCGGCATGGGTTGGACCGTCAGCACCGACAATGCCGGCACGATCAATGGCAAACAATACAGGCAAATTTTGCAGAGCAACATCGTGCAGCAATTGATCGTAAGCACGCTGTAAAAAAGTAGAGTAAATCGCCACAACGGGTTTGATGCCTTCACACGCCAAACCGGCGGCAAAGGTAACGGCGTGCTGCTCGGCAATACCGACATCAAAATAACGTTCGGGAAAAGTGCGGGCATATTCCACCAAGCCGCTGCCTTCACGCATAGCGGGCGTAATCACCGCCAAACGTTTATCGGCATGAGCCTGATCAATAACCCATTGCCCGAAAATTTGGGTATAGGTGGGTTTAGTCGGTGCGGCAGATACCACAGGACCACAGTTGGGATCGAAAGTACCGACGGCATGAAAACCCACGGGATCATTTTCCGCGAGTTTATAACCTTGTCCTTTTTTGGTGATGATGTGTAAAAGCTGCGGTCCTTTGCGGCAACGCAAATCTTGCAATGCGTCCACCAGTTTTAAGACATCATGACCGTCAATCGGGCCGCTGTAGTTAAATCCAAAATTATTGAATAAAGACAACGAAGCAGGTAAATTACTTTCATCAATGATGTTTTTGATTTTACTTTCTACTTTTTGTGCCACATCTAAAGCACCGGGCAGCATATTCAGCACTTTTTCAGATTTGTGCTTGATGGATTTCACCAACCCTTTAACATCGCGCACCACGTTGGCTGCCAAATACTTGGGCAATGCACCAACATTGGGTGAAATTGACATTTCGTTGTCATTCAAAATCACCAATAAATCAATGTCCATATCGCCCGCGTTGTTCAGGGCTTCAAATGCTTGCCCTGCCGTCATCGCACCATCACCGATAATCGCCACGCTACGGCAAGTACGCCCCGCCAGCTTATCCGCCACCGCCATGCCCAGAGCCGCACCGATTGACGTTGAGGAATGCCCCACACCAAAGGCATCGTATTCGGATTCACTGCGTTTGGGAAAACCTGCCAAACCGCCGTATTGCCGCATGGTATCCATACGTGCTTTGCGTCCGGTAAGAATTTTGTGCGGATAGCTTTGATGTCCCACATCCCAAATCAATTTATCGCAGGGCGCGTGATAGACATAATGCAAGGCGACAGTCAGCTCCACTGCACCCAAATTGCTGGCAAAATGCCCGCCTGTTTTACTGACAGATTCCAATAAAAACGCCCGCAATTCGTCTGCCACTTGCGGCAACTGCGATTTATCCAAACAACGCAAGTCTTGCGGAAAATTGATGTTGCCAAGCAATGATGTGGGTTCCATGACGTCAATATATGAAACGTGTCTTTGCACGTTTTTTGAGTGAAGATATTGGATTATAACAAGGGCAGCGAGGAATCGGCTAAAGGCTGCCTGAAATCTTGCAATTTCTTGTTAACCATTTGCTCTTTAATCATTTGCTTAGGCGTCTTGAAAATATTGCCTGCAAATATGCGCAACCTGAGACAGCAGATCATTTTCTTGATACGGATCGAATACATAATCAACCGACAAACGCCGCAGCCAAGTTAATTGACGTTTTGCCAGCTGGCGGGTAGCGGCAATACCTTTTTCTGACCAAGTTTTTTCGTCATAAACACCTGCCAAATAATCCCAAGTTTGCCGATAACCCACACAACGCATAGACGGCATATCGGCAGTGAGTTCAGGGTAATTTTGCTGTAAGCGGCGGACTTCATCAGCCAAACCATGCTGCATCATGTGCTGAAAACGCAAAGCGATGTGCTGATGCAAAAGCGGCCGATTTTCGGGGATAAGGGCAACAGTACACAAATCCACAGGCTGCCTGAAAGCCTGCTGTTCAGCAAAATGTTGGCTCAACGGTTTACCACTGAGCCGCCACACTTCCAATGCCCGTTCAATGCGCTGACTGTCTGTCGGTTCTAATCGATTGGCAGTAACGGCATCAATATTTTGCAATCGCTGATATAAATGCGCCAAGCCGTATTGCCGTTTTTCTGCTGCCAACTCGCGGCGCACTGCTTCATCAGCAGCAGGCAAATCATTCAGCCCTTGTGTGAGTGCGTGGTAATACATCATCGTACCGCCCACCAACAGCGGTAAGCGGCCGCGCGCATGAATATCCTTTGCCAAGTGCACACAATCAGACACAAACGCTGCCGCACTGTAACTTTGCAAAGGCGAAATAATATTGATTAAATGATGCGGCGTTTGGGCTAATTCGGCAGCAGTGGGTTTGGCAGTACCAATATCCATACCGCGATACACCAATGCGGAATCAAGGCTGATGATTTCAATTGGCAGGGTTTTCGCCAATGCCAATGCCAAACCTGTTTTACCCGAAGCGGTGGGACCCAAAATTGCCAATATTTTAGGGATTGCACTCATGAATTAACCCGTGCTGCCAAAACCGCCTTCACCGCGTTCGCTTTGCCGGAATTCGTCCACCACTTTAAACGCTGCCTGCACCACCGGCACAATGACCATTTGCGCAATCCGCGCCAACGGCTCTATTTCAAAAGCCTCTTTACCGCGATTCCACAAAGACACTTTTAATTCACCTTGGTAGTCTGAATCAATCAGCCCCACCAAATTACCCAGTACAATGCCATTTTTATGCCCCAAACCCGAGCGCGGCAACAACATGGCAGCGTAAGCGGGAGAGCTCAAATGAATCGCAATGCCGGTGGGAATCAATACGGTATCGCCGGGCGGCAATAATAATGATTCGTCCAAGCAAGCGTGTAAATCCATGCCTGCCGAACCAACAGTGGCATAATGCGGCAAATAATCTGCCATTTTCGGATTAAGAATTTTCAATTCGATTTCAGCTGATTCATGCACTTTCAGGATTTCCTTACGACAAAGTTGGCTTTGTTAATTTCGCAATCAGTTATCCATTATATGGATAATGAATCGAAATTCAGCCAATCAAAAACAAAAAAAGAGCGGGAAATCCGCTCTTTTTTACTGCTCACTGAAATCAGTGATTATCTATTGCTGGTGGGAGCTGTAACTACAGTGCGAATTTTCACATCAACACGGCGATCAGGTTCGATACAAGCGATCAAAGCAGTGCGTTTTTTCGCAGCAGATACTTTTTTACCCAGTTTAGCCACTTCGGCTTGACATGTTGCAGTCATGCGCGCTTGAGATTCACCCAAGCCAACAGCAGTGATTTTCTGAGCCGGAACACCTTTAGACACCAGGTGGTTAGCAACAGTGTTGGCACGGCGCTCAGACAGAGCTTGATTGTATTTCTCTGAACCCATGAAGTCAGTGTTGCCTTCAACGCGTGCGCTTTGCACTCGAGAATCAGCCAGACGCTGAGCCAGCGCATCTAAAGTAGCAACGGCTTCAGGACGCAGATTGTATTTGTCAAAACCAAACAAGAAGTTGGCAGACAAGCTGACGGTTTCATCAACGTAGCTGGGCGCAGTAGGTACAGCAGCCGCAGCATCACCGCACTCAACCAAGCCTTCAGTGGCTTTGTCTAAGAAACTGTTTTCCCAGCATTCGCCGTAGGCATTGCGAACCACGTCGCGGGATTCTTGGCTAATGGTATAGCCATTTTTTTCGTGAGCCATTGCACCGGCAGAAGCCAGCATTGCAATGATTAAGGCGCTCAATTTCAGCTGTTTGGTCATGTTATTCCCTCATCAAAATGTTATGTGATTAACGGCATTGCCAAATCGGCGCCATCTCAACACAAATACTAAACACCGGCCGCTCAAAAATCGGGCAGGCAAGTCAGACAAATCAGATTGTACTATAAATAAAGCCCTGTCAAACTGTCAATATCCGAATATTCAAACGGTTTGCCGCCGGCAACCCGATACAGATTGCTTTATCATGCCGAAAAAATCGGCTGATGTCATGTATTTCGTGGATTAAGACTGAATTAAGGATATTTTTAGTTGCATAAACACAACACAATAAACCTTATTGTTGTTTTTCTGCAATTCACCAATTCACAATTATTGTTTCGTTTGTAACTATTTCTGGTGTTAAAGTTAAACTTGGGAATATTTCTTGATATTATTTACTGTAGAGATTGATAATGCCAGCCAACATATAGATAATTCTATCTAAATGTCAATTATCCGCTTTTCAGACACCGACAAGGACGAATTTTACTGAAATGTCTGCTGATAACGGACTTATGATTAAAATCCATTTGAGGAGTGATTATGATGGTACATGATATTAAAAAATTATTGGCTTTTGCGTTTGGTGCCGTTGCTTTAACCGCCGCAGTACAGGCTGCTCCTTTAAACCAAGATGCCGGTGAACAAAAAGTAACTGTAGCAAAAGCCAAAACCATGTGGGACGACAGTTGGGTAACTTTGGAAGGAACGTTGGATAAAAAAATCGGACATGAGCGTTACCAGTTTCGCGATGCCACCGGCACCATGCCCGTGGAAATTGATGATGAAGATTGGCATGGTCAAGTCGTAAACGAAGGGCAAAAAGTGCGTATTCACGGAGAAGTGGATCGCCATGCCGTTCGCCAAACTGAAGTTGATGTTGATCGCGTGGATATTTTAAATTAAACCGATGGCTTACTTGTTTGTGTGTAAAAGAGGTTGGCTGAAACTTTTCAGGCAGCCTTTTTTACATTTATGGCTAAACAACTGTTTTTTTTTGCACATGGATACGGCTTTTCATGTCGGTTTCTACCACAAGAGACTTGATTGCTTCGGATTGCTGCGGTGATGAAAAAGAAAGCAGCTTGGCTGTACCTAATCACCCAATCACAATGGCACGGTTACTGTGCTGTCATGTAGGCTGCTCGTCTGTTAATCAATCATCAGCCGATACTGTGGTTTAAACCCCCAAATATCCTTCTTTGCTGCCCAGCCACCGTTCCAAATGTTGTTCTACCACGTGCGGTTGCTTGGTAATTAACGGTTCTGCCAAGCGGCGGGCGGCTTCTAAGAGATTGAGGTCTTCTTCCAAATCGGCAAAACGCAGCATTGGTGTGCCGCTTTGACGTGCGCCGAGAAATTCACCGGGACCGCGCAATATCAAATCTTGGCGGGCGATTTCAAAACCATCGGTATTCTCATAAATCACTTTCAATCGTGATTTTGCCAATTCTGACAAAGGCTCACTGAACAACAATACACACACGCTTGCCGCCGCGCCGCGCCCGACACGCCCGCGCAATTGATGCAGTTGCGCCAAACCCATGCGTTCGGCGTGTTCGATGACCATCAGCCCCGCATTGGGTACGTCCACACCCACTTCAATCACGGTGGTTGCCACCAAGACCTGCAATTCTGCGCGCACAAATGCCGCCATAATATCCGCCTTTTCCTGCGGCTTTAAACGTCCGTGCACCAAGCCGATGCGCATAGACGGCAATTCGGCTTGCAGTTGTTGCTGCGTTTCAACAGCGGTTTGCAATTGCAAGGTTTCCGACTCTTCAATCAACGGGCAGACCCAATAGACTTGCCGTCCCATTTCACCGGTACGCCGCACCAAAGCCGCCACTTCATCACGGCGCACACTGTTCACCAATCGGGTTTTAATCGGCGTCCGTCCGGGCGGCAATTCATCAATCACCGACACATCTAAATCCGCAAAAAAACTCATTGCCAGCGTGCGCGGAATCGGGGTTGCCGACATCATCAGCTGATGCAGATCTTCACCTTTGTTTTTGAGCGCCAACCGCTGCGCCACGCCAAAGCGGTGCTGTTCATCGACAATCACCAAACCCAAATTATCAAAACCCACATCGTCTTGAAACAAAGCATGCGTACCGACAGCGATTTGCGCCGTACCTTCGGCAATTGCCGCTTTGGCAGCCGTTTTTTCACGCTTTTTCAGGCTGCCTGAAAGCCATGCTGTATTCAACCCCAATGGCTCAAACCACTGTTTGAATTTTAAATAATGCTGCTCTGCCAGAATTTCGGTGGGCGCCATGACGGCTGCCTGAAAACCGGCTTCAACCGCAATCAGTGCCGCCAGTGCGGCAACAATGGTTTTACCGCTGCCCACATCGCCCTGAAGCAATCGGTGCATGGGGTGCGTTTGTGCCAAATCACGGCGTATCTCTGCCCATGCGTTTTGCTGGGCGCGGGTAAGGGTAAACGGCAGTTGTGCCAATAAGGCTTGGCTGAGAGATTCGTTGCCGCACAAGGCTTTGGCTGACCCGCTGATGCGTTTTTTCCGAGCCAAACGCATGGACAATTGCTGTGCCAGCAATTCATCAAATTTCAGCCGCTGCCACGCAGGCAGCGCGCCGTTGTGCAGGTCATGAATGGTGTATTCCGGCGGCGGCGCATGCAGTAATGTGAGGCTGTCTGTTAAATGTGGCAGCTGTAATTCGTTTAACAACGCATTCGGCAAGGTATCGGTTGGCGGAATGTGTTTTAAGGCTGTTTGAATCAGGCGGCGCAGCGTGGGTTGATTCAAACCGTTTACTGTGGGGTAAATCGGTGTCAAGGTTTCTGCTAAGGATCTGTTTTCTGCTTGCCGAACTTTGGGGTGTATCATTTCGTCACCGAAAAAACCGTGTTTGATTTCTCCTAAAGCACGAATGGTATTGCCGCGCACCAATTGCTGCTGGTGGCTCGGATAAAAATGAATAAAGCGCAAATACAGCACACTGCCCGATGCGTCTGCCACCTGCACCACCAGCTGTTTGCGCGGTTTAAACTGCACTTCCTGCGTCAATACTTTTGCCTCAATCTGCACAGGTACACCCAGCGGCGCGTCGGCAATCGGCGTGATGTGGGTTTCGTCTTCGTAACGCAGGGGCAGATGCAGCGCCAAATCCCACAGTGTATTTAAATGCAGCTTCGCCAGTTTTTTGGCGGTGGCTTCATTTATGTTCAATATCGCTTGGGTTTGCGGTGTCATCATGGCTGTTGTGTGGGGAAATTTGCGTCTGTCTGTGCGGCTGTTTGTGTTTTCAGGCAGCCTGAATTCAGTGAAACCGTCCTGCTTTCAGGCTTAACCCTTGCTGAATTTGCGCCGCCAAGCTGTGGTTGCGCAATGCGTGCGTCAATGCCACCGCCAGCGCATCGGCGGCATCGGCTTGCGGTGTACCACTCAAGTTCAGCATGCGCACCACCATGTGCTGCACCTGCTCTTTTGCGGCTTTTCCCTGCCCCACCACCGCTTGTTTCACCTGCAAAGCGGTGTATTCATACACCGGCAATTGCCGCATCACCAGCGCGGCAATTGCCGCGCCGCGTGCTTGACCCAAAATCAAAGTGGAAGCGGGATTCACATTCACAAACACTTGCTCTACAGCCGCTTGTGTCGGTTGATAGGTTTCAACGACTTCATCTAAGTGGCGCACAATCACGCCGATGCGCTCAGGCAAGCTGAATTTGGCTTCGGTTTTGATGCAGCCTGATGCCACATATTGATATTGCTGCCCGTACACATCAATCACGCCAAAACCGGTTACACGGCTGCCGGGGTCAATGCCCAAAATGCGTATCGTGCGCTTATGCTGATGAGGCGGCAATTCCGTGCATGTTGTATTACACACTCTTTCGGCGAGCATCATTAAACTCCCTATCCGTCATGCACTCATTATTGCTATGTACCCATACCCCCATTGTATCGACAAAATAGGTGTGGTAATCCTCAACCTCAAAGTGATAAACCTTGCTGCGATACCAAGATTCGGGTACTTCCTCGTCATACGGATAGTCGTAAAGATAGGATTTATTGGGATTTTCGAGCAGACCATACTCCGGATCGCAATAAGGACTATCGAAGCGATGTGCGTAGATATGGACATTCGGTACAACGTTGGCATTGGAAAAATTGAGCATAATCCCCTTGCTGGTCGCATCATCATAATTCTGCCGTATCCAGCCCAACCACTCTGTATCGGTTTTGTAAACACGCGAAACTCGACTGACTTCCACAATTCGTCCATCAGCAAGCAGCAAACTCATTCCATCGCAAAGCTGGTCAGCCCGTACCCATTGTTGTTGTGGATAAGGGGGAAGCAGTTTCAAAATCCGCCTCCCCAGCTTGTTACATTCGATGCTTTTTTCTCGGGAACTCACAACCCAGAATAGATGATTGGGTGTTGTGATCACAAAACCATTGCCATATGCCTTGAGATATTCATCTCTGCCAATTTCATGCTTAGTATGGGCTTTAAGCATGGTTAGATCTTCCCAAGAGATAAACCAAGTTTCCTGATCTTCAAACTCAAAGGTATTAATAACTTTTTTGTAAGCCGTTCCACCGCTTCCGTCTTCCGGTGTGGAAAGCACATCATCACCCACCTTGATTTGCTCAATTGGCCGCAAACCTTCTTTGGTGTGTATCAATGTTCCGGCAACGAAACAACCTATCATGGTCTGCTCCTAATATCAATGCAGCTTGATACACATTTGTCAATGTTCAACAATTTTAACTTTTGTTGGATTGATAATTTAACTATTCTGCCGTCGGTTTCAATTCCAAACGAACTTTGGCGTTGCCGTCAAGCAATTGAACCAGACCGCCGTCTTGGTTAAGGTTTCGCCATTGACGGGTGTCTGTTAATGCCGCCTTAGCACGGTTTTCATCTTCAATATTCACGCACATCATCATGGTAGAAGCGAGCTGAGAAAACTGTAATTTGTCTGCCTGCTGGGTATAAGCACCTCTGAAACGATTGCAGCCGAAATAAGCATAAACACTTTTGTTTTCCGCATTAAAACTGACTTGATAATCATCACGCGAAACGGCTTGGTTATCAATACGCACCACTTGCCATTTACCCGACAAAGATTGCGTATCGGTGCTGTTCGCTTGGCTTTGGCTATTGGCACAGCCCGACGCACCCACAGTGAGTGCACTCAATAACAACGCGGTGGTAATCATTTTTTTCATGTTAAACGCTCTTTAAATTAAGGTTGAAGTTAAAGCAGAGGTCGGCTTTTTAGCCGAATTGTTTCGTTTTAGCAAGCGGCTTATTCCTGCGCCGCTGTTTCCGCTTCGGTTTGTGTGCTTGCTTGTGTTTCATTTTCAGGCAGCCAGCCGCCGCCAAGGGCTTTGTAAAGCAACAGCAATTGCTGCGCTTGTGCCAATCTGCCTTGGATTAAACGGTCGGCAGCATCAGCGGCATTGATGCGTGCGGTTAATGCTTTATCTAAGGTAAACGAACCGTAACGAAACAATTTATCCGCGCCGTTTGCCTGCTGCTGAGTTTGATTTTGGGCTTCGCTTAAATATTGATTTTGCTGATGCAAAGCAAATTGACCTTGATAAGCATTATCCACTTCTGCCAAGGCATTTAACAGGCTTTGTTCATATTGTGCTAACGCGGCACGTACCCGCGCATCGGCAGCATCAATTTGTTTTTGAATCCGCCCGCCGGTGAAAATCGGCAAACTCACGCCCGCGCTCACCGCGCCGCCCCATGCCGCCAGATGCGGCAAATCGCTGCTTAAATAAATGCGTCCGTTTTGCCACAAAAAACGCACATCAAAACGCGGTAATAAATCAGCGCGCGCACTTGCCAGCTGTGCCGCGCGTGCCTGTAACTGCATTTCAACGGCACGTACATCGGGGCGGCGGCTCAAGACAGCAACGGGCAATACGCCGCTTGGCGGTGCGGGTATGTGATTCAAAATATCGTTCGCCGATGGCGGCAGCACAAAATCTTGCGGTGTTTTGCCCGTCAATACCGCCAATGAACGGGTGTGCGCATCAATTTGCACCTGAACCGTCGCCAAAGCCGCTTGTAGCTGTGCAATGCGTACACCAACGTCTTTCATCTCATAATCGCTCACTTGCCCCGCTTGAAAACGACCTGCCGCGTAGCGGCGCAGCTCTTGCAGGTTTTTCAATGCGGTTTGCAGCACTGCCAAACGCCGCTCATTGGCGCGTATGTTTAAATAGCGGTCGGCAATCTCGGCTACCGCCAGTATTTGCGCTCCGTGCCATTGTTCGGCAACGGCCAAAGCAGCATATTGCGCCGCATCAGCATCACTGCGTTTGCCGCCGAAAATATCCGCTTCCCAACTGACCAGCACGCCCGCGGTTTGTGCGCGTCCGTGCGGGTGCAGTGCACCAACGGGTAAACCAATTGACGACAACGCGGCTTGTTCGCCGGCACTTAACGGATTGTCTGCGTGAATATGGCTTTTGCCTGCGTTGGCATTGATGACGGCAGTCGGCAGCAAATCAGCGTTTGCCAGCGCGGCTTCATCGCGGGCTGCCTGAAGATTGGCTTTGGCACTTGCCAAATCCCGATTGGCAAGCCGCCCGGCTTCGATTAGCTCTGTTAAAGTATCGTCCTGCCAATCCAACCACCAGCGGCTGACATCAGCCGCTTCGCCTGCACTTGTTTCGGCAAACGCATCGGGGATTTCAACCGACGGCGTGAGGGCAATTTGAGTCGGCGTACAGGCAGCGCACCATGCCGTGAGCAGCAAAGAAAACCAATGGTTTTTATTCATAACCGTGTGTCCTGCAAAGTAATTTTTTATGGCAGCAAACTTTTCAGGCAGCCTGAAAAATAAGCACACCGCGCCGCCATTATGTTTGTTTTGCCAGCATACCGCGAAAACGTATCAATGCCAGCGTTAAAAACACACCGCCTGATAAGGTCATTGCCAACAACTCCGGCCACACAATCGCCATGCCGGCGTTGCGAAACAGCACGTCTTGACTGAACGCCACAAACTGCGTTACCGGAGAAAAGCGTGTAATTGACTGAATGACATCGGGCATGCTTTCCAGCGGTGATTCCGAGCCCGACAACATGCGGGTAACCACATACACAGGCAAACACAACAAGCCGAACTGCGGCATTGACGAGGTCAGTGTTGCCAGCAAAATACCCAATGCCGACACCGAAAACAAATAAATCATCAAACCCGCCGCAAACAGTGTTAATGAACCGTTTAAAGACACATTCATCCAGCCTTCCGCCACCAGCCGCAGCGACAATAATGCCGCAAGCAAAATCACCGCGCTGTTGGTGAGAATTTTTGCCAGTGCGATTTCTATCGGCGACACCGGCATCACCAGCAAGTGTTCCATCGTGCCGTGTTCACGTTCACGTATCACCGCCGCGCCCACCAAAATCATGCCCAACAACGTGATGCTCGCCACGATTTGCATCGTCCCGACATACCATATCGATTGCCCATTTGGGTTGTACAGCACCTGCGTTACCGCTTTAAGCGGCAGGCGGTTTTCCAAAGCAGGCTGCCTGAAAAAATCGGCGATTTCGTTCGCAATGATTTGATTGAGATAAACCACGCCCACACCGGCTTGGGTTACGGCAGTGGCATCTGCCAAAAGCTGAATCACCGGCTGCCGTCCCGCCAGTATATCTGCCTCCAAATTTGGCGGAATATTCACCACAAAAATATAGCGGTCACGCCCCGAAGCCTCGTCCAAACCATCACGGCTTAAATCTTCAGGCGTTTGAAAATAGGGCTTTTGTATGGCATCGCGAATACGCAAAGACAAGGCAGAACGGTCTTCATCAACAACAGCAATCGGCGCGTTGCGCACTTCCGTACTCACCCCTGTTCCCACCGCATAAACCACCACCGAAAACGCCGCCGCAATCAACACCAGCAAAACAATATCGCGCGACAGGCTTTTCAATTCTTTTAAACTCAATACCCAGATATTTTTCAGGCTGTTTCGCATACGATTCAATCACTTTGAGTCAGTACCAAGCCGGCTGCTCGGTCATTGTAAAAACAGATTGCCGCACGGCACACGCCGTCCATTTGTAAGCATACGCCTGTTTCGGTTGTGTTTTCAGGCAGCCTGTATCAGCGTTCTTGCTTTTTCAAAATACACCCTGCCAAAAAAACATACACCAGCGCAAACGACAGCAAAACCGTGTAATACGGCAAAAAATCCATGAACCCCTGTCCTTTGGCAAATCCGCCCAAGCTGATTTTTTGAAACCACATGGTCGGAAACAATCGGCTGGCATAATATTTCACGCCGCTGAGCGTGGATACGGGATAAAACAAACCCGAAAAATTCAAGGCAGGAATCAACGACAATAAAGCCGAACCGAAAATCGCCGCCACTTGCGATTTCACCACGCTGGACACCAACAAACCAAACGAAGTAGCGGCACACACCAAGGTTAATGCACCCAAAGTCATCGCCCAAAAACTGCCTTGTACCGGCACACCCAGCACCACAATCACCAGCCACACCAAAATACCATAGCTCATCATTGACACGGCAATATACGGCAGCTGTTTGCCGATTAAAAACTGGCGCACCCCTGCGGGTGAGGTATATAAATTGAGAATAGAACCGATTTCGCGCTCACGCACCACGCCCAACGCAGTCATCATGGTGGGTATCAGCATCATCGCCATCATAATCATACCCGGTGCCATGGCAACCACACTTTTAAAATCTTGGTTGTACACGAAGCGCGGTGCAATCGCGGCTGCCTGAAAACCGGTGTTTGTCTGCCCGCTTTGCTTGAGTTGATCGCTGCTGTAATCCAGCACAATACCGCTGATAAATCCTTTGATGTTTTCTGCCAAAAACGGCAGTGAACCATCTATATAAAATCCGATTTCCGGCTGCTGCCCGCGCAGAACATCGCGCCCGAAATGCGGCGGAATATCAATCACCAACCGTGCGGTTGAATTTTGCAGCACATGATCTATCTCGCCCGCGCTCTGTAAAACAGCGGTTTCGGTGAAGTAGCGCGATGCGGTGAAATACTCGGTAAATTCACGGCTCGCTACGCTTTGATCATTATCCAATATGGCAACACGTATGTTTTTGATGTCAAACGAGATGCCGTATGCCGCCGTAATCATTAAAACCACCGGACCCAAAAGTGCAAAGCACAAACGAATGCGATCCCGCCACAACTCAATGGCTTCACGGCGGGCGAAAGTAAGCATGGTCATCAGCCAATAGCGCAGACTGCCGAAAGGCTTGGCTGAAATTTTTGCGTAATTTGGTGCGGTTTCAGGCAGCCTGTTTGTTGGTTTGGCAGCATCGGCAAACTGCTTTGATGCGGTTGTGTTCGGCACATCGCAGCGGTTGTCCGAATTTTCAGGCAGCCTGTCGGCTGATGATTTGGGTTTGGATTGAGATTGGGATTCGGCAAACGCAGTGTTTGCTTTATTTTTGTCAGCAGCTTCCAAATAGGCAATGAACGCCTCTTCTAAACTGTCGGTGTGCTGTTGCCGGCATAATGCTTGCGGCGTACCCACTGCCAAAACCCGCCCTTGATGCATTAAGGAAATACGGTCGCAGCGTTCGGCTTCATTCATAAAATGGGTGGACACAAATTGTGTTACCCGCTCTTCACGTGACAATTTCAACAAATACTGCCAAAACATTTCACGCGCCGCAGGGTCAACGCCGGAAGTGGGTTCGTCCAAAATCAACACTTTGGGGCGGTGCAAACACGCCGCCGCCAGCTGCAGGCGTTGGCGCATACCCAAGGGCAGTGCACCGGGATATACATTGGCAGCCGCTTCTAAATCAAAACGCTGCAATGACTGCGCCACTGCTTGCCGCGCCGCTTCGCCGTGCAACCGATACAATTGCGCATGCAACATCAAATTTTGGCGAACACTCAATTCTTCATACAGGGAAAAACTTTGCGACATATAACCAACACGCATTCGCGTATTCAAATCGTTTGCCGTTACCGGTTCACCCAGTAATTGTGCCCGCCCGCTGCTGGCATCAAGCAAACCGGTAAGCATTTTCATGGTGGTGGATTTACCGCAGCCGTTTGAACCCAAAAAACCAAAAATTTCGCCGCGATCAATGGTAAAACTCACATCGTCCACTGCGGTAAACGCGCCGAAACGTTTGCTCAAATGCTGTGCCGCAATCGCCGGCGGTTCATTTGGGTCGGGCACAAACACCGATGCGGCAAACGCATTCAGGCTGCCTGAAAACCGTTTTTCCGTCGGCAACAAACGCACATACGCCTCTTCTAAAGTACGGCTCTCGGTTTGGCGCAATACTTCGGCAGTGGGCGCGTTGATGAGCAAACGCCCATCGTCCATTGCCAGTAAATGTTCAAACCGCGCGGCTTCGTCGATATACGCAGTCGCTACCAGCAAAGTCATGCCGCCTTGTTCGGCGCGCAAATTGTCCACCAATGCCCAAAATTGCCGCCGCGACAAGGGATCAACCCCTGTGGTGGGTTCGTCTAAAATCAGCAAATCGGGCTGATGCACCAAGGCACAGCACAGGCTTAATTTTTGCTTCATGCCGCCGGACAATTGCCCTGCCAAGCGATCACGAAACGGCAGCAAATCGGTTGCCTGCAATAAGCGTGTAATACGCTCCTGCCTTGCCGCTGCGTTTAAGCCAAACAGGCGGGCGTGAAAATCGGCATTGTCGTACACCGATAAAGTGGGATAAAGGTTGCGCCCCAAACCTTGCGGCATAAAGGCAATGCGGTGTGATAAACGGCGGCGGGCGTGTTTGTCTGCCATGTTTTCGCCAAACACAGACACTTGCCCGCTTTGAATGATTTTCACCCCCGCAATCAACGACAGCAAAGTTGATTTGCCCACGCCGTCCGGACCAATCAAGCCGATGGTGGCATGATTTGGTAAACACAAATTAATTTCGCTCAGGGCTTGGGTATCTTTGTAAGCATGAGAAACGCCGCTAAGCCGCACCGCCGCCTGTTCACCGTTCATGGCGCACACGCCGCTGCCGGCGCACGAACCCGCCATTTTTCTGGCCAAACTTGTTTGGTATCCAAACGTACATAACCGTTGCCGGTTAAACCGCCTTTAAGCAAACAGGTATAAGGCTTCGCCGAGTCAATCGGAATGCGCAGTTTCACCCGATACATTAACTTATCGCGCTCATCAACGGTTTCCACATATTTGGGCGTAAACTGCGCTTCGGCGGCAATAAAGCTGATTTTTGCTTGCCACACCGCATCAATGCCGTCCAACACTACCCGCGCCTCATCACCCAGATGCAGCTGCCCTACTGTACGCGTTGGCAAAAATACCGATAATGTTAAGTCGGTGGGGTCAAGCAGCGTAATCACACGGCTGCCTGCACCCACCACATTACCCACGTCGGCAATGCGGTATTCCACCCGTGCATCCAAGGGTGCGCGGATTTGCATATCTCGGTTTGCCGCCCCCGCTGCATCGGCTTGTGCCTGCGCCTGATTCACTGCCGACACCGCCTCTGCTCTGGCGGCACGGGCGGCGGCAACGGCAGCAGCTGCACCGTCTTTTGCCGCTTGCCGCCGCTGTAATTCTGCCGCCGATACCAAGGCATCATTTTTTAAACGGCGGGTATTCTCCCAATCCATTTGTGCTACTTTATACTGCTGCTGCATCGCCGCAATCTCCGCATCTGCCCGCGCCACCGTTTCCGCTGCCCGCTGCCGTGCCGCATTTGCCGCCGCCACTTGACTGTCGCTTTGCTCTGACGACAACACCACCAGCACATCGTCTTTTTTTACCGCCGTGCCTTCTTCCGCAGCGATAGACACCACTCTGCCCGGATATAAAGCTGCCACATCCATGCGCCGCAATTCCAAACGCCCGTTGCTACCTGAAAATCCTTCGGGCAAACGGTCTTTCAAGCGCAGATTTTCTCGGATTGCCGCGGCTGCCAACAACACCGGCACAATCACGGCAAGAATAATCAACAGCAGTCGTTTCTTGTTTTGCATGGCTTTAAAGATGTCCTAAAATAAATATTTTCAGTATCTTAACGGGTTGGTTTCATTTTTTAAAGCAAATATGGATTTTAACGGCGGCACTGCATTCTGCGATACGAAACCAAAATTTTGAATCCAAAATTTATTCGGTTGCCGACCAACGGCACAACCGCAGAATATCTGCGCCGAAATTCGCTAATTTATTCTCGCCCATACCATAAATACCCACCAAATCCTGCTGATTTTTCGGCGGGTTTTTTACCAATTCTTGCAAAGTACGGTCAGCAAAAATCACGTAAGCAGGAACATTGGCGGCTTGGGCGCGTTGCTTGCGCCAAGTACGCAAGGCTTGCCACAAACGTTCTTCGCGCTCCGTGCGCAGCCACGTACTTTTAACATCATAATCGGTTTTCTTATCGCGCTTGAGTACACGCAGCCACACAATTTCTTCGCCTTTTAACACCGCACGGGCGTGTTCAGACAATTGCAGGGCTTGGTGCTGCCCCGCCGCCAAATTCAAATAGCCTTGCGCAATACACTGGCGCACCACCGATCGCCATTCTTTGTCGCTTAGCTCCTGTCCAACACCGAATGTGGACAAAGCATGATGCCCCATGCGCCGTATCCAATCATTGTCTTTGCCGCGCAACACGTCAATCACATAACCCGTAGCAAAAGTTTGCCCGACGCGATACACACACGACAATAATTTTTGCGCCAGCACTGTGCCGTCAAAGCGCGGCGGCGGTTCACGGCAATTATCACAATGACCGCAAGGCGTGCTGTCTTCTTCAAAATAACGCAGCAGCAAGGTTCTGCGGCAAGCGGCGGTTTCGCAAAAGCCCAGCATCGCGTCCAGTTTTTGCAAATCAATTTGTTTTTGCGCTTCATCGCGTTCGGCTTCGGCAATGCGCTCGCGCAGCAATACCCAATCGTTCAAGCCGTAGCACAACCAGCTCACTGCCGGCAAACCGTCCCGCCCTGCGCGACCCGATTCTTGGTAAAAATGCTCAATTGAGGGCGGCATATCCAAATGCGCCACAAAACGCACATCGGGTTTGTCGATGCCCATGCCAAACGCCACCGTTGCCACCATGACGATATTGTCTTCTTGCGTAAAACGGCGTTGATGTTCGGCGCGTACAGACCAATCCAAACCGGCGTGATACGGCAGCGCATCAATGTGCTGTTCACGCAAAAATGCGGCAATGTCTTCCACCCGCTTGCGCGACAAGCAATACACAATGCCGCTTTGATTACGCATTTGCCGCTGTATAAACTGCAATAATTGTTTTTTGCCGTTGTTTTTTTCGATAACTTGGTAATCGATATTCGGGCGGTCAAAACTGGATAGGAAGAAAGGCGCGTCTTCCAAATGCAAATAATGCACAATATCGGCGCGGGTGGCTTTGTCGGCGGTGGCAGTGAGCGCGATGCGCGGCACTTTAGGGTAACGCGATGCCAACATGCCCAGCTGCTGGTATTCGGGGCGAAAATCATGCCCCCATTGGCTGACACAATGCGCCTCGTCAATGGCAAACAGGCTGACGTGTAAGCTGTCCAAAAAACGCAAAAACCGCGGCGACACCAAGCGTTCGGGCGCAACATACAACAGTTTCAGGCAGCCTTGATGAATGTCTGCCGCTATTTGCTGTATGCTGTCTTGTTCACTGCCGCTGTGAACACAGGCTGCCTGAACGCCTGCGGCAGTCAGTGCCGCCACTTGGTCTTGCATCAGCGCAATGAGCGGCGACACCACAATCGCCACGCCCTCACGCATGAGTGCCGGAATCTGATAACACAAAGACTTACCCGCACCGGTGGGCATGAGTGCCAATACATTCTGTCCCTGCGCCAAGGTCTGAATAATTTCGGCTTGCTCGCCCCTGAATTCGGTATAGCCAAAAACATCGTGTAAAATCCGGCGGGCGTGGTTCACTGTTGCGCTTTCAATGCAATAAAGTTACGTATTGTAACGAGAAATAAGCTCATTTCCACCCATTCTGAATATCGTTAATCATCAATCATGAATCCAAATACAGAAAATTTCAGCATCGCACCGATTGGCTATGTCCAGTCGCCGTATAAACAAAAATTCGGTGTTCCGCGCCAGCCGGGCTTGGCATCACAAACAATGTCATGTATTGAATTGCTGCCTGAATTCAGTGCGGATTGTGTGCGCGGTTTGAGTGAATTTGATTATATTTGGGTACATTTTGTGTTTCACAAAGTACTGACGGAAGGCTGGCAACCGCTGGTGCGTCCGCCGAAACTGGGCGGTAAAAAAAAGGTGGGGGTGTTCGCCACCCGCAGCCCGCATCGCCCGAACCACTTGGGCTTGTCTTTACTGCCATTGGTTCACATTGACACCCAACAGGGCGTTAAAATTTGGGTGCGCGGCGGCGATTTTATTGACGGAACGCCGATTATCGACATCAAACCTTATCTGGCATTTATCGAGAGCCAAGCACACGCCCGCAGCGGTTTTGCACGTTTGGATACACCGATTTTAACCGTTGTTTGGCACGAACAAGCACAGCAAGCCATACACACGCTCAGGCTGCCTGAAGATTTTGTTGTCTTGATTAAAGAAAGTATCCGCCACGACCCGCGCCCTGCGCATCAGCACGATGAACCGCGCCGTTTCGTGATGCAACTGGCATGGCAAGGCAGTGATTATGATGTTGTTTTTTCTGTTAATATTCAGGCAGCCTGTGTGGAAAATGTGCTGATTCATACAGGGCTGAAATTGCTGTGAATTGCATCATTGACACAGCCCTATTGCTGTTGCATCATGCGATAGAAGTGCATTCTTTTGAAGATGTTGCTGTTGCAATGCGAAACCGCCAAAATACACGTTGAGTAAGAATTAACCCTGCTTCATACGAGCAAAGATTGAGACAAACAATCAAAAAACAGGAAAACCAAAATGCAAATGATACCGATAGAAAAGAACACCATACCCATCGGTTCTGTCCGCACATTCGGAGAATACGGCATTCCCTATATTGTGGGAACGCCTGAGAAACAGTTACCTGACGGAGATTGGCTGGTAAACATTGAACTTCCCGAAAGCGGGGAAAAAACACAATACAAGCTGTCTAAAATCATGCACGACCCGAAAGCAAACTGATGTACGCAATTTCTTTTGATTTAGTGGTAGCCGATACCGAACAGAACCACCCAAAAGAGGTATTCCCAAGCATACGCCGATAGATGCACTCCACCACTCAAAACCATCACACCAGCTGCTCGCCCCAATGTAGTTTTTGGCGCAACGTTTTATAGTATTGGTATTCAATCGGGTGCAATACCCGCAGTGTATTGCGGTAACGGCGGATTTTGATGGTATCCATGCTGTTGATGTCCACGTATGACTGACCGTCAAAATGCACCCGTGCATCCACGCCTTTAGTGATTAAAATTTCAATTTCACTGGTATCGCTGATGGCAATCGGGCGGTTGGTCATGGATTGCGGGCAAATCGGCACTAAGCTGAACGCCCGTAGCGTGGATTGCAAAATCGGACCGCCCGCCGCCAGGGAGTAGGCGGTAGAACCGGTGGGCGTGGAGACAATCAAACCGTCAGAGCGTTGCGAATACACGAATTCTCGGTTAATAAATACTTCAAATTCAATCATCTGACCCATGCCGCCGCGGCTTAAAACCACATCATTCAACGCCAGCGACCGTTTAATTTCTTGCTCCCCGCGTTGGATTGATGCTTCCAATAAAATGCGCTCTTCAGGCAAGTATTTGCCGGCAAGCATGCCTGCCAATTGTGCCAACATCGTTTCTTGCGGCACTTGCGTTAAAAAACCCAAATGTCCTTGATTAACACCAATCAGCGGCACTCGAAACGGTGCCAGCTTACGCGCTATGGATAATAAAGTGCCGTCGCCGCCCAGCACCGTTACCAAATCACATTGCCGTCCCATGTCGTCTTTATCAATCACGCGGCAACGTACCAAATGTGTTCTTTCAACCAAATTTTCTGCCGCCGACACATCTTCCAGATACACATCAATCTGATTGACCAGCAAAAAATCAATCAATGCCGATAAAGTTTCCCGTATATGCGGCGTTTGCGGACGTGTAACAATACCGATTCGGTGAAATTGGCTGTTCATAGACAACACTCAAAGCGAATAAACGCGCCAATCATACCAACAAGCCGCGTGCTGGGCTATAATTCACCCATCTTTAAATACCTTATCAAGTGATTATTATGTACCACTACCAATCTGAAACCACACAGTTTCTCAACCAATACCTCAAAGACCACCCCGAGGTGTCGGCTGAACGCTTAAAAAACAGAAATTTGTTGTGGGATGTAACCCTCAATCCCGAAGATGAAGCCAACTTCAAAGCCGCACGAGTACCGCGTAAACCCTACGCATACCAAGCAGATTAAACACAACAGGCTGCCTGAAAACACGGCGGCATATTACATTAACTTATTTTTCAGGCAGCCTGATTTTGGTTCACATTGACCATGAGCCACACCAGCTTGGGCGTATCCGCTCCTTTGCAGCACTATTTAAACAGCATTAACCCGTCTGAGCCGGCGTTATTGTGCCGTTTGCGCGAAGAAACCGCACGCTTGCGGCAAGGCAAAATGCACATCGCACCGGCGCAAGCACAGCTATTGGCGTGGCTGGCACAACTGTTGGCAGTAAAAAACTATTTGGAAATCGGCGTATTCACTGGCTACAGCAGCACCGCCCTTGCCCTTGCCCTGCCTGGTGACGCACGCATCACCGCTTGCGACATCAGCGTTACCTACACCGACATCGCCCGCCGATATTGGACTGAAGCCCAAGTGGCACATAAAATTGAACTGTCTTTGCAACCGGCAATCATCACCCTTGATGAATTAATCGCCCAAGGCAAATGCAATCACTATGATTTGGCATTGATTGATGCCGACAAAGCCGCCACACCGCATTATTTTGAACGCTGCCTGAAACTCATTCGCCCAAACGGCGTGATTGCCATTGACAATGTTTTATCCAATGGCCGCGTTTTTCAGGCAGCCTGTGAAACGCAATCACAAAGCATTCAAATCTTGCGCCGATTTAATCAATCGCTCAAAGAAGACACACGCGTATCCGCTGTTACTTTACCCATTGGCGATGGATTAACACTTGTGCAAAAATGCACAGACACCGTATTGTGTTTGCATTCCATCGCCAATTCTTAGACATATTTTTTATTTTAAAGAGCATCACATGAGCAAAATCGGCATTATTATGGGCAGCAACAGCGACTGGCACATCATGCAGCACGCCGCGCAAGTATTAACAGAATTCAATATTGACCATGAAACCCGCGTGGTTTCCGCCCACCGCACCCCTGATTTAATGTTTGAATACGCCGAAACCGCCCGCGAACGCGGCATTGAAGCCATTATCGCCGGCGCGGGCGGTGCGGCGCATCTGCCCGGCATGGTTGCCGCCAAAACCACTGTTCCCGTATTGGGTGTACCCATTCCCGGCAAATATCTGCGCGGCAAAGATTCTTTATTGTCTATTGTGCAAATGCCCAAAGGCATTCCCGTTGCCACCTTTGCCATCGGCGAAGCCGGTGCCGCCAATGCCGCCTTATTTGCCGCCGCCTTATTGGCAATAAAATACCCGGATTTAGCAGAAAAACTCACCTTGTTCCGCCAACAGCAAACCGATAAAGTGCTGGCAATGGCGTTAAGTGCGCCGGAAATGAACTGATGCCTGAAAATTTCAGCCGCATCACGCCGTTCTGCCGTGTCGGATAAACAAATAAAACACAAAATCATTGACTTCAATTGACCGCAAAAAAACACAAAGACCCATTTCAATATGACAAAATCATTTGATGAACCGCCGCTGTCTTTTGAAGAAAGGGGTGATGATAATACCGTTCAATCTTTTATCCCGCCGCATTCACTGGAGGCGGAACAATCGGTCTTGGGCGGATTGCTGCTTGATAATGATGCGTTTGAAAACATTGCCGGCATCATCAACGAAGTTGATTTTTACCGCCATGAACACCGCCTGATTTTCCGTGCCATTGCCAAATTAGCGGAGACCATGCGTCCTGCTGATGTGATTACCGTTCAAGAAGAACTACAGCGGCGCGAAGAGCTGGAAGCAGCGGGTGATTTTGCCTATTTGGTAAACTTGGCACAAAACACACCCTCTGCCGCCAATATCCGCCATTATGCCGAAATCGTGCGTGAACGCTCTATTCTGCGCCAACTGGCTCAGGTTGGTACAGAAATTGCAAGAGATGCTTATAATCCGCAAGGAAAAGATGCCAAGCAAATGCTGGACGAGGCGGAAAACAATGTTTTTCAAATTGCCGAATCGTCTTCCCGCGCCCGCCAAGGTTTCTTGGCTATGCCCGCCTTGCTGAAAGAAGTGGTTGGACGAATTGATGTTTTGTATGCCCGCGACAACAAAGACGATGTAACCGGCATTGCCACCGGCTTTATTGATTTAGACAAAATGACTTCGGGTTTGCAAGCGGGTGATTTGATTATTGTTGCCGGTCGTCCGTCTATGGGCAAAACCGCGTTCGCGCTGAATATTGCCGAACATGTGGCGATACACAGCCATTTGCCTGTTGCGGTATTTTCCATGGAAATGGGCGGTGCACAGCTGGTGATGCGAATGCTGGGTTCGGTGGGGCGCATTGATCAAAGTGTTTTAAAAACCGGCGGCTTGGCAGACGAACATTGGGGCAGGCTGAATAACGCAGTGGTGCAGCTGTCCGATGCACCGATATTTATTGACGAAACACCGGGTCTGACTGCTTTGGAAATCCGCGCCCGTGCCCGCCGATTAGCACGGCAGCAGGGCGGACAGCTGGGCTTGATTGTGATTGACTACTTACAACTGATGTCCGGTTCATCGCGCAGCGGCGAAAATCGTGCCTCCGAATTGGGCGAGATTTCACGCTCCCTGAAAACCTTGGCAAAAGAATTGCAAGTGCCGATTATTGCGTTGTCGCAATTGTCGCGGGCAGTGGAGCAGCGCACCGATAAACGCCCGATGATGTCTGATTTGCGTGAATCGGGTGCCATTGAACAAGACGCGGATTTAATTATGTTTATGTATCGCGACGAATACTATCACCCCGACAGTCAGTTTAAAGGAATGGCGGAATGTATTATCGGCAAACACCGTAACGGCCCCACCGGCAAAATACACCTTACTTTTCAAGGAAAGTACACCAAATTTGAAAATGCCGCCATGCCGGATGGTGCTTATGATTATGAATGAGCGGTACTGAGCAATTCATTGCGTACACAATAACGCAGCACTGAGTAACAGATTGCCTGTATTGATTTGCTTTCAAGCAAAATCTCAGGATATAAACTGAATTGATTGATTTAACAACGATTACGGCAAACAACCCACTATTGCCATTATTAAAAAAATATAAAAAACAATAGTCAATTGCCCTTTTGTAAAACATTGTTTCGCTTATTGTATTTAAAACAGACTGCAATACAATAGACAATAAATGAAACGGAAACACTGCAATACCGTGCCAACCGAACGAAACCAAAAAATGAAACCCAATTCCACACCGCAGCGCGGATTTACCTTAGTTGAACTCATGGTGGTGGTTATGTTAACCGGCATTATGGCGGCTTTTGCCTTGCCCAATATGAGTGCGTGGGCACAAAGACAAGCCGTGCGCAGCAAAGCAGAGCAAACCGCCAACCTGTTTCGATTTGCCCGCAGCGAAGCGGTGCGCTTGAATGTGCCGGTATTGGTGTGTCCCGTTACCATAAAAACCGACGGCAGCCCGAATAATAATTGCCAAGCACCCACTCCTAATGCTGTTCAGGGATTAACTGCATTTGCTGACAGAAACCGTGACGGTGCGTTAGTTACTGATGAGGCCATTAGAACCATCGCAGTAAATCAAAACGGTGCCAACCAGCAAAATCCCATTGCCGTCACCATACAGACACAATCTTTCGGTTCATCGAAGCCACCTGCTGATCTGGCAACTCCGAGATTTGCCTTTCTGCCCAACGGTACGTTTGGTTGGTATGCGGGCGGTTCATTACAAGTAGGCAGCGGCGAAGCGCGTTTAACATTCAGCAAAAACAATGACGGTAAAAAACTATCCAGTATGATTTTTCTGGATGCAAGCGGCAGGAGTGGTGCCTGTCCTGCAAATTATACTGCATCAGATGTCGCCTCGCCCATCTGCGGCGAGCCCTAAACCGGAGAAAACACAATGATGCCCCGTTTTACTGTACAAACCCAGTTGAATCAACACCGACACACGCAATTAAAAAACCGTCAAAAAGGCAGCACTTTAATTGAGGTGATGATTTCTATTTTTGTATTGTCGTTTGGTGTATTGGTGTTGATGGTCGCGCAATTGCGCGGTGTCAGTAGCGTTCAGGAAGCAGGCAATCAAACCGTTGTTGCACAGGCGGCGCAAAATTTAATGGAAAGTATGCTGACCAACCCTGTATTAATCGCTCCGACAAACGATGCCACTGTGGCTGCAAAAGACTACAGTTTCTATGAAAACCTCTGGACTGGAATTAAAAGTAACAACAACTGCAATGACAATTATACTGGTGGTCAGACTTATGATAGAAATGGAATGGCAAACATACAACTGTGCCATTTTAAGAATGAAGTGAACGCAAATTTGACAAATATCGAAGATATTAATTTAGATGTAAAACCCGATGATACACTTGAAATAAAATGGAAAATGCAAATTGCCGACGGCGAAGATAAAAATCTCGGTACTGATGCCAATGGCATGATTGAATATACCTATTCCTTGCCGATTTCAGATTAACACCGCAACAGAATATTTTTCAGGCAGCCCAAATTATTATGCCAACACACATTTACCAGCCCAAGCCATTGTCATGGCACAAGTCACACAAACAATCCGGTTTCAGCCTGATTGAGTTTATGGTTGCCAGTGCCATTGGTATAATCGTTTTATTGGCAGTGGGCACAACTTACATCACCACGCAAAATCTCTCTACACAAGGACAAAGCCGCATTGCCGTGCAACAGGATTTGCGCAATGCCACCAATATGCTCGCCAGAGATGCCCGCGCCGCAGGGGTATTCGGTTGTTATAATCTGGCGGCAGAAGGTCCGAGAAATCCTGGCAACTCAGTAACGGGTAATCACACTACTGCCGGTGCCAATGATCCCAGTGAGGTAGGTACAGCAACCACACACGACAATGGAAATAACTTTGGGATTCGTCAGATGAATGGAAGTACATTCCTTGGTCAAACAGGAGTAACTTTAAACAATCCCAGCAACGCATTAATTTTTACTTATGGCGTGGGTTTTGGGCGTTTACAGGGTGTCAACGAAGTGGTATTTGATGATGGCATTGGCATTGCCGAAAATACGCCCGTTGCGGTATCAACTTGTTCAGAGTTGGTTATTTCAACAATTGATAAAGATGGCAAGATCCTTAATGTTGGCGGTATATCGCCCTCTTCAAGAACCACAGTAACCCGCTTTGCATCATCGGCTTATGTGGTTGGTGACGACGCACGAGGTGCACCCAGTTTATATCGCTTCACATTGGGTAATAACAATCAATGGGAAGGTCCGCAGCTATTGGTGAGTAATGTTCAAGCTTTTGGTCCAATTCAATACGGTTATGCAGATATATCAGCGAATGATGATGGAGCCGGTTGTAATATTAATACCGGTCTTGGTGGTACGGACAATTTCAACGCCGGCACAACCAGTTTCACATTCTACACAGATACGCTGAGTTATAATCCCCCCACCCTTGCCTCCCCATTGGATCAAGCACTTTTGCCGGCATTGATTCACATTCCCTTAGGGGTAACTGTAGATACTCAGAATATAAATTACGCCATTGATATCGCGGTGCGCGGCGGCAATGTGTGCGCTAACCGTGTACTTGCCAGAACCCCTCCTTAATAAGAATGAATCCCTGAGCGAAACGCAAGCAATAACCAAAGAAAAGGGCAGATAAATGAATACAAAACAAACCGGGTTTTCGCTGTTTATTGTATTAATCAGCATGTTGGTAATTGCATTTCTCGTTATTGCCGGCATACAAGGCGGTAATACTGAAATGCGTATTTCTGCCAATGATGCAGACCGCAAGATAGCATTATCACGTGCAGAAACCGCCTTGCGCGTCGGCGAGAGAGAAGTGGGTGAATTAAACCCAACGGCTAAATTCACCGTAGATTGCAAAGACACTGCTTTGTGTGTACCCGCCGGCGGCATCAATTCCGGAACCGATGTTTATGGTTCAGGGGATTATTTTGGGATACTTAGCCAAACAGACATTCTCCAATCTTCTTGTGTACCAATGCCAACCTGTAATGTATCGGCATGGGAACGAGACCACGATTGGAAAAAACATCCCCATATTATTGAATATTTAGGGGTTGATACCAGTGCACTCGGCGATACCTTCCATGTATTCCGCGTTACTGCACGGGCACACGGCAATAATGCAAACACAGTAGTTACCCTTCAATCCAACATCCAAGCCACATTCCCCGTTCCTAAGAGTCAATAGTAAAATTAACACCATGAATAATATCAATATTAAAATCAAAGGTTTTACGCTGATTGAGCTGATGATAGTCGTTAGCATTATCGGCATTTTGGCAGCATTTGCTTTACCTGCTTATACAAACTATATTGAAAGAGCCGATTTAGCAGCCGCACGCACGGCACTGACTCAAACACACCAGCAATTGGCATCATTAAAATTGAGTGGCAATGTTAAACAAAAAGACGTACTAGAAAAAATTACTTCGGCAACAACAGGAGACAACGCAGAACTTGCTCGAAAATATGATTTATCAGCCCGTTGCGGCAATGCAGACTGTGCTGACAACGATAATCCAGCAACCAACTATGCCCTGTTCGCGCTTGCCAATGGAACAAGTAGCAGAACAAAATCTTTGTGGATGTCTGCATTTGGCAACACTTATGAATGCGAAACCGCCGCTGATGCAGACGCAAAAAAAACAAACGGCGCATGCCGACAACTTTAATTTTCAGCAGAGCAATTTGTTTTATATACTGCCCTAAAAATAGAAAATTTGCTTTTTCACATTCTTGCCAACAGTACGGCTTGCTGTTGTTGGGCTTGTTTTGCCCATGCTTGTTTATGGATATTTGCCAAAATAGCGGCAAGAAAAGGCGTTAAATTTTTTTCTTTTTTCCTTACCAACCTTAAAATAAAATCCCGTCTTTCAGAGTGGGAACACGCTGCACCCCATCATAGAAGGCAACGTGTGGTTAGGGCGCGATACAAACGCGCCCTAACACCAAAATAACACCGACCCAAAGGTCGGAAGCTATATTTTTTTGCTTGTCTGTCAGCAGAATAAACCATTCAGCTAAACAATCAACAACTTCGGCATTGCTTTCACCAAATCATCTACGGCTTTCACTTGGCTTAAAAATGCTTCCAGCATGTCCAACGGCAAGGCACTTGGGCCATCGCAGCGCGCTTGGTCAGGATTGGGGTGTGCTTCCAAAAACAAACCAGCCAAACGGGTTGCCATGCCCGACAAAGCCAATTCCAATACTTGGTTGCGCCGTCCGCCGGAAGCCGCCGCGCCGGATTCACGTTGCTGCAATGAGTGAGTAACATCGAAAATAATGGGGGTGTTGTTGCAGGTTTTTTTCATCACGCCGAAACCCAGCATATCCACCACCAGATTATCGTAGCCGAAACAAGTACCGCGTTCACACAAAATCAGTTGCTCATTGCCGGCTTCTTTGAATTTTTCGCAAATATTGCGCATTTGCGGCGGGCTCAAAAACTGTGGTTTTTTAATATTAATGACATTGCCTGTCTTTGCCAATGCCGCCACCAAATCGGTTTGCCGTGCCAAAAAGGCGGGTAATTGCAATACATCAATCACTTCCGCAGCGGAGGCTGCCTGAAAGGGTTCGTGAACATCGCTGATAACGGGCACACCAAACTCTTGTTTCACTTGGGCAAAAATACGCAAGCCTTCATCTAAACCCACGCCGCGGTAGGAATGAATGGACGAGCGGTTGGCTTTATCGAACGATGCCTTAAACACATAAGGAATATTCAGCTTTTCGGTAACACGAACATAGTATTCGCAAGCATGCAGGGCGGAATCCAAATCTTCCAGCACATTCACACCGCCAAACAACACAAACGGTGCATCGTTGGCAACATTAATCTTTCCTTGGCGGGCAGAGGTTAATTGAATCATGGTTACACTTCCATTTCTCAGGCATCGTTTTCAGATTAAATTCAGCTTGGCTGCGGTTTGGCGTATGATTTCTTTAAAGTCTGCACCCACTTGTGGATGATTTAAGCCATAAACCAAATTGGCATGCAAATAGCCCAGTTTGCTGCCGCAGTCGTAGCGCGTGCCGTCAAAGTAGCAGGCAAGCAAGGTTTCATGCAGCAAGGACGCGGCAATGGCATCGGTTAATTGAATTTCACCGCCCGCACCGCGCGGGGTGGTGCGCAATAAATTAAAAATAGTGGGATTTAAAATATACCGCCCAACCACACCCAAATTAGACGGTGCATCTTGCGGCTGCGGTTTTTCCACAATATTGCGCACACGATTCAACCCGCTGACCGCATCGGCATACACATCAACAATACCGTATGAAGCCGTGTCTTCCGGGTCAATTTGTTCCACGGCAATGATGTTGCTGCCGGTTTGCTGATACAGCTCAACCATTTGCGTTATCGCTCCTTTTGACGCATCGATTAAATCGTCTGCCAAAATCACCGCAAACGGTTCATTGTCAATCGCCGCTTGAGCGCACAGCACCGCATGCCCCAGCCCCAAGGCTTCGGTTTGGCGGATATAAATACAAGTAACATTATCGGGAATAATTTTTTGAACGTGTTCCAGCAATTCCACTTTGTTTTTGTAGGACAGCTCCGTTTCCAGTTCATAAGCCTTATCGAAATGGTCTTCAATACTGCGTTTATTGCGTCCTGTGATGAATACCAATTCAGTGCAGCCGGCATCAACTGCCTCTTCCACCGCATATTGAATCAAAGGCTTATCAACAATCGGCAGCATTTCCTTGGGATTGGCTTTGGTGGCAGGCAAAAAACGTGTCCCCAAACCCGCCACAGGGAAAACTGCTTTTTTGATTTTTTTCATCATTACTTTTCCGTTTTGGTTAAACCCAATTGCTTTTATGAAACTTCACCGCTCATTATATAATGGAACACGCATCGCACGGTACGGCAGCACTGAAAATCGGGTGTACCGCCATAAAACAAAAGGAAATCAAACATGTGGTTTAAGCAGTTAAGTATTTACCCATTAAACAAAGAAACTTTGCCCGCTTTGGCGGTAATCACCGACAAGCTGGCTAAAGCAGCGTTTACGCCGTGCTTGGGTTTGGACTGGGACAGCAGCGGATTTGCACCGAGCGCACCGTTTGGTTCGGAAATGGTGTTTGCCGCACAAAATACATGGCGCATTGCCTTGAAAAAAGAAGAAAAAGTATTACCGTCAGCAGTAATCCGCGATGTATTGGACGACAGAATCGCCAACATTCAGGCAGCCGAAGCGCGCAGTCTCGGGCGCAAAGAAAAACAAGAACTCAAAGAACAAATCACCGACGACTTACTGCCGCGTGCATTTACCAAAAGCAGCCGCATTGAAGCCATTATCGATACCGATAACGGTTTATTGTTGATTAACCAAGCCAACGCCAACAAAGCCGAAACCTTATTAACACAGCTGCGTGACGCCTTGGGCGGTTTAGATGCACGTTTACCCGACACCAAACAATCTCCCGGCAGCGTGATGACCCATTGGCTGTTCCACGGCGCAGCGGCGGGCGGATTTGAACTAGACAGCGACTGTGAACTGAAAGGCTTGGGCGATTCGGCTGCCACTGTGCGCATGAGCAAGCAGGATTTGCTTGCCGAAGAAGTGGTCAACCACATAAAAAGCGGCAAAACCGTTACCCAACTGGGTTTGTGCTGGCAGGAACGCGTCCGTTTTGTGCTCACCGACACATGGACGCTCAAACGCATTCAATTTTTAGACGTATTGCAAGAAGAAGCCGCCAACCACGGCGACGACCCTGAAAGTCTGCTGTTTGCTTCACAAATATTAATGACCGAAACCTTAAGCGGGCTGATTGCGGAATTGGCAGTGCATTTGGGCGGCTGGAGCGAATGATTTCAGGCAGCCTGAATGCTTGGATTTTATCATAACGGCATCTGGCTTGATTTTACCGCCGATGAGGTCATATAAACAGCATCTCAAATTTTTTCCCAATCATGAAAAACGAATCCACTCCCGAAGACAACCGTTTAACCCGCTTTGTGTTTGATGAATTACCGATACGCGGTTTGCACGTGCGTTTAACTGAAGTGTGGCAGCACATCAACAGCCAAAAACACTATCCGCTGCCAATACGCACCGCACTGGGTGAACTCACGGCAGCGGCGGTGTTGCTCGCCGCCAATTTAAAATTCGACGGACAGCTTATCGTTCAAGTGCAAGGCAAAGGCATGCTGAAAATGCTCACTGCCGAAGCCACGTCTGATCGCACCTGCCGCGCCACCGCCCGCTGGGACGAAAACATCAGGCTGCCTGAAAACGCCGCGCTGACGGATTTATTGGGTGAAGACGGCATGTTTGTATTAACTTTGCAGCCCGCCAACGGCGAATCGTGGCAAGGCATTGTGCCGTTGGCAGGCGGCACAGTGGCACAAATGCTGATGAATTATCTGCATCAGTCTGAGCAGCTGGACAGTTTTATTCAACTGGCGGCAGATGGGCAGCATTTGGGCGGTTTGCTTTTGCAAAAAATGCCCGACAACAGCATCAATGCAGCCAATGCCGACAATGCTTGGGCAGAAATTCGCATACCGGCGCAGACCTTAAGCCGCGATGAATTGCTGAACTTAGATGCCAGCACCATTCTTTATCGTTTATTTCACGAAATACCGCCGCGCGTGTTTCCTGCTCAGAACATCGAATTTGCCTGCACCTGCTCCCGCAGCAAAGTACGCGACATGTTGCTGCTGCTCGGCGGTGAAGAAGTGGGTGAAGCGGTTGCAGAACAAGGCAGCGTGGAAATTTGCTGCGATTTTTGCCATGAACGTTATGTGTTTGACGAAAATGACATCAATCAATTATTCGGCATGGATACTGCTTATTATGCTGCACTGAATAAAAAAACGGCGGAAAATTAGTACAATCCGTTTGGTTGGTACTGAGCACTGCAAAAAACAAACATCAAAATGACGCCGTCATTGCACACAAAGCGAAGTAACTCGATTGTAACCGTGCTGCGTTTTCTAAATTCCGAATGGCCGCATCGCTGCGCTTCTCGCAAGAACGTTTGAGAGATGTTTGAAAATTTAATTGCTTTAGTATAATTGAATAATTTTGGTATGATGCCGAACAGATATTAAGCATCGGCAGATTTGGATTAAGGACATCAATCATGGCTGTTTTGGTTACCGGCGGTGCCGGTTTTATTGGTTCTCACACTGTATTGCAGCTCATTGCCGCCAATCATCAGGTGGTGATACTGGATAATTTAAGCAATGCTTCACCTTTGGTGCTGGAACGAATCGAACTCATCAGCGGCGAATCGCCCGCATTTTATCAAGGCGACGTGCGCGACCCCGAAATTTTGCGGCGTATTTTTGCCGAACACACAATTGATGCGGTTTTGCATTTTGCCGGCTTGAAAAGCGTGGCGGAAAGTGTGCGTGAACCCGAAAAATATGCCGACAACAATATTAACGGCACTCGTATTTTGATCGAAGAAATGGCAAAAGCAGGCGTGTTTCACATTGTATTCAGCTCGTCTGCCACTGTTTACGGCGATCCTGCCAAATTGCCGATTACCGAAGACATGCCCATCGGCGACACCGCCAATCCCTACGGCGACAGCAAGTATCAAGCCGAAAACCTGCTGCGCGATGTTCAGGCAGCCGACAACCGTTTCAGCGTGGTGTTATTGCGTTATTTCAATCCCATTGGTGCGCACGAAAGCGGTTTAATCGGTGAAAACCCCAATGGCATTCCCAACAACCTCTTGCCCTATATTTGCCAAGTGGCCATCGGCAAACTTGACGAATTGTCCGTCTATGGCAACGACTACCCCACCCGCGACGGCACTGCTATCCGTGATTATATTCACGTTGAAGACCTTGCTGCCGGTCATTTGGCGGCGATGGCTACCAAAAAAGATGAAGCAGGTGTCCATGTGTATAACTTAGGCACAGGCAGTGGGTTTACGGTTTCGGAAGTGGTGCAGGCATTTGAATTGGTCAGCGGCATTGGTATCCCGCGAAAAATCGCCCCGCGCCGAGAAGGCGATGTTGCCGCGTGTTATGCCGATGCAAGCAAAGCCAAAGAAGAATTGGGCTGGCAAGCCAATAAAGATTTATTTCTGATGCTGCGCGACGCTTGGCGTTGGCAAATGCAAAACCCAAACGGCTATGAGGATGCGTAAACTGTATTGTTTTTCTTTTGCCGGCATGGCTTTGGCAAAAATGCAGTAAACAGCTTCTTTAGGTGCAACGCCGCAATCAATTGCTGTGCCATTTGCCAAAGCACAGCATAACCATTTTTAATGCTCAGGCTGCCTGAAAACACCGTTATCCGGATTTTCAGGCAGCCTGTTTTTATTATTTGTTTAATCCGGCACTGCGCCAAATAGCAGATTTTCTTTAATAGCACGGATTTTGTCGCGGATAACAGCGGCTTCTTCAAATTGTAAATCGCGGGCGGCGGTTTGCATGGCTTTTTCCAATTTGGTAATTTCTTTTACCGCGTCTTCTTCGTTGCGGATTTCTGTTACCTTCCCTTTTACCCTGCCCTGACCACGCCCTTTGCCGCGTCCTTTATTATTTTCATCATCGCTGTACACGCCGTCGATGATGTCTTTGACTTGCTTATGTATTTGCTGCGGCACAATGCCGTGTTCTTGATTAAATTGCTGTTGTTTTTCACGGCGGCGGTCGGTTTCACTGATTGCCGCTTTCATGGAATCGGTGATTCTGTCGGCATAGAGAATCGCCACGCCATTAAGATTACGGGCGGCACGGCCAATGGTTTGAATCAGGCTACGATGGCTACGCAAAAAACCTTCTTTATCGGCATCTAAAATCGCCACCAGCGATACTTCGGGAATATCCAAGCCCTCGCGCAGCAAATTAATGCCCACCAACACATCAAACAAACCCAAGCGCAAATCGCGGATAATTTCCACGCGCTCCACGGTATCAATATCACTGTGCAGATAGCGCACTTTCACGCCCAGTTCACTGTAATAATCAGTCAGTTGTTCCGCCATGCGCTTGGTGAGTGTGGTTACCAATACGCGCTCGCCTTTTTCTTTGCGGCTGTTGATTTCCGACATCAAATCGTCCACTTGAGTGGCAACAGGGCGAATAATGATTTGCGGATCAACCAAACCGGTGGGGCGCACCACCTGTTCCACCACTTGCCCTGCGTGTTCTTCTTCATACTTAGCGGGCGTGGCAGATACGAAAATCACCTGCGGCATAATGCGTTCAAATTCATGAAATTTGAGCGGGCGGTTATCACGGGCAGACGGCAAACGAAAGCCGTAGTCCACCAAATTTTGTTTCCGCGACGCATCGCCCTTATACATACCGCCGATTTGGGTAACGGTTACATGGCTTTCATCAATAAACATCATCGCATTTTTTGGCAGGTAATCCATCAGCGTGGGCGGCGGTTCACCCTCGGGTTTACCTGAAAAATGGCGCGAATAATTTTCAATGCCTTTGCAAAAACCCATCTCATACAGCATTTCCAAGTCAAAACGGGTGCGCTGCTCAATACGCTGCGCTTCAACCGCCCGCCCTTCTTTGGTGAAAAAGGCAATGCGCTCTGCCAATTCGATTTTAATGCGCTCGCACGCCTGCAATACAGTTTCGCGCGGCGTAACATAATGGCTGGACGGAAACACGGTATAACGCCCCACACGCTGATTGAGGCTGCCTGTCAGCGGATCAAACAGCTGCATTCGATCCACTTCATCGTCAAACAGGCTGATGCGCAAGGCAATTTCAGAACTTTCCGCCGGAAACACATCAATCACATCGCCGCGCACCCGAAACGTGCCGCGAGAAAAATCCATGTCGCCGCGCTCGTATTGCATCGCCACCAGCGCGGCAATAATGTCGCGGCGATCTATTTTCTGCCCTTCTTTGAGGTGCAAAATCATTTGGTGGTATTCGTTGGGGTCGCCGATACCGTAAATCGCCGACACGGTGGCAACAATCACCACATCAGGACGCTGCATCAGGCTTTTGGTCGCACTCAGGCGCATTTGCTCAATGTGTTCGTTGATGCTGGAATCTTTTTCGATAAACAAATCACGGCTGGGTACATAGGCTTCCGGCTGGTAATAATCGTAATAAGAGACGAAATATTCCACTGCGTTTTCGGGAAAAAACCCACGCATTTCAGCATAAAGCTGCGCTGCCAAAGTTTTGTTGTGTGCCATGATAATGGCGGGGCGGCCACTTTGCGCAATCACATTCGCCATGGTATAGGTTTTGCCCGAGCCGGTAACACCCAGCAGGGTTTGTGCCGACAAACCGTCATTTAAACCTTCGAGTAAAGCGGCAATTGCCTCCGGCTGGTCGCCGGCAGGCGGAAACGGACGGTGCAGTTTAAACGGGCTGCCTGAATATTCAATGATGTCCATAACTGCCTCCCATTCAGATACGTAAACCGGCTGCCTGAAACGCCGCCTTTGAAGAAATACAACAACACATTCACACAGAATAAACAGTTATTGCAAAAAGAGATGGTTTTGCCGTAGCCAAATATTCGGCTTACCGTACCATTGACACATTGATTAACACACCGACAACAGCTTGCAAAAACAATGAGGTAATGAGGCGCGGCAATGGTTGTTTTTACCCGCGCCGATTGTTATCACAAAATTATTTCGGCTGAGGCTTTTCCGGCTTGGGGCGAAACAGCACCAATTGTTTACCGATGTGCTGAACCAAGTGCGCATCTACTGCACCGCACAGTGCTTGAGCAATGGCAGCGCGTTCAGCACGGTCATCATCGGCAACCTGAACTTTAATCAATTCATGGGCAGTCAAATGGGTATCGGTTTCTTGGATAACCGCATCGGTTAAACCGTTTTGCCCAATCATCACCACAGGATTCAGGTGGTGAGCGCGGGCTTTTAAAGCGGCGATGTCTTTGGTGGACAACAGCATTTCAGTCATGGTTTTTCTCGGTTTTGCAAAAATGGTTCACGCATAGTTCACCGCAATAATTTCGTATTCACGCACACCATCTGGCGTTTGCACTTCAGCCACATCACCCTCTTCTTTGCCAATCAATGCACGGGCAATAGGTGAACCGACAGAAATTTTATTGAATTTAATGTCTGCTTCGTCTTCACCCACAATTTGATAGGTGATTTCTTCTTCAGTATCTAAGTTTTCCAGCGTTACCGTTGCGCCGAACACCACTTTGCCTTCGGCGTGAATTTCTTTGGGGTCGATAATCAAAGCCAAGGATAATTTGTGTTCAATCTCGGCAATACGTCCTTCAATAAAACCTTGCTTTTCTTTAGCGGCTTCGTATTCGGCGTTTTCCGACAAATCGCCGTGTGAACGCGCTTCGGCAATGGCTTCAATCACAGCGGGGCGCGCCACGCTTTTGAGTTTTTGCAGTTCTTGCTTGAGTAAATCGGCACCATTGACCGTTAATGGAATTTTTTGCATTTTGGTAAAGTTCCCAACGTTTACTTCGCTTCACGCTGACAATAATAAAAAAGGCAAGCCACCGAAAAAAGGTGGCTTGCGACTAATCGGTAGCCATTGTAGCAGAACACCGCAAAATAGCAATCCGGTTTTTGGCTTTGCCAAATCGGATTTACCCGTTTTCAGGCAGCCACTTCAACCCAAATTCACGCAGCAAAGCGTTTTGCCACTTCGTCCCAGTTAACAATTTGCCAAAATCCACCCAAGTAATTCGGGCGGCTGTTGCGATAGTCAATATAATAAGCATGTTCCCACACATCGCAGGTTAAAAGCGGCGTGTTGTCGGTGGTCAGCGGTGTGGCGGCATTGGACGTGGATACCAGTGCCAAATCGCCACTTGATGTTTTCACGAGCCACGCCCAGCCGGAACCGAAAGTACCCGCCGCGGTTTTATTAAATTCTTCTTTAAATACATCAAAAGAACCCCATTTTGCCTCAATGGCTTGTGCCAGCGCACCTTCGGGCTTGCCTTTGCCCGCAGGCGTTAAGCCAAACCAATAAAAAGTATGATTCCACACCTGCGCGGCATTATTGAACACACCGCCGCTGGATTTTTTGATGATGTCTTCCAAAGACAGGGTTTCAAACTCCGTGCCTTTAATCAGATTGTTTAAATTGGTTACATAGGTTTGATGATGCTTGCCATAGTGATATTCCAAAGTTTCTTTGGACAAATGCGGCTCCAATGCATCTAAAGCATAAGGCAGTTTAGGTAATTGATGTTCCATATTGATTTCCTTTGTTGTTGATGTGTTTGCGCCTGTGTTTCAGGCAGCCTGTTTATTTCAGACAGCCAAGCAAGTTTTAAGTATTTGCCGCGGCGAAGTCATTGTAATACACCGTCGGATTGCGCCGCAAATCATCGCCGTTTTTGCCGCAACCTGCGGATAAGTTCTGCGCTATTTTTTGAAATACCGAAAAATAAAAACCGCGAGAACGGCACAGCAGTTTGTTTTTTAATTTGTTTTTTAATATCCATCGGCTTTAAATATGCCTCAAAACAACATTTTCTGAAATTTAAATGTAAAACTCGCCTGACTGGACTGAAATTTGCTGCAATTGCTGTAAAATAATGATATTAGACTGTGTCCCTAATTTATTTAACGCATAATAAAAATATGACAATTGAATAAAAATCAACAGTTTAATATTAGATATCCAATAAACACACCCTGTAATATAATAATCGGGGTTTTGCGAATGTATTGCACTGAACCGAGTAGCCGATGGGTTTCATCTTATCGGTTGCCGCAAAAACTTTACCACTCGCGAGGTAAGCACAATGAAAATGAAACGCCTAAATCAAATCATGTTAAGCCTGCTGGCTTGTGGTTTAATCATCGAAAACGCATCTGCCGCCGCAGCCTCCGATCCTGTCATTCCGCGCCAAACGCCGTTTGTCAGCGTGCCTTACTACATGCAGTTGCGAACCATCAATAAAACCACACCCAACCTGATGTTGCTTTTTGATAATTCGGAAAGTATGGAATGGTCCGTAAGCGGAGATCCGTGGGGTCGCAGCCGAAACGAAATTGCCAAGAGCGTTACTCGAAGTGCTATCAGAAAATACCGAGATAAATTCCGAATTGGCTTGGCGACGCTGAACGACTATGATGATGATATGGATTTCAAATATTGGGACAAAGAAAACGGTAAAGAACAATTCACAGAGGGTTATCATGATGTGGTGGGCGCAGAGTCTTCATGGTACAACACCTTGGGCTACATTATGGTGCCGATTGAAGACAGTACTGATGATCACATCAAGAAGATGGACATCATTCTTTCTCGTATGCTTTCCGAACACTTAACCCCCAATATGGATGCGTTACGCACCATTTATGCCTATATGGGCGGCGAAGGACCCTACCACCCCAATCCCAGCTATACCTGTCCTTCTAATAACCTCGGTCTCGCCGACGAAAATACAGGTACAAACAGCCAATATCTTAACTGCCCGCTGTGGTGGGACGAAATGAACCGTTATTGGATTAATAACTTTAAAACACAGCCCACGGCACGATCAAAATCATTTTTCACTTACGCACCTGCATGGGGCGTTAATTCCGTTCCTCGCAGCAAAGTACCTGATCCATTGACCATTTGGGATCACGTTAAAGACGATGATGCCAACAGTGGCTGGTTGAATGAAAACAACTCTGCCGAAGCGCGCATTATCAATGGTTTCAGTAAAGAAGGTGCTGTACAAGATCCGGATAAAATTGAAAATCACGCCGATGTGCGCGCATCCGTGCGCCGCGTGATGCAATACCGTTGCCAGCAAAACCATGTTTTGTTGATCTCCGATGGTGCCTCAGATCAAGACCACGATTTCCCATTTCTCTCTCCGTCTTTGGGTAATAAAAGGGCTTACGCGCCTGAATTTGCCTACAATCACGATTACCGTCCTGAGGGTTTTAAAATTGACAAATTCTCTTGGGACGATCCCACGGGCAAGGGTACTGGCGGTACAGTAACCACCGATAAAGATGGCAAGAGCTGGGATGATCCCTATTTCCCCAAACAAAACATCATCACCCACGCCATCAGTTTTATGAGCGGCCCATCCAATGTAAAAAATATCGTTGAAAAAGGCGGCGGTGCGTATATTATTACTAATTCAGGTGATGGTTTAGACGCGGCTTTTGATGCCATTTTGGGTATCGCGCAAGTTCAGACACCGGATTATGTTCAGTACAGTCAAATCACATTCACCAACAACAGCGCGATATTCGAATCAGATGAAACCCAAAAAGAAGCAAACTTTGCACCGGTGGTAGCCATTGATCCGCCGTCGTGGAGTAGTTCTATCCAATTTAAAAAAATGGATAGCACCAGCCCAAGCGGCTTTGAACAAGATGGTGCCAAAAAAGATAAAATAGTTTACCCAATCACAGCTAATTATAATAATAGTGTCTTTTTAGCCACTCTGCCAAACCGAGATGCCAAAGGCAACGTGGTTTCAGGTAGTAAGCTGTATGATTTGTCACAAGGAGCTAATCCACTTAGCAACAGCGGATTAAATAACAATTATTTTTCTTTAAACGATATATATAAACATGAGCATACAGATCTGTGGCGCGATTGCTTTGGCACCTCGCTTAAAGAAGCGGAGCAGTGGCTTTGTGATTATGCCCAACCAGTAGAAAATATTGATCCAAATAACCCACCACCACCACCCAACACCTTGACTGATCCTGATGGAAACCCCACGCTACTCACTAAGATAGAGTCAAATGGTAAAAAGCCACTGACTGCAAACCGTTGGTGGAATGGTTATCTTTATTGGTTACTCGGCAAAGCAGAGAGTTATACCAGCACCTCTGGAACCGCAAACTATCAAGACGACTACGCCTCCACTGAGGGTAATGCCAGTAATATTTGGGGTTCTGACCGTCCGGATTACCGTGTTCGCAGCCGATTACTGGGGCAAACACCCGATGATGCCATGAAGCGCAAACTCGGTGAAATCACCGGCGTGAATATCGGTTTGCTGGGCGACATGGTGGAAAGCAGTCGCAACAAAAGCAATTTAGGTAGTGTATTCACCCAAGCCAACGGGAAAGCCATTAAATTGCCGCGCTACATGGTGTTACAAGCCAACGACGGTATGGCGCATATCTACACGGCTGACCACAACTTTAGCGGACGCCCCTATTTGGAACGTTTTAGATATATGCCCGGTGCCATACTGCGTGAAAACAATCGCCGCCTGATTGAAGACATCGCCATTCGTGCTTATAGAAATTACGGTTCCAACAACGTGCCGCGTGAATCCTATTTAGACGGTCCCATCAACTATTACACAACAACTAATGTTAAGGGCGATCAAATACGGCACTTCTTTATCGGCAATGCCGGCCAAGGCGGGCGCGGACTGTATGCCTTAAATATCGGAGGCAAAGATGACGTAGACGGCAAAACCAATGTTGGTATCACAGATGCTTCCACCGGTTCAACGAATACGGGCAGCTACCAATCCAATGCAAAAGATAAGGTATTGTTATGGGACACCAGCACCGATGCTTTTGGTGCCGCCGGTGAAATCAACGACATGGGCTACACCTTGAATAATGCCTTGGTCAAAGAAATCGCCCTGCAACGTCAAAAAACCGGCAACACAAACAACAATTCGGAAACCATCAATATAAGACCGAATTATGCCGCCGATACTTTGCTCGCTGCCTTTTCAACCAATGGCTACGGTTACCCTGATACATCACAAAAACCTAAAATTTATGTTTTTGATGCCTTGGGCTTCTCCTATGACCGAGAAGCCGGCGGCATGATTACACAAAACGTCCGCACAAACAACGGCAAACCGGGTAGATTGGTTCGCACAATTGAAGTGTCTTCGGCAGACGCGGGGGCTGTACTGGGCGACTTGCACGTTATGGATTTGGATAACGATCTCATTGCCGATGTGATTTACGTGGGCGATTCCAATGGTGATTTACACCGCATTCACCTCAATGTTGACGGCAATATTGAAACATCTGCTCAATTTGAATCCTATAAAGTATTCGACGGCGATCCCAAACAACCAATTACCGCTGCCCCCAATGCTTATTATCGCGGCGGTACCCACGCTCAAGTGGTGTTTGGCACCGGACGAAATTACTTGGAATCTGACCGCATTGACCAAGACACCGATTTTGGTTCACTGGCTGAACAAAGTTTCTATAGTTTACTGGACAAAATTAGCGCACCGATACCGCCAAACCAACCGGTGGCTTCCTATGCTAATCGCGATACCACTTTATTGGAGCGCGAATTGAGCGAAGGCGAAATGACTGATGATCAAGGAAACAAGCGGAAAGCACGCAATTTCACAGACAACAAAATCCTTAACTCGAACCAACACAAGGGCTGGTTTATTAACCTGATGGTCAATGGTAAAAAAGACGGCGAGCGAATTGTCAACAGACCACTGATTGTAAACAAAACCGTGTTCTTTTCATCGGAAACCGGATCCATTGACCTGCCGTCCGACTATAAAGACTTAATGTGCGTGGGCGCAACTTATAGATCCATTATCCGCAACTACCAAGTGAATGTCATTAAAGGCTCACCCGCAAAACCGGGAGAGGGAGATGCCTCGCTGAAGGCTTTCCATTTTGGTAAGGACATGGCAATTGGTGTTTATGCTGATGCTCATTACAGTAATTTAATTTCCGCTACCGGAGTATCTCATACTATAGATGGCGGCACGAACACCAATGGCATCATACGCCTGTGGAACGGAGGTAAGCCTCCTCCCCCTCCTACTTGTGAGGAACTGGCAATGGCACAAGCCGGACAAGACGGTGCAGATGTTACGCGCTTTGAGTGTTCGCCCGTACCGCGCACCATCAAACGTATTTCTTGGCGTGAAATATTCTAATAACTTGATTGTTTAACTGATTGTTTCGCGTATTTCAGGCAGCCTGAGTTTAAGGCTGCCTGAGTATTTTGTTGGTTCTTCGTAACAGTAAGCAACGCCCTGACGCATTGATTGCTTTCATGTTTTCAGGCAGCCAACAGCACAAAGAAAAGCAAAAGCCGCACAATCTGCCAAATTCAAGTTACCATACCGCCTGTTTACTCAATCAAAGAACACCATGCTGTCTTTAGAAACTTGGATCGGTCTGCGCTATTTGCGCGCAAAAAAACGCAGCGGCTTTATGTCGTTTATCAGCACCATTTCCATTATCGGCATTGCCATTGGCGTAATTGCGCTGATTGTGGTGTTGTCGGTGATGAATGGCTTTCAGCGCGAGATTCGCGGGCAATTATTAAAGGTTGCGCCGCATATGGAAATCGGCTATTTCATGCCCGAAGCGGGCGATAATTGGCAAAATCTGGCAGCATTGGCACAAAAAAATCCACGTGTATTGGGTGTGTCGCCGTTTGTGGCGGGGCAGGCTTTGCTGGCAAATGAGGGTGAAGTGAGCGGTGTGCAGCTGAAAGGCATTGATCCCAACAGCATCGCGCAAGTTTCTGAATTCGGCGATAAACTACCTGCTGAACTTTACCGCAAACTCTTGCCTACCGAATTTGATTTGGTGCTGGGGCAAGAGCTGGCGGCAAAACTCGGCGCACAAATCGGGCAAAAAATCACAGTCATCACGCCCGATGGCAATGTAACTCCCGTGGGCATGGTACCGCGCATGAAGCAATTTAATGTGGTGGGTATTGTGCATACCGGCATTTTTGCGGTGGACAGCTCGCTGGCTTTAACCAATATTGAAGACGCCAAAACCCTCTATCGCGCCGGCGATGAAAATGCGATATTGCAGGTGCGTTTAAGCCGCCCTGATGCAGCACCTGAAGTAACGGCAGTGATTGTGCCGCCGGATCGCCAAGACAAAGTCTGGGCGCGTGATTGGACATTCCAAAACAAAGATTATTTCCAAGCGGTGGAATTAGAGAAAAAAATGATGTTCATCATTATGTTTTTCATCAGCTTGGTGGCATCAATTAACTTAATTTCCACGCTGATTATGACGGTTACCGAAAAACGCGCCGCCATTGCCATTTTGCGCACATTGGGATTATCCCCGCGCAAAGTCATGCACATTTTTATGGTACAGGGCATTATGCTGGGCTTAATCGGCACGGTCAGCGGCGTGGTTATCGGCGTGTTGCTGGCATGGAATATCGGACACGTGGTGCATGGTGTGGAATTGCTGCTGGGGCGGCAATTAATTTCATCGGCTGTATATTTTATCGACTATGTTCCCTCACATGTGGCGTTTACCGACGTTGCCATTATTGCGGGCATTTCTTTGCTGCTGTCGTTTTTGGTTACGTTATACCCCAGTCGCCAAGCGGCAAAAACGCAACCCGCGGAGGCTTTGCGCTATGAATAATTGGGTATTGGAATGCAATAACGTTGCCAAAAGCTACGACGACGGTTTACTGCAAGTAACGGTATTGGCGCATCTGGATTTGCGGGTAGCCCCGGGACAAAGCGTGGGCATTATCGGTGCTTCCGGCAGCGGCAAATCCACTTTATTACACCTGCTGGGCGGTTTAGACACGCCCACGCAAGGCACGATTCGGCTTATGGGGCAGGATTTGGCGGGTTTAAGCCAAACCGCATTGGGACAATTGCGCAATCAGCATCTGGGTTTTGTTTATCAATTCCACCATTTATTGCCGGAATTTTCCGCCTTGGAAAATGTGATGATGCCGCTTTTGATTGCGCGCCGCCCCAAGCCGGAAGCGGAAGCCGCCGCCGCCGATATGTTGGCAAAAGTGGGCTTAAAGCAACGCATCTTGCACCGCCCGGGCGAGTTATCCGGCGGCGAGCGTCAGCGCACCGCCATTGCCCGTGCTTTGGTAAACCGCCCCGCTTGTCTGCTTGCCGATGAACCAACCGGCAATTTGGATCGCCAAAACGCGCAAAACGCATTGGATTTGATGCTGGACTTGAAAAACGAGTTGGCAACCGCCTTAGTGGTGGTTACGCATGACGACGAATTGGCAGCACGTTTCGAGCGCGTGTTTACGGTGCACGACGGCAGTTTGCTTGCAACCGCCGCATGACACATGGCGCATAACACATGGAATGATATATGCTTACATTACCAAAAAAATGCACCCGTATTAACGTGCTTGTCTATTGATTAAGGGAATCCACATGACCGCCCCCGAAAAACTTCAAGAAATCCAAGAAAAATTCAAAAGCCGCCGTTTGGACGAAAAAGGCTTTCTGAATAAGCTCAAAACATACGCATTTCGTTTGGGAAAACCCGCCATTAAACAACTTTACGCCTTGTATTTTTTACTGAAATCACCAAGCACCCCCAAGCGAAGCAAATTGATTATTATTGCCGCGCTGTTGTATTTTGTCAGCCCATTCGACAGCATTCCCGATTTACTGGGGCCTTTGGGCTTCACCGATGATTTGGCAGTGATTGCCTTGGTGTTCAGCCAGCTGAAAAGCCACATGAACGAAGACATTTTGCTGCGCGCCAAAGAAGCCGCAGACCAGCTCATTAAATAACCGCAAACAACCGCCTTTAAATTAAAAGGAATAAAAACAATATGCAGATTACCGACCTATTGGCATTCGCCGTTAAAAACAAAGCATCAGACTTGCATTTGAGCTCAGGCTTGCCGCCGATGATTCGCGTTCACGGCGACATGCGCCGCATCAATTTGCCTGACATGAGCAGCGATGAAGTCGGCAAAATGATCATGTCCATCATGAACGACAATCAAATCAAACAATATCAGCAAAATCTGGAAACCGACTTTTCTTTTGAGTTACCCGGCGTATCCCGCTTTCGTGTGAACGCGTTTAATATTGAGCGCGGTCCTGCCGCCGTTTTGCGTTCCATTCCCAGCAAAGTATTGACACTGGAACAACTCAACGGCCCTACCATTTTCAAGAAAATCGCCGATACCCCACGCGGAATGGTATTGGTAACCGGACCTACCGGTTCCGGTAAATCCACCACACTGGCGGCGATGATAGACTACATCAACACCAACCACCCTGCCCACATTCTCACCATTGAAGACCCCATTGAGTTTGTGCATGAATGTAAAAAATCATTGGTAAATCAGCGCGAATTGCACGAACACACCCACAGCTTCGCCAACGCCCTGAAGTCAGCGCTGCGTGAAGACCCCGATGTGATTTTGGTCGGCGAGATGCGCGATCCGGAAACCATTGGTTTGGCACTTACCGCCGCCGAAACCGGACACTTGGTGTTCGGTACTTTACACACCACCGGTGCGGCAAAAACCGTGGATCGGATTATTGACGTATTTCCGGGCAGTGAAAAAGAAATGGTGCGTTCAATGCTGTCTGAAAGTTTACGGGCAGTTATTTCGCAAACGCTCTTAAAAACCAAAGACGGCAATGGCCGTGTCGCCGCCCATGAAATCATGCTCAGTACACCTGCCGTGCGCAATCTGATTCGCGAAAACAAAATTGCCCAAATCGGTTCGGTGCTGCAAACCGGTCAAAATTCAGGCATGCAAACCCTTGACCAAGCCCTGCAAAACTTGCTGAAAACAGGAAAAATCAGCATGGACGAAGCCCGTTCAAAAGCAAACAATCCGGATCAGCTGCAATAAACAGTTTCATCATAAGCAGATATATAGCTAAACTATTAAATTTTTCAAAACGACTAGTCAAAAAATTACGGCTAATTATCTGAAATCTGCTGAATAAGCTATGTTTTCTTTTTTGAAAAAATAATAGTACAGCTATATAAGGCTACCTGAAAAACCCCTGAGCGTAACACGTTTACAACTCAAGGTTTTCAGGCAGCCTTTAGATGACTATAATTCAAGCAGTGGATTACAGCCTTTCATCTGACGCGCCTGAGCGTAGCTCGGAAAAGCGGCATTTTCCGCCAACACGTCTTCCAGCAAGCGCACGTATTCCACTCGGCATTCAACCAATAAATCCAAAAAGTTTTGAATAAACGAATCAATATTGTCCATAGGCGACAACTGCCGTGCAAACACCTGAGGTTCAAACGAAAAAGCAGCATCAACCGCATCAAAACCAAATAATAAACGCCCACCCGCTTCGACGGCAATCACCGCACTCACGCTCGGATTTTGCAAACGAATAGCGCGAACCGTGTTGGCAGTGAATACATCACACGCCATACGCGCACGCATATTGCTGCCCTCATAGAGTGCCGTCATCGGTGTCATCGGCGGCAAGGGATTGGCAAACAGCGTGATGCCGCTGCCTGAAAAATGCTGCTGCCACACTTGCATCAACGGCAATGCCGCATCGTTTAACGGCTTACTTAAGACTGCCTGAATGGTTTTATCACCAAAGCCCACCGCATAAACAACACACACCGATTGCCCCGCTGCCACTTTCAGGCTGCCTGAAACCAGCGTTTGCGCAAACTGTTCGGCTTGCTCACGGTTTTGCTTGGCGGCAAACCACTGCCCTGCATTGATGCTGCTCAACGTTTCCGCAGACAGCAATTTCGGCAAACAATAAACCTTCGCGTCTCCGAATACACTGTCAATCGCCGCTTGCGGCACAGTATCGGGCAATTCCGTGTCTTGCGTCGCGCCGCACACCAGCACCACGGGTAAGGCAAACCATTGCATCTGCGTGTCGTCATACGCGTTTAACACCGCTTGCAAACCACGCCACAATTCGGCATAAACCGCCGCATTGGGCGACATTGCCAAAGCCACAGACAAACCCAAATAATTTTTTTGCAGCAGCATCGCGGCAATGGCGTTGTGCAAACTTTCATGTGCCAACGCCGTTTGTGCTTTACCGCCGCCGTTTGCCAATTGTGTAGCATAAATCAGCAACTCATTTTTAACGGGGTCGGTGGGATAAGGGCGGGCGTCGGGCAACCGAGAGCGGCGCGAGGCAGTCATATTCAATCCATTCAAAACAGCAAAAACGACACATTCTATCAAACTCGATTTGTTTCCAATCAAATTTATCGCGGTATTTTCGACGAATTGCACATAAATTCACTGGCCAAACGCACTGTTTTTCAGTATAAATTGCCGATTGGCAGCAATGAATTTTCTGATTTTTTCAGGCAGCCTGTATTTACCGCTTGAATTACCTTATTTATTTTCTCGCCTGCATTTATAAAAAGCACTCGGCAGATAATACAGCGGCTTGTTTTATTGCGCTTCCAGTTAAATATGGCGTCAAATATGGAGAGGTGATTTTTGCGTCAGGCGAGGCATTTTAACCAATGAGCAGTAACCCATGACGCAAAAAACAACCGCAAGATACGCAATATTTAATAAGGGACGCAATAATCACCATTTAAAGACAACCCAAAACCCGCAAACTCCTTTTTCACGCGTGGAGAAACGGTATTGACACCGCAGCAACACGCAAGCATTGTTATCCAAATAAATATGAATACCACCACAACCGCACCCACCGATACTGAATACCCGCGTTCTATCCGCAGCTTTGTGTTGCGGCAAGGACACATGACCGCCGCACAGCAACGCGCCATTGATACGCTGTGGTCGTCGTTTGGATTGGATTACCAAAATAAAATAATTGATTTAAATAAAGTTTTTGGAAGAAACAACCCAAAAATACTGGAAATTGGCTTCGGCATGGGTGTTGCTACCGTTGAAATTGCCAAGCGGCTGCCTGAAAGTGATTTTTTGGCAATTGACGTGCATGGTCCGGGCGTGGGTAACTTATTGAAATTGATTGATGAAAACCAATCAAACAATATCCGCGTCATGCGGCACGATGCGGTGGAAGTGGTTGAAAACATGCTTGGTGAGACAAGTTTAGACGGCATTCACATCTTTTTTCCCGACCCGTGGCACAAAAAACGCCACCATAAACGCCGCTTGATTCAACCTGCGTTTGTTGCCAAACTCCTGCCCTGCTTAAAAAGCGGCGGATATATTCACTTGGCAACCGATTGGCAGGAATATGCCGAACAAATGCTTTTGGTATTAACCGAGTTCGACACCCTTTGCAATACCGCCGATAATTACGCACCAACCCCCGCATACCGCCCCGAAACCAAATTTGAGGCACGCGGCAAACGGCTGGGGCACGGCGTTTGGGATTTGGTGTTTACCAAAAAATAAACCGCATCAAATCCCGTAAAACCCCGCCAAACACGCATCAACTGAACAAAACATCGGAGTGAAGCACGTGAACGACCAACACAATCCCCGACAAACCCCCTTTGTCTTCACATTAGATGACGACGAACCCATTCAGGCTGCCGAACCTACTGAGGCGGCAACCCCCGTGCAGCAACCCGAACAATCATCTCAAACAAATGAAACCAAACCGGAATGGGAACGTCAATTAGAAGCCTTGCTTGAATCCAAAAAAACCGCGCCGCCACCCCAACCCGCGATTCAAAACGCATCGCCCAACCACCCGAACAGCCCAACGGCGCAGCTGTCTGCTACCCTTCATTCAGGCAGCCTTACCAAAAAAACACAGCCTGTGCAAAACACCAACCCACCCGCAGCCATCCCAACCGCAACCAAATCGCTCACACCCGAGCAGCGCAAAGAAACCTATTTAGCGTATTTGGCGCAATGGCAGCAACAGCACAATCGGCAGCAACGGCAGGCAACCGCCGAAACCGCCGTTTTGCTGCAAGATGATTGGTTGGCAGCACAAGACTGCTTACAGCGGGCAGACAGCGAAACCACACCCGCCGTCAGCATTCGTTTGGACAAACGCAACAAAGCCGAAATCATCAGCGAAACACAAACAGAAAACACAGGCACGCAGTCTGATGCGGCAGAAAATCCAACGGAACACAACCAATACCCCACCGAGCAAGAATCGGCTGCTGTGGCTCATGTGCATTTGCATGTTATCAATCCGCAAGAATCGGAAAACCGCGCCGTACAGTGCATTTCCGAAACCGAGCTGATTAATCGGCTGGCTGAAAAACTGCGCCCGCATCTGGCAGACACACTGGCAGGCATGGTGCGCACCGCCATTCAAATTTCCAGTGTACAATGGATAAACAGCTTACAACACCAGCTGTTAACCCAGATTCCGGATACTGTTGATGAAGTCGTGCGGCATCACCTGCCCGATGTTTTGAAACAAAGCCGGCTTTGGGCTGACGATGCGCAAAAAAATGCAGCGGAAACCCAAGCGCAGGAAAAACAAACTGCGCCAAACAATTTAAATAACGATACATCACAAACCACCTAAGGAGATAACATGGCTGCAATCATCACATTATTGGTTTTGGTACTGATTGCCGGTGTTTTGATACACATCTACAACAAATTGGTGAGAAGTAAAAACCAGTGGCAAAATTCCTTTGCACAAATCGAAGTGCAGTTAAAACGGCGCTACGATTTGATTCCCAACTTAGTTACGGTTGCCAAAGCCTATTTACAACACGAAAATCAATCTTTAACCGCAGTAACACAGGCACGAAATCAAGCCTTAGCGGCTTTGCAGGCAGCACACAATCAGCCGCAAAATCCGGCGGCTTTGGCACAAATGGCAAGCAGTGAGCAAAAATTATCAGGGGCTTTGCAGGGCTTAAACGTGCAAATTGAAGCCTATCCCGAATTAAAAGCCAGCGAAAACCTCAAACAATTAACCGAGGAAATCAGCAGCACCGAAAACCGCGTTTCCTTCGCGCGGCAAGCCTATAACGATGACGTGATGGACTACAACACCCTGCGTCAATCGTTTCCGTTTGTGCTGTTTGCCTCATTGTTCGGACACGCAAAAGACGCAGTGCTACTGCAATTTAAAGACAGCGAACTGATTCAAGGCACCCCGAAAGTCAATTTATAAAGCGAGCCGCGTATGCGTTTTTTTGAACATCAACGCAAGGCACGGCAGTTAAGCCGATTGTTGATTTGGCTGTATGTGCCGGCGGTGACTCTGATGGTGGTATTGACCGCCACCTGCATTGCTTTTATCGGCACATTTCTGCTTGCGCTTACCTGCACACTGCATTCGTGTCCTGCTTCTGTCAACAATTTTTGGCAGACAAATATGCAGACAAATATGTGGGTGATTTGGTGCTGGAGTGCATTGCTGATGCTCATACTGGTATTGGGCGGCAGTGTCTATCGATTGCGGCAACTGAAAAAACACGGCGGCGCGGCGGTGGCTGAAGCCTTGGGCGGCAAGCGGGTATTACCCAATCAAGCCAGCGGCAACACGCGGCAATTATTGAATGTTGTGGAAGAAATGGCAATCGCGGCGGGCTTGCCTTTGCCCAAAGTTTATTGGCTGCCTGAAAGCAGCATCAACGCATTTGCGGCAGGCTGGAATCCTCAAGATGCCGTGGTGGCAGTAACGCAAGGAGCAATCGATGCTTTGAGCCGAGATGAATTGCAAGCAGTGGTGGCGCATGAATTCAGCCACATTCTCAACGGCGACATGCGCCTGAATATGCGTTTAAGCGGCTTGCTGCACGGCTTGATGATGATTGGCAATCTGGGAAGCGGGCTGCTCTTCGGCTCAAATCCCAATAACGTCGGTATCGAATACAATGCCGATATTGAATACAACCGCAAAGAACCATATTCGCCCGGAATACCCGGCATTTTGCTTGGTATTCCTTTAATTATTTTGGATTTTTTCGGCATCGTCATGGCTGAGTTGCTTCAGGCAAGCGTGAGCCGCCAACGTGAATTTTTGGCAGACGCATCGGCGGTGCAATTCACGCGGCAAAAAGAAGGCTTAGTCCGCGCATTGTCTAAAATCGCATCACAACCGCAGCCGCGTTGGCGCAGTTTCAGCTCAGCGGAATATGCGCATTTTATGTTCAGTGAAATGAACGGATTAAGCAGTTGGCTGGCGACTCACCCGCCAATTAAACAGCGCATTGCCCGTCTGGATAAACGCGCTGCCGCCTATTTGTCTGACAACAATGGCGCACAATGGCATTCAGGCAACCAAAACACGGCAGATACCCTTTATTCCGGCTTTGCGGGCAGCAACGACACAGCAGCGGCATACGATGAAGCGCAAACATGGGAAAACACGCCGCCATCGCAAATCCGACAACAAACATTGTCCGACATCATTCAAATTCACCCGCAGCACCTGCAATATGCCGCATGGCTGCGCCAAAACATGTCGCCCGCATGGTATGAAGCCAGCCAAGATGCAGAACAAGCACAATCTTTGGTGTGCGTGTTATTGCTGTCTGAACAAGCCGAAATTACCGATAAACAATGGCAAATCATTGAGCAATACGACAGAAACCTGTATTTACGGACCCAATCTTTATTTGCTCGGCAAAACCGCCTGATTACCGCCCATGCTTTACCGCTGTTGGATTTGGCATTGCCCGCTTTGGCAGAAATGTCTGAGCCGCAATGGCAGCAGCTGAGAAAAATGTGGCAGCAGCTTATGATTGCCGACGGGCAAATCAGCTTGCGTGAATGGTGTATTTGGACTGTGCTGAACATCCATTTATCCCCGCCGAACACAGCCAATCACAGCCGCACACTCGCCCAAAGCACCGATGACATCATTCTGGTTTTGGCATGGGCAGCGCGTTGCAACAACGATGAAACCATCGCTCAAGCCGCATTTCAGGCAGCCGTTTCCTCGTTTGCGATAACGCCGATACCTGCATGGCAGCAAATAAAAACCGCCGCATTGCCGCAGCTGCAAGCCGCTTTACAGCGTTTGGCTGCGCTTAACGACGACGACAAAGCCGCCGTTTTACAAGCCGTGCTGACCGCCGTTCAAGCCGACGGCCGCATTCATTTTACTGAGCGTGATTTAATGCGTACCATTGCCGCCATTTTACGCTGCCCAATCCCGCCCTTGCTGCCGCAGTAGTAATATCAAATCAATATGTTATATAAAAAAGTAATTTCCGCAAGTTATAATGTCTAATAATATTTGGGACAAGACAACCAAACAAGGTAAAAACAAGACAACTAAATTTTCTCGGTTCTAAACCATTTAAGCAAGATTTTATAGATATTTTGCTCTCTATGGTTAAAACGAAACTCAGTTTCTTTAAGATGAATTTCAAATAAGTGCTTATGAATACCTTTAAACTTCGCCAAGCGGTGTTTAGCGAAGCCCCAAAAGCTTTCAATACCGTTTACATGATTGCCCTTACCGTCGGAAAACTCATCATTACCATGATTGACACGAAAATGCTTTTCAAAACCCACATCAACCAAACCGTCGTAACCGCGCCAGCCATCTGTATGGAGAACGCTGTTAATATCAGCATGTCCTCTGATTATGGCTT